>NZ_JBVJHR010000034.1:0-44879 GCF_055586705.1 Sphaerisporangium sp. NPDC049457 | reverse complement strand
GTGTAGTTGCCGTCGCCGAGTTTGCCGGAGGCGATCGCGGTGCCGAAGTACCGGCCGCTCTGCGCCGCCGCCGCACCAAGCGTGCTCTCGGCGGCACTGGCCGGAAAGGGCGCCGTCAGCGCGGTGATCGTGCCGAGTACGCCGAGCGCGCCGACGAGGAGGATCCGTAGACCTTTGCCAGGTCGCCGGGCGCCAGGTGGGGAGATGGCATTCGAGTCCATGCGTGAGCCTCCATTACTGGATGGACGAAACCGAAGCGAGAACGACAGAACGGCGGCATGCGGGACACGGCCCGCGAAATCGATACCGCACCTCGGGGACCGGAATGGCACCATAGGGACGCACGAAAGCACGGCTCCCGCCACGCACCACCTCTGAGCGGGCAGGAGAACACCGCCGTGCGACACAGTGTGGAAACCCTTCCGAAACATGTCAATACTCCCCAGAAAGTTTCGACCTTTCGGGGTGCCGCCGGACGCGCCGAGCTCGTCCAGGCCTTTCGGAATGGCCTATGGACCTTGCCTGGATGGGGCGGACGTGTTCATGAAAGTTTCAGGACGACGCCATCGCCGGTGAAGGGTGATGGCGCCGACAACGGCAGATGGGCCGCCCTGGGGCACCTCGTACACCTGCCATGCCGTGAACCGGCCCCTTGACGTCCCCTCCCGGCCTCGTATTTGCTCCGGTCACCACCCGCCCGGAGCGTCCGACGAGACAGGAAAGCGCCGACCGTCCGGCTGTGAGCGCTAACAGATGGCGTTACCCGGAACTGTTCGCCGATGCCGTGGAGAGGTCGAGCGCAACGGCGTCATCGCACGGCTCCGCATGGCTCCGTACGACGAAAGGACCCCGCGTGAGACGAAGGTTCAGAGCCTTGCTGGCGGCCGCCGCCCTGCCCCTGGTGATGATCGTGGGCATGCTGTTCGCGGCCCAGCCCGTCACAGCCGCGTCGCTGACCCGGGTGACCAACTTCGGTAACAACCCGACGAACCTGAACATGTACATCTACGTGCCGGACCGCGTCGCGGCACAGCCGGCGCTGCTGGTCCTGGTGCACTACTGCACCGGTACGGCGAGTGCCATCTTCAACGGCAACGGGCACGACTACGTCACCGCGGCCGACCGGTACGGGTACATCATCGTGCTGCCCGAGGCCACCCGCAGCGAGAAATGTTTCGACGTCTCAACCGCCAACGGGCTACGCCGCGACGGCGGCAGCGACTCGACCGGCATCATGTCGATGGTGTCCTACGCCCGGCAGCGCTACAACGTCGACCCGGGCCGCATCGTGGTCAGCGGCTTCTCCTCCGGCGCGATGATGACCAACGTGCTCGCCGCGCAGTACCCCGACGTGTTCTCCGCGGGTTCGGCGTTCTCCGGCGTCCCCGCCGGGTGCTTCGCCACCAACGACGGGTCGCTGTGGAACAGCCAGTGCTCCGGCGGCAACCTGATCAAGAGCGCCCAGCAGTGGGGCGACCAGGCCCGCGCCATGTACCCCGGCTACACCGGACGCTACCCGCGCATGCAGTTGTGGCACGGCACCACCGACACCACCCTCGCCTACCCCAACTACGGCGAGGAGATCAAGCAGTGGACAAACCTGCACGGGCTGAGCCAGACCCCGGCGTTCACCGACCGTCCCCAGTCGTCGTGGACCCGGACCCGGTACGGCAACACCAGCACCCAGGCCACCATCGAAGGCATCAGCATCAGCGGTGTCGGCCACCAACTGCCGATGAGCGGCCAGCTCGCCTACGCCATCTCCTTCCTCGGCCTCGACGGCACCTCACCGAGCCCCACGCCGACCCCCACACCCACCCCGACGCCCACACCCACGCCGACCCCGACTCCCACACCTACCCCCACGCCGACCACCGGCGGCGGTACCGGGCCGATGAAGGGTGTCGCCTCGAACCGATGCGTGGACGTGCCGAACAACAGCACCACCGATGGCACACAGGTGCAGTTGTGGGACTGCCACGGCGGCAACAACCAGCAGTGGACCTACACCTCCGCGCAGGAGATCAGGGTCTACGGCAACAAGTGCCTGGACGCGGCCGGCACCGGTAACGGGGTCAAGGTGCAGATCTACTCCTGCCACGGCGGCACCAACCAGAAGTGGCGCGTCAACTCCGACGGCTCCATCGCCGGCGTGCAGTCCAACCTGTGCCTGGACGCGGTCGGTGCCGCCACCGCCAACGGCACCAAGATCCAGCTCTACTCCTGCCACGGCGGCAACAACCAGAAGTGGACCTGGCTCTGATGACCCGCCGCCGGCCCGTGGCCCACTGACCACCACCCGGCGGACGAACATCGTCCGGTGACGAGGCTCCGGGTGACCAGCACCCGTGGCAGGACACCGGCAGAAGACGCCTCCGGTGCGACGCGACCCGTCGCACCGGAGGTCTCCGATCGATGCCGGGAGCGCGCCGACGACCCGCTCGCGGCCCTCCCACGTGCTGGCGGACACCGGGTTCCAGACGCGGTCTGACGGATCACCGGGCCCAGGGATCCGCCATTCGCGCCTGTCGCCCGGCGCTGCGGTCAGAACCCGAAGGACCGGCCGATGATCTCCTTCATGATCTCCGTCGTGCCGCCGTAGATGGTCTGCACGCGGCTGTCCATCCACGCCTTGGCCACCGGGTACTCCAGCATGTAGCCATACCCGCCGTGAAGCTGGAGGCAGCGGTCGATGACCTTGTGCTGCAGTTCGGTCGTCCACCACTTCGCCTTGGCGGCGTCCACGACCGTGAGCTCTTTGGCGTTCAGCGCGCGGATGCACTTGTCCACGTAGTGGCGGGCGATCTCCACCTCGGTCGACAGCTCCGCGATGACGAAGCGGGTGTTCTGGAACTTGCCGATGTTCCGGCCGAACGCCTGACGGGTCTTGCAGTACTCGATGGTCGTCTCCAGCACCGCCTCCGCCGCCGCGACCGCCGCCACCGCGATCGACAGGCGCTCCTGCGGGAGGTTCACCATGAGCTGGATGAAGCCCTGACCCTCCTCGTCGCCGAGACGGTTGGCCACCGGGACGCGGACGTTCTCGAAGAACAGCTCGGCGGTGTCCTGCGCGTGCATGCCGATCTTCTCCAGGTTGCGTCCCCGGGAGAAGCCCTCCATGCCGCGCTCGACCACCATCAGCGTGATGCCGCGCGCCCCCGCCGCAGGATCGGTCTTGGTGACGACCACGACCAGGTCGGAGTTGATGCCGTTGGTGATGAACGTCTTCTGTCCGTTGACGATGTACTGGTCACCGTCGCGGACCGCCGTCGTCTTGATCCCTTGCAGGTCGCTGCCCGCGCCGGGCTCGGTCATGCCGATGGCGGTGATCAGCTCGCCCGAGGCGAAGCCGGGGAGCCAGCGCTGCTTCTGCTCGTCGTTGGTGAGATCCACCATGTACGGGGCCATGATGTCGTTGTGCAGGCCGAATCCGATGCCGGTCGCGCCGAACCTCATGATCTCTTCGACGATGACCGCGTTGTAGCGGAAGTCGGTGATCCCGGCGCCGCCGTACTCCTCGGGGACCGAGAAGCCGAACATGCCGAGCTCGCCGGCCTTCTTCCACACCTCGCGCGGAACGATGCCGTCCTTCTCCCACTGCTCGTGGTGGGGGGCGACCTCGCGCGTCATGAACTCGCGCACGGTCTCCCGGAAGAGCAGATGCTCCTCCTCGAAGAGGTCTCGCTGCATTCGCTTCCTCCTTGGGGTTACCGCACCAGAATACGATTCTGGTCACCGCTGGACTCGGGGGACCCCGTACAGTCGAGAGAAGTTCCCCTTCGTCACAAATCAGCCACGTTATGCAGTGTTACTCCTGCATAAGCCCGCCATAACCCCTCAGAGTCATACGATCTACCTCCGGCTGCCAACAGCCGAACCGTGATCGGAGGCGATCGTGAACGGGTGGGGACCTAAGCTCCGCAGGTCACTGGCAACGGTCGCTGTTGGCGGCACTGCTGTACTGATGTCGTTCCCCGTCGGCCCGGCCGTCGCTGACACGGCCTATCACCATTTCGAGTACACCTGCGAACGAGGCGATTTCCTCCCGCCGGGCCCTCGCACTCTGCAAGTGCAGGTGGCGGTGCCTACGACCGTCCGAGTCGGCGAGCGCATCGCCTTGGAATGGACACTCAGCGGATCACCTTTGGCCTCGTCGGGGAGTTTCCCCGCTGGGGGCCGTCTGCTCGTCACCGGCAGTGCCGACGTCGCGGGACTCTTCCAGGGGAAACTTGACTCGACCGGGAGTAAGGATCAGGGACAGCTTCGCCTCAATGGGCCGCTGGAACTGCCGACGGCGATGCTCGGATCTGTCGGCAGCACCAAAGAGGGCAGGCTGCTGATCACGCCGCGTGACCTGGCCTTTGACTTCATTCCGCCTCAGCAGGCTGTCACCTTCAATGACAACAACACGGGGGCACAAGGACCGATCGCCTACAACGGAACTTGGGCGCCCTCTGGGGGTGACGAGCGCAAGGACTTCGGCGACCTTCTCGGCGATGTCCACCAGACGACGACGCAGAAAGACAGTGTCACGATTCCGTTCACTGGTACAGGCATCGAGTACATCACCGAGCGCCATCCCGATATGGGAGAGGTCGGTGTGAAGCTCGACGACGTCGTGCTAGATGTACACCCTGATGCCTCCCGAGAAGCTGATGGGCAGACCAACGTGACAGCCCGGAAAGCCCAGCAGGTCCTCTGGTCCGTGCACAATCTCGAGTACGGGGAACACGAGCTCACACTCACGAACGAGGCCCCCAACGGGAAGTACATGCTCGTCGACGCGTTCAAGGTGATCACCGATCAGATCTCGATCCCGCCGGTCCACTTCCGTACGAACTGTCATTTCGTCGGCAATCCGCGAGCGATGGTCGTGGACGTTGTTCATGCACAGAACAATCAGAGCGGCGGGAACGACGACGACAACGGGAACGACAACGGGAATCAGCAGGTCACGGATGGGGACGATTCGGCTCGGGGGGTGATTGTGCTGTCCGGGGGTGGATATGGGCATGGGGCTCCTACGGAGACCGCCAGTCCGACGCCGAAGGCTTCCAAGACCCCGAAGGCCCGTACGACTCCGCAGGTGCGGGTGACCCCGAGGGGCGGCGCGCACACCGGTGAGGCACCTCAATCTGCCCCGGGCGCCGGTGCGTTCCTCGGATACGGCTCCGCGCTGCTGCTCGGCAGCGTGGCGGGCGGGCTCGTGCTGAGACGCCGCCGGGGAAGCGCGGGTTGAGCGGGACGATCCCGCCGTTGCCGCAGGCCGAGGAGCCCCGGCGCGGGCGGTGGAAGGGCATGCTGGCGCCGGCGCTGGTGACGGTCGGCTGCCTGGCGGGCGTCGGGGCCGTGATGGCCGGGTCGCTGGCGTACCTGTCGCCGTCAGGGGACGCCGTTCCCGCGTCCGGCTCCGAGCCGACGCCGATCGTCGCGCAGATGTTCCCGGCCGGCGATTCCGGCGGCACCCCCGGCATCGGCGGAGATCAGGCCACGGCGGGGACGTCCAGGATGGACGGGTCCTCGGCGGGGTCCTCGACGGTGGACGGGGCCTCCATAGGAGCCTCTACGGTGGGCACGGCGACGGTCGGCCCTGGTGGAGTGAACGCGCCGTTGGTGGAGGCCGCGCCGGCCGCTTCGCCGCCGGCTCCGGTGGCCGCGCCGGTCAAGCCGTTGCGCAAGTCCGTGCCGACCCGTGTCCGCATCCCGGGCATCGGCGTGGACGCGGCGCTGGTGTCGGTCGGGGTGGACAGGAACGGCGAGATCGAGGTGCCCCCGCTGAGCAGGCCGAAGCTGGCGGGCTGGTACCGGCTCGGACCGGCGCCCGGGGAGATGGGCCCGGCGGTGATCCTCGGCCACGTGAACACTCGCAGCGGGCCCGCCGTGTTCAGCCGGCTGCGCGAGTTGAAGCGCGGCGACACGATCACGGTGCTCCGCGCGGACGGTTCGGCGGCCCGCTTCACCGTGGACGGGGCCGAGCAGGCGAGCAAGAACCGGTTCCCGACCAAGCGCGTCTACGGGCATGTCGACCGTCCGAGCCTGCGCCTGATCACCTGCGGCGGTGTCTTCAACGCCAAGGCCCACAGCTACACCGACAACATCATCGTCTACGCCACCCTCTCCGGCGCAGGCTCCTGATCCGGCAGCGTTCTCCGCCGATCGGATGGCGGCGCGAAAACTCGTTCAGATCGCATCGAACCGGTCACGCGAACTGCCCGTAGCTCCCCATGAACGGCCATCGTCGCAGCGGCGATGGATCGCGATCCCCCAGGGGAGAAGGGATCGGGTACAGATGCGACGCGCACGTACCACCTCGGTCGCCACCGTGGTTCTCAGCCTTATCGCGCTTCTGACCACCACAGCCTGCTCCAGATTTTCCGGCGAGCCGGTCGCGGCCGCCTCGACCGTGCCGAGCGCCTTGCCGGCGGAGCAGTTGGCGAAAGGGATCATCGCTTCGGCGCAGGAGGCCGCCCCTGAGGCTTCCGACTCCTCGGAGCAGGAACCCGAGGACGGATCGGCGCCGGAGGACGACGCGTTCCCGGTGGACGATGACGCGCCGGCGAACGGTGCGGCACCGGGCGACAAAGCGGTCCAGGACGGAGCGGATCAGGACAAAGCGACTAAGGGGACGGTCTCGACTCCGTGGGGCCCGCTGAGTCCGGCGGACCGTGATCTGGTGGTCAAGGTACGCCTGGCCGGCCTCTGGGAGATTCCGACCGGAAGGCAGGCTGCGAAGCGTGCCTTCCGGGCCGTCACCAGGAAGAACCTGGGGGAGATCGCCCGGCAGCACGAACTTCTGGACGCGGAGGTCCGGGAGGTGGCGGCGGAACTGCGCGTGCCACTCCCCGATGAACCCAACGAAGACCAGAAGGGGTGGATGGCCGAGATCTCCAGCAAGAAGGGACTCGCCTACGATCAGACGGCGGTCATGCGCCTGCGGATGGCGCACGGGAAGATCTTCCCCGCGATCGGCGCGGTCCGGGCCTCCACCCGAAACACCCTGATACGCGGCTTCGCCGAGAGCACGGCGAAGTTCGTGAACACCCACATGGGCCTGCTGGAGGGCACGGGCTTGGCAGGAGACCACGCGCTTCCCCCCGCCCCCACGGTGAGCCCCATTCCTCCGACGGTGCCCGAGGGAGAACCCGTACCGACCGCGCCCCCCGCCACCTCGCTGCTCGGCATGAAGGAAGGTCACCATTCCACCGACGGCCTATGACGCCCTCGGCAGACAGTGATCAGCGCGGGCGGTTCGGTGGGGATCTTCCGTACCGGTGGCTGCCCACCGTAGGCGTCAACGTGCTGAAACGGATCTGTTGCACACCGCAATCATGGTGCAGGAGAACGCTACGCGGGGGCCGGGACGGTCTCGACCCTGTCGGCGTCCCGGCGGACGCGGCGATAATGCGATGGACGCTGATCCGGGGGAGTGCGATTCCCCCGGATCAGCGTTCACTCAGACGGCGGTCAGGCTGAACCGCTGGTTCTCGGGGTCGATCGCGAGGATCCGGGCCGAGACGCGGGTGCCGACGGGCCAGGACTGCTGATAGGCGAGACCCGTGAAGCCGTCGGCTTCGACGAACGAACCGAACGGCACTTCCTGGGTCACGACGCCCTCGACGATGTCACCGACCTGGTGACTGGCGAGGAAAGACTGCCAACTCATGTATGTCACCTCCTTCCGTCACGAGTGGCTGTGCGCGCTTCTCGTGACGCGGCGGGCCTCTCGCCCGCGAGGTGATCAAGCGGCGGCCGGGCGCCCGTTCTGTGTGCGGCGCGTGGCCGACCCGGCAGTCATGGATCAATGGTAGCGAATCGGGCGCGCCCCAGAAACACCGCGACAGGGTGGTGTCAGGACGACCGCAGGCCCTTGACGGTTTCGGCGGGGACGATGGGCGGTTCGCGCGCTGCCGTCACCCCTTCACGATCGCGGCCACCCGCGCCTCGAGCATCGCCCGGCATTCCGGCCATTCCGCCGTGATGATGGAGAACATCGCGGAGTCGCGGAGCAACCCCTCCTCACCCGGCGCCCATGAGCGGGACCAGCTCCGCAGAACCCCTTCGAAACGTGCCCCCACACCCGCGATCGCCGCACGGGAGCGGCCGTTGCGCGCGTCCGTCTTGAAGTCGACACGGGCGGCGTTCCAGTTCTCGAACGCGTGGCGGAGCATCAGCAGTTTCGCCTCGGTGTTGATCCCGGTTCCCTGAGCCGACGCCGCGAGCCAGGTGAAACCGATCTCGATCGCGCACAGGCGGTCCGTGCCATCCGGCCACGGCCGGGGATCCCAGAAGGCCGTCACGCCGACCGCGCGCCCCGATGACCTGGCGACCTGCGCGTAGGGCGCCAGCTTTCCCGCGGCCGCCCGGTCGAGTTGCTCGTCGATGTACCGGCCGACCTCCGCGGCCCGGGGCACCCAGGTGAACGCGTACGAGCCGCGGTCCTCCTCCGCCGCCACCGCCAGATCCACGGCGTGATCACGGCCAAGGGGTTCCAGACGTGCCAGAGCGCCCTCAAGAACCGGCCCTGCCAGCTCGAAAGTCATCGATCCTCGTTTCACTGTGCGGTGATCCCGCACAATCGGCAGGAACAGAGGGTGACTCCCCGTCGCTGCTGAACGTCGTCCGAGGATCGGTCAGGGTCCCCGGTCAGATGAACGGGGACCTACGGCGTGGAGAGCAGGTGGTCCAGGACGGTGCGGCCGTCCATGCGCAGGCCGTCGTGCTCGAACTCGCTGGTCACCCACGGGCGCAGGCCCTTGATGGTGCGGGCCGTGCTCATCGACAGCTCACGGGCGACGTACATGTCGTTGTAGTAGACCGCCGCCGACACCGGCACCGTGTTGCGCTCCAGCCGGGCGACGTCGTACAGCGAGGGCCAGGAGGGCCGCTCGGCCAGCAGGTGCGCCGCCTCGCGCAGCGGTACGAGGGTGGGGTCGGTGTCGAACATCCACGGGTAGATCATCTCGCCGGTGAAGAACAGCGGCCCGTCGCCGTCCAGGGCGGCGGCCGGGTCGAACTCGGGGAACCGGGCACGCACCCGCTGCGCCGACCAGTTCGTCGCGCCCTCGCCCTGCGCGTAGGTCGCCTCGTGGATCAGCGAGTACAGCGGGGCCGCCGCCGTCCAGGACAGCTCGGCCTCGACCTCGTACAGGAAGGCGTCCGACAGCTCGTCTCCGCCGCCGAAGGGGTCTTCGAGCAGGTAGTGCAGGCTCCGGCTGCCTGAGCTGCCGCCCAGCATGTTGCCCAGCGACTGGAAGACCTCGACGGTGAGAGGCCGGCCGGTGGGCAGCCGCACGTCGTTGGCGCTCAGGTGGCGTGCCACGCGCACGGCCCGCTCGACGTCCTCGGGGAAGCGCTCGTAGTGCTCGGAGTTCTTGGTCGCCACCGTCGGATACAGCTCCTGGTACACCTCGTCGGCGGTGGCGTGGACGCCCGGCAGCCCGCCGGTCATGAACGCCTCCGTCAGCCCCTCGGGCGCGAAGGACAGGTAGGTGACGGTGCAGAAGCCGCCGAAGCTCTGGCCGAGGACGCTCCACGGCCGGTCGCCGATCAGCGTGCGGCGGATGAGCTCGGCGTCCCGGACGATGGAGTCGGCGCGGAAGTGCGACAGATGCTCCGCCTGGACGCCGGGCGGGCCGAGCCGGGGGATCGTGCGGCGGTTCAGCGGCGTCGACCGCCCGGTGCCCCGCTGGTCGAGCAGCAGCACGCGGTAGTCCTCGGCCGCGCGCTCCAGCCAGCCCTCCCCGCCGTGCGGGCGCGGAGCCGAGAACCCGGGGCCGCCGTTCAGGAACAGCAGCCACGGCAGGTCGTCGCCCGCGCCGCCGCCGGCCCGCACCTCGCGGGCGTACACCTCGATCTGGGCGCCGTCGGGCCGGTCGTGGTCGAGCGGGACGGGGAAGAAATGGTCGGCGAATACCAAACCGGACCGGCGGGCCATCATGTCGCGATCCTACTGTTCCGCCGTGAAGCCGTGACCGCCGTGCGCCGCCATCCCCTTCTCCAGGCCCGTACCTGGTGAGGGACGATCGCCCCCCACCTGGCTCCTCGGTCCGCCGTCATCAGTGCCGTACACACCTGTTGACCTGGAGTGCGCTCCACGATCTAGCCTTCGCGGCATGACCAGCCACAGGACCACCGACGCGAAACACGGTGCATCGCGCGCGGCCGGCACCGCTGACGACGTTCTCGCCGGCATCGACCTCACTGGTAGGACGGTGGTGATCACGGGCGGCTACTCCGGCCTGGGACTCACGGCCACCCGCGCGCTCGCGGGCGCCGGAGCCCATGTCGTGGTCCCGGCCCGTCGGCCCGACCAGGCGCGGCAGGCCCTCAGCGGCGTGGCGAGGGTCGAGATCGAGCAGGTCGATCTCGCGGACCTCGCGTCCGTCCGGACGTTCGCGGAACGGTTCCGGCGCGGCCATGACGCCCTGGACATTCTGATCGCCAACGCCGGGATCATGGCGTGCCCGCAGACCAGGGTTGGGCCCGGCTGGGAGGCACAGTTCGCCACCAACCACCTCGGGCATTACGCGCTGGCGAACCTGCTGTGGCCCGCCCTCAAGACGGCCGGCACGGCCGGGGGCAGGGTCCGCGTCATCTCGGTCTCCTCCGGATACGACCCGGACTGGCGCATCCGCTGGGAGGACGTGCAGTTCACGCACGGCTACGACAAGTGGGCCGCCTACGCCCAGTCCAAGCTCGCGAACATCCTGTTCGCCCGCCGGCTTGATCGGCTGGGCGCACCGCATGGCGTCCGAGCCTTCTCAGTGAACCCGGGCTGGATCCTCACCTCCCTGCAACGGCATCTGACGGCTGACGAGATGGTCGCCGCCGGCTGGGTCGACGCCGACGGCACTCCGGCGCCGGGCCTGTTCAAGACACCCGAGCAAGGCGCGGCGACCACGGTCTGGGCCGCCACCTCACCCGAGCTCGACGCGCACGGCGGCGACTATTGCGCTGATTGTCGCATCGTCGAAGGCGGCCCGGCGGACAGTGAGGAGGCGGCCCGTCTCTGGAAGCTCTCGGCCGACCTCACCGGCCTCGACCTCATCCCCTGACCATCCCCCGAATGCTTCAATGACAATATGATCACAGGGAAGCTGATGGTGACGGCCGCCCTGGCGGTCGCGACGGTCCCTCTCTCCACGTGCCAGGCCCAGGCTCGGACGTCATCCTCTTCCATCTCGGTGATGAGCTGGAACGTCTGCGCGGGCACCAACGCCGGTTGCCACTTCTACGGCAGGAGCATGCAGGAGGTGGCCGTGCAGGTCGGCTGGTATGCGACCACCCAGCCGATCAAGCCGGATGTGATCCTCCTGCAGGAGTTCTGTTCGGGCGGGACGGCCGCACTGGAAAGCCTGCTGGAGCAGAAGACCGCGCGCGCCTGGACCGTTCGGTCGTCGACCCTCACGATGAAGGACGGCTCGCCGAAGGTCTGCGCACCTGACCGGCAGGGGCGTTCGCGGGGCGATATGGCCGTCACCGTCGCGGTCGCCGACCACGCGGCCACCTTCCAGGCCCACGGGCTGACCTCCCCGCCGTGGTACGTCAAGCGCATGGCGCTCTGCGCCACCATCCCGGCCAGGAAGGTCAACGTCTGCGGCACCCACCTCAGCTCCAACCTGCCCTACGACGATATGGAGCCCGACGCGCCTTTCCGGACGAAGCAGGTCCAGGAATTGCTGTCGGCGGCGGCCAAGTCCGGCTACCGTTCCGTCTTCGGTGGGGACCTCAACCTGGCTCCGCCGGACAGCGGGCACAGCACCGCCGTGAAAGGACGCATCCTGGCGCCCGTCTATGCGGCCTACGCCGAGTGCGACCAGAACGGCAGCCGCGACGGACGATGGACTGAGAAGCACGTCAGCGAGGACGGCAGCGTCGCGAAGCGCAAGCTCGACTACCTGTTCGCCCCCAAGGGAAGCGTGACCCGGTGCCACGTGGCGCAGGGCACCGCCTTCTCCGACCACAAACCCATCTACCTCAGGGTCAGACTCGGCTGACACCGGTGTCATGGGTCCCCACCCAGGCGGCGAGCTGGAACCATACGGACTTGCCGTAGGGGTGCAGGTTCCAGCCCCATTTGTGCGACAGGCTTTCCACGATCGCGAGGCCCCGGCCGGACGTCTCCATGGAGTCGGCGCTTCTCAGCTCCGGAATGGCGATGCACGAGTCGTACACGTCCACGGTCATCAGGTCGCCGTCCCGGCCGATGGTGATTCGCACGGTGGTCGTGGCGGAGAGATTCACCGCGCCGTGCGTGAGCGCGTTCGTGACGAGCTCGGACGTCAGGAGTTCCGCGATTTCCTGCGACTCATCCGCCGCGCACCAGTCGAGAGCGACGTCCCGGACGAACCGTCGTGCGGACGCGACGCATTTGAGGTCGCGCGGTATCCATTTCTGCCCCAGCAGGGCGATGGGGGCACCGGGCCCGTAGTCGTATTCACATGACGTTCTCGAAGCCTCGACCGCCCCTGACATGATCGTTCTCCTCGCTGCGGAATTCGTATGCCAAGGGTGCCGAATGGTGACTACGCTCGGTAGGTGAACGGTTACCAGTCCGCCGGTTTGAAGGTCGGCGTCCGTTCCTTGAATCTCCGCGATTGGGGGCACGATGGTGGATCGGTACACACCTCAGGCCATCTGGGGCAGAGAACTACGGCACTACCGTCAGGCGGCGGGGCTCACCCAGGCCCAGCTCTCCCAGAAGATCCATTTCAGCGAGTCGCTCATCAGCGGCGTGGAGACCGGCCAACTCCCCGCCAGCCCCGAGTTCGCCCAGTCCTGCGACACCACCCTCAACACCGACGGCGCCCTCTCCCGCCTCCTGGACTGGAGGAAGGGCCAGCAGTTCCCTGTGTGGTTCGGCAGTTGGACAGAGAAGGAGGCGGCCGCCCTTGTCCTGCGTACCTACGAGCCGCTACTGATCCCCGGTCTGCTTCAAACCGAGGACTATGCACGGGTGGTTCTGCGTGGTGATGAGATCGCCGTCGCCGCGCGAATGCGACGTCAGCAGGTGCTCGCTCGCAGTGAGCCGGACCCGCCGATCGTGCGCTGTGTGATCGACGAAGGAGTTCTGTATCGTCCCATCGGTAGTCCGGAGGGCATGAGGGCTCAACTTGAGCATCTACTTCGGATGGTGGGGCCACAACTGACCATCCAAATCCTTCCGCACGGTATGCATTCGGGGTTGCTTAGCGGCTTCGTTATAGCGACGCTCGAAGGAGGAGTGGACGTAGTCCACGTGGACACGTCGATACGTGGGCTCACGGTCAGTGACCATGAGGAGATTTCACTCGCGGTCCAGCGATTCGAGAACATCCGGACCGAAGCGTTGCCTTTGAGCATGTCGCTGGATCTCATCAGAAAGGCGGCAGGAGAGAGATGGACATGAGTACCGAGCAGTGGCAAAGGTCCAGCTATAGCGGCAACAACGGAGGGGATTGTGTGGAGGTGACACGGTGGCGGAAGTCCAGCTACACCGGCGACAACGGTGGAAACTGCGTTGAGGTCGCCCAGTTACCGCACTTGATCGCTGTCCGGGACTCTAAGCGCCCTGACGGACCCAAGCTGTTCTTCACGCCGGGTGAGTGGAGCGCCTTCATCGGTGACGTGAAGGCGGGGCGGCTCGATCGGGCGTAGCCGGAGGTGACTTGGTCGCCTGGGAGGGCGCTCGGGCGACCAAGATCTCAAGTGAGCGGAGCCACTCCAGCACCGGCGGTCACAACGGCAACATGGCGGTGCACGCAGAGTGATGGATCCTTCGAACGGTCGAATGATCTTACACCTGAAAGTTAACTGGTAATAGTGTCTCTGACCTGCGGCGATGGGTTAACGATTTGAGAAGACCAGTCAAACCGCACCACGGCGACACGAACCCTCCGTAGGATCTGTACGGAACTGTGACCACAGACTGGAATCCTGATACGCCCTGGTACGCCGGTCACCGCCGCCGCTGGAATGGAGAAGTACGTGCTGAAGTCGCAAGCACGCCGTCGCATCGCCACCAAGGCAGCCATGGCAGCAACAGCGGGGGCGGGCGTCCTCTTTGTCGGTATTCCTCAGATGGCCTCTGCGGCCAACCCGGTGACCTATGGATGCTGGGCGGCAGGGGGGCCGACCAACCAAGCGGTATCAGTTGATCTTAGTGCTGCACCGGCTAGTCCAACTCCCAATCAGCCGTTCACGGTCACGGTGAAGGTCGCTCAGGGCGCCAACTCGGTTCTGACGGCGCCGCCCACCGGAGTGGCTGCCACGGACTACGTCTGGGTGCAAGGCGAACTGCAGGCGTCTCCGGTGGCAGGGACCCCGATAGCCACGCTGCAGGCAACGGCGACCGCCTCTTCCGGGCCGAGTTCTCTGGCACCCAATGCGACGCTTTCGCTGCCCGCTGCGGGAGGCGTGGTGACGCTGACGCCCACGGCGACCGGCAATGTCGGTATCGAAGCGGACAAGATCTACGTGGCGATTGGTCCCGCTGCCGCTGTCGGGGTTCCCCCAAACCTCACCACGTTGTATACGTGCTCGGCTCCCACCACGGGAAATAACACGACCCCGGCCAAACTAAACGTCATGGTCAAGACGGCTAGTCCCTCGGCGAGCGCCTCGACCACTCCTTCTCAGACGCCCACCCCTACTCCCACGCCTACGCTTACGCCGACTCCTCGGCAGACGCATACCGTGTTCGAGACGGTGACGCATAGTCCCAGGAACACGCAGCAGGTCACGCGGAAGCCGGTGGCGGGTGCGGCCACCGGTGGCGGCGGGGACGCGGGGCCTGATGGGCGGATGTTCGTGCTCGTCGGATCGCTCCTGGTCGGCGGCGCGGCCGTGGGCGGGCTTGTCATGCGGCGGCGTCGTCCGCAGCGGGGTTGATCGGGGGCTGATCGGGTGACGACGCCTCCCGAGTACCCATACCAGGATGGTCAGGGCGTTCCGCAGCCCGGCCAGCCGTACAACCCGCAGGTCTACTACCAGTACGCCGCGCCCGTCGGCGGGTACCACGAGCCCGAGCGGGCCGACCGCGGGCAGATCATGCGCGCCGTGCTCATCCTGGCCGCCGTCGCCGGCGTGGTGACGGTGGCGGTCGGCATGCTGTTCATGATCAGCTCGCCGGAGGAGTACAGCCTGGCGGACGATCGCACGCCGATGAAGATCCAGGGGCAGCCGCAGGCCGGGGCGTTCGCGCCCTCGGTCGGTCCAGGCGGGCCGGGCCAGCCGTTGACGCAGGCGGATCCGACGGCTGCGCCGCCCGCGCCGCCGCTCCCGGCGGCCCCGGCGATGCAGCCGTCCACGCCCAGGCGGCTCATCATCAAGAAGCTCGGCATCAACGCTCCCATCCAGTCGGTCGGACTGGACAAGAAGGGCGCCATCCAGACGCCGCCGATCAACAACCCGAATTTGGTCGGCTGGTACCGGTACGGCCCGACGGCCGGGCAGGCCGGCCCCGCGGTGATGCTGGGTCACAAGGACACGGTGTCGCGCAGCGCCGTGTTCGCCCGGCTGCGCGAGCTCCAGTACGGGGACACGATCGAGGTGACCCGGATGGACGGCACGGTGGCGGTGTTCACCGTGGGCGGCGTCGAGCAGGCGGCCAAGGAGACGTTCCCCACCAACCGGGTGTACGGGAACGCGGACGCGGCGGAGCTGCGGCTGATCACCTGCGGCGGCAGCTACAACCACATCACCGGCCACTACGTGGACAACGTCATCGTCTACGCCAGGATGACGAGCACGCGTCAGGCGTCTTCGCGGCGCTGACCTGCGCTTCCGCGCCCCCCGCCGGGTCCGTCGGCGCGGGGGCGTGACCGCACTCTGCCGTCCACGGAGGATTATTCTGTTATAACCTCGTATAGACCGAACATTGCTCGGTTTCATGTGGGACGGAACCCAGGAGGCACTGTGGCAGAGGCGTACATCGTCGGGGCGGTCCGTACCCCGGTCGGCAAGAAGAAGGGCGGCCTGTCCACCGTCCACCCGGTTGACCTGGCAGCCCACACCCTCAAGGCCCTGGTCGAGCGTACGGGCGTGGACCCCTCGGCCGTCGAGGACGTCATCATGGGCTGCGTCATGCAGTTCGGCCCGCAGAGCCTGGACATCGCGCGCAACGCGTGGCTGTCGGCGGGCCTGCCGGAGAACGTGGCCGGGGTCACCATCGACCGGCAGTGCGGCTCCTCGCAGCAGTCCATCCACTTCGCGGCCCAGGGCGTCATGTCCGGCACCCAGGACCTCGTCGTCGCCGCCGGCGTCGAGTCGATGAGCATCGTGCCCATGGGCTCCAGCATCACCGCCGCGCTGGAGAAGGGCATGCCCTTCCCGTTCGGCGAGATGTGGGTCGAGCGGTACGGCAAGCAGGAGATCTCGCAGTTCCGCGGCGCCGAGCTCATGTGCGAGAAGTGGGGCTTCAAGCGCGACGAGCTTGAGCGGTACGCCTACGAGAGCCACCAGCGCGCCGCCAAGGCCATCGCCAACGGCTACTTCAAGGACCAGATCGCCCCGATCAACGGCGTCGAGGACGACGAGGGTCCGCGGCCGGACACCACGCTGGAGAAGATGGCCGGGCTGAAGGCGCTGCGCGACGGCGGCCAGATCACCGCGGCCACGTCCTCGCAGATCTCCGACGGTTCCGGGGCCCTGCTGATCGCCTCCGAGCAGGCGGTCAACGACCACGGGCTGACGCCGCGGGCGCGCATCACCACGCTGGCGCTGACCGGCGACGACCCGGTGTACATGCTGACCGCGCCGATCCCGGCCACGCAGCGGGCGCTGAAGCGGGCCGGGCTGTCGATCGACGACATCGACGTCATCGAGATCAACGAGGCGTTCGCCCCCGTGCCGCTCGCCTGGCTCAAGGAGATCGGCGCCGACCCGGAGAAGACCAACCCCAACGGCGGCGCCATCGCGCTCGGCCACCCGCTCGGCGGTACCGGCGCCATCCTGATGACCAAGCTGCTGCACGAGCTGGAGCGCACGGGCGGGCGTTACGGCCTGCAGACGATGTGCGAGGGCGGCGGCCAGGCCAACGTCACCATCATCGAACGGCTCTGAGCGCACCCGCGCGAGACGACGGCGGCGTGCCGCTTCCGATGACACGGAGGCGGGACACCGCCGTTTCGCGTTTTCCCGAGGACATGACCGCCGGCCGGAGCGGACGTACCCTTCTCCGAAATAAGCGCAATTGTCGTCCTACCGGAAACGGTGCGCTTTTCGCAAGACGGGTCGATAGTATGCTGGCCGGTGTTCCGGCCGATCGACCGAGGAAGAGTGAGCCGCTTGGACGTGCTGCTGGCCGTTTCCAGAGATTTCAATCTCAGCGCCCCCGAGATTGTGCACGCCTGGAACACGAGCGGCGATCACACGAAGGTCGCCGTGGCCCGTCCGTACGGAGGGCGGCTCGACCACTTCGACGCAGCGGAATTCCTCGGGTCGGTCCTGGTGGTGATGGGTTCGCTGGCCTCCGGCGTGGCGGGCAACGCGCTGTACGAATTGCTCAAGGCCGTCCTGGTGCCGAAGGCTCGCGGTCGTGAGATCACGTACAAGGAGATCGATAA
The DNA here is from genome assembly GCF_055586705.1 of Sphaerisporangium sp. NPDC049457. Classification (NCBI taxonomy): domain Bacteria; kingdom Bacillati; phylum Actinomycetota; class Actinomycetes; order Streptosporangiales; family Streptosporangiaceae; genus Sphaerisporangium; species Sphaerisporangium sp. NPDC049457. Next base: position 27,336 of record NZ_JBVJHR010000034.1, on the reverse strand, counting down.
ACCCGACGGCACCAAGATCATAGAAGTGCGCCTTTCCGAGACCGAATGACCGAATGACCGAGTCGCCGAATGATCGAACGGCCGAGTTGGCGATCGAGCACCTCGGAGAGCGGCGTGTCGTTCTCGCCCTCGACGGCGCCGCCGCCGCTCAGGTCGACTTCGACGATCCGTTCACTGCGGAGGCCGCCGAGACGCTGCGCTGGCTCCTGGAAGACTGCCCTGACCTGCCGTTCGGTCCTGAGCGGCAACGGTGGAGGGACGCGCTGCGCGCCGTCGAGGAACTGGGCGAAGCCCTGTGGAACGCGCTGGCGCGGACGGACGACTCCCGGACGGTCATGCGAGCCCTCGCCGAGCGCCGTCCCGATATCACCAGTGTTCGGGTCATATCGGACGATCCAGGATTTTTAGGAATACCGTGGGAGCTCATTCGCGTTCCCGGCGCCGGAGAGTATCCGCTGGTCGAGGTTCGCGAGTTCACCCGCTGCCGTCGCACGCGCCACGAGAGCCGCGTTGAAATAGACGCCCGGCAGGATGAGTGCCTTCGAATTCTCCTGGTGTCTCCCCGGCCCTTCGGAACCCAGGATGTCAAACCCAGGACGGTGCGCGGGCCCGTCATCGAAGCGGCCGCCCGGTCGCGGGGCGTCGTGCGCGTCGATCTGCTCCAGCCGCCGACCCTGCGCCGGTTCAAAGAGGTCATGGAGTCGCCGGCGCGATATGACATCGTCCATTTCGACGGGCACGGATACCTTTCGGAAAGCCCGGAAGAGGCCGGGAGCGGCGTCCTGTTCGAGAACGAGGACGGCGAGCCCGATCAGGTGTCCTCGGCCGAATTCGCCGGGGCGATACCCCTCGGCCGTGTTCCGGTGGTGGTTCTGAACGCCTGCCGTTCCGCGAAGGCGTCACCCGGAACGGCCGTCGGCTCCGTGGCGATGGCCCTGTCGGACCGAGGAGTCCCCGCCGTCCTGGGGATGACGCACAATGTGGGCGCCTCCCAGGTGTCGCTGTTCTCGCGGACCTTCTACGACGCGATGGCGGAGGGGCGGAGCGTCGCCGAGGCCGCCTCGGAGGCACGGCGGAGGCTGCTGCTGGAGCCCGACGACGAGGAGCGGAGACCACAGGTCCGGCGCCCGTTCCACGCGCTCCCCGTTCTTTACGCCGCCGACGGCCGGACGCGGTCCTTCCCGCTCGTCACCTCCGGTACTCCGGCGGCCATCCCCGGGGGGCAGGCCGTCGCCGGCGCGCCCGGCGCGCCCTCCACCGCTCCCGCGGCCTCCCTGGAAGTGGACGACGCCGAGGACCTGCGGGAGCTGATGTACAGGGACGACGAACTGACCGCGCTCGACCGGCTCCTCAGGGGGCCGGACCCCGTGGTCCTGCACGGCGTCGTCGGCGGCGGGAAGACGCGTTTCCTGCGCACGTATCGCCGGTACAACGAGCTGATCAACGCCTTCGACGAGGTCCGTCCGATCGCGGCCGAGGACCTTGCCCGTGACCCGTCGCTGCCGCTGAAGGCCGCACGGGACGCGCGGACGCGGGCGGGGCTCTCCGTCCTGCACGTCTGGGACGGTGTCGACGGCGCCTCTCTCGCGGCCGCCGAGCAGGCCGCCGGCATGCTTCCCAGCGGCCACCGGGTGCTCATCGCGACACGGCACGACGCGTTCACGGTGAAGCACCGTTCCCACGCTCTGGGCGACATGGGCACCGAGGTCGTCGGCCGGTTCATCGCCCGGATATTGCGGGACCGGCCGGAAACCCAGCAGTACGACCCGTACATCTTGGGCTTGCTGGGATGGCTGCCACGGTCGTCGGGCTGGCACGCGGCGAGCGTGCGGGCGATGGCTCGCGCGCTGGAGGGACAGGCCATCGACACGGTCTGCTGGAGCATGGAGATCGGTCACCCATCGGGCGAAGACGACCCGCTGCTCGACCCGGCGGTGGTCCGCTGCCTTGAAGGCCTCGACGGCGGGGGCGTCTCCAGCGGTCCGGAGAAGCGTGGTCCGGGGAAGCCTGGTCTGGAGAAGGGCGACTTGGAGGATGCCGGACGGCGGTGGCGTGAGCTGATTCCGTTCATCGGCCTGTTCGGTCACCGGGCCTTCCCGGGCCTGCTGGGTCTGGTGACCGACCGTGGTCTTGAGCGTGACCCTTTCGCCGACCTCATGGGCATCCGCGTGCCGAGCGACGAATGGCAGCAGGTGCTGCTCCTCGCCGAGACGATGGGTCTCGTCCAGCGATTCCACGAGCACGCCCAACTGGGCTTCAACGTCCCTCCGGCGGTGTCGTTCGCCCTGCGGGGAGTGCTGGCCCGCCGGTTCTCCCACGAAGAACTGCGTTCCCTGCGGCTCGCCGTCATCGAGGCCACGTTCGGGATGCTAGTCGGTATCGTCCCTGAGCCGGAAGAGGCCGACAGCACCGGCTACCTCTGGCGGCGGCGCCGCAACTTCTTCATGGACATGCTGGAGGACAGCGTCTGGCAGGCGCTGCTCAACGCGCTGGACCTCGGCGAGTACGAGACCGCGGCGAAGATCGCGGCCGAGTACGCGCGCGAGCCGCCGGGGTCGTTCGGCTGGTGGCGCGCGTACAGCATGCTCGATGACCTGTGCACCTACACTCGTCCCGCGCACGGCGGGCGCGACGAGGCCGCCGTCTTCTTCGGCACCGCCGACGACATCCTGAGCCGGGCGGCCGCGGAGCGGCGCGACTGGCCGACCGCCAAGACCCATCTCGAACGGCTGATCGGGCCTCCCCCCACCTCCTACACCGAACCGCGGCTGCTCACCCTCCTGCTCAGAGGCGCCCGCGTCATGCTGCACACCGACGGAGCCGAGGAGGGCAAGCGGTTGCTCGCCCTCGCCATCGACCGCGCGCAGGGGACGCCCGACGCCATCGTGCGGTGCCGATCGGTGTGGCAAGACCTCGTCGATGACATGGCGCTCGCCCCCACCGAGGCGAGGAGGCTGGCCGACGAGGTCGGCCTGCCGCCGCCGAGCGCCGAGGAGGAACGCCCGATGACGCTGGGCCGGATGTCGCGGGCGGAGCTGCTGGAGGAGTTGCGTGAGGCCGAACTGCACGACAGCACGGCCCGCATCATCACCCTGCGCGGCTACCTCGGAGAACGAGCCAGAAACGCCGGAGATCTGGAAGAGGCGCGCGAGTGGCTGCGCTCGGCCCTCGGCCTCGGCATGCGCAACCCGCTGGTCGGCAAGGTCGCGTGGACGGCCCATGAGCTCTCCATGGTCGAAGAGATGGCCGACAACCTCGACGACGCCGCCCACTGGGCCATGTTCGCCATCGAGCGTGCCCGGGAGGAGCGGGGCGCGGGCCGCACGGAGGCGGACGCCCACCACGAACTCGGCATCATCGAGATGCGGCGGGAGCGCCACACCGAGGCGGTCGAGGCGTTCGAGGTCGCGCTGCGCTACTACCGGGCCAACCACATGCCGGACTACGCCGATGACACCGAGTTCCTCATGGCGGTGCTCGAAGCGCAGCACGGCGACCGCGCGAAAGGCGTCGGCGCGTGCCGGCGGCTGGCCGAGCGCTTCGACCGGGCCGGCTCTCAGACGATGGTGGTGCGTGCGTCCCTGTTCATCATCGGCGACGCGCTGGAGCATGGCGAGATCGACATCGCCGAGGAATACCTCGCCCGTGCCAGGCCGGCGCTCAAGCACGTCAGCGGGCCTGACCGCGAGGCCATGGAGGAGGCCATCTCCGAGATGGCGGATATCGCCTCCTCCATGGCGAGGATCGTCTCGGAGATGGAGGAGCGGCGATGAGGCGGCGGCGTCCCGCCCCCGGGAAGGTGGGGGCGGACGCCGCCGCCTTCGGGTTCCCCGCGAGGAAGGCTGGGGAACCCCGGGCAGCCGGTCGGCGCGGTCTCAGCGGCCCTTCGGCTGGCGCCGCGGCGGCGTCACGCGCCGCACGGGCGCCGGCGGCACCGGAATACGGCGCGGGGCCGGCGGCGAATCGGTGGAAAACCGACTTTGCTTCATCTTGTTCGTCTTGGCGGACTTACCGCCCTTGTGGTGGCTTTTATGGGCACGCATACACGTCTCCTTACAGATGGCGACGCGGCAGAGGACTCATGCCGGTCGAAGCGTCAGCCGCCGCGTCTGGATGGACGGGACCAGAAAGCTGAGCGCGGACAGATCGGCCAGAGCGACCGACCTACGCCGTCAGTAAGGAAAAATGCGCATACCCCGACATTACGAACTCCCCGCGAACGCCACAACTGATTTATCCGCCCTGCGTCCCCTACGAGAGCGGACTGGTGTGACCCGGAGGCGCGGGAGGAGTCTCCGGGGTGGGGGGCAGGTCGGGGAGGTCGATGCGGACGAGGGTGCCCTGGCCGGGGAGGGAGCGCAGGGTGGCCTGGCCGCCGTGGGCGGTGGCGATGGCGTGGACGATGGCCAAACCGAGGCCGCTGCCCTCGCTGTGGGCCGAGTGGTGGAACCGGTCGAAGGCGCGCGCGGCGTTCTCCGGCGACATCCCTGGCCCATCGTCGCTCACCTCCAGGACGGCGGGCGGCGTCAGCCGTACGGTGGCGGCCGTTCCGGGCGGGGTGTGCGCGCGGACGTTGGCCAGCAGGTTGACCAGCACCTGGCGGATCCTGGCCTCGTCGGCGACGGCGACCAGCCGTGCGGGCGCCTGGACGGTCACCGGATGGTCGGGGTCCAGCGCGGTGAAGTCGTCGGCCACCTCAACCGCGACCGCCGTCAGGTCCACCGGCGCGACGGTGAGCGGCGCCCCCTTGTCCAGCCGGGCCAGCTCCAGCAGCTCCGACACCAGGCGCGTCATGCGCGTCGCCTCGTCCTCGATGCGGCGCATGACCTGCGGGATCTCCTCCTCCGGGATGGCCCCCTGGCGGTACAGCTCGGCGTACCCGTGGATCGTGGTCAGCGGGTTGCGCAGCTCGTGCGAGGCGTCGGCGGCGAACCGGCGCACCCGCTCCTCGGACGCCCAGCGCGCGGCGAACGCGTCCTGGATGCGGGTCAGCATGACGTTGATGGTCGAGCCGAGCCGCCCGGCCTCCGACCTGCCCTCGGGCATGCGGGCCGACAGGTCGCCGCCCTCGGCGACGAGCTGCGCCGTGCTCGCCATGCGCGACAGCGGCGCGAGACCCTTGCCTATCAGCGACCGGCCGAGCAGGGCCAGCAGCGCGATGAGCAGGGCGCCGGTGAGCAGCTCCGTGATCACCAGGCGGCGGATCGCGTCACGCACCTCGTCCAGCGGGACGGCGACGACCACGATGCGGTTGCCGACCGTCATCCGCGCCGCCGCGCCCCGCAGCCGGTCGCTGAGCGCGAACGGCCTGCCGCTGTCGGCGAGCTCGCGCAGCCGCGCCTCGTCCATCCGCTCCAGCATCTCGGGGACGTGCACGGCCTCGGGGTCGTCGCCGGACAGCAGCCGGCCCCGGTTGGTCGTCAGGTTGAGCAGCGCCACGGCGTAGGTGGGGCTGACGTTGATCAGGGCGATGTTCGACGCCCGCACCAGGCGGGTGGCGGACGCCTGCGCGGCGGTGGCGAGCGTCGCGTCCGTGCGGTCGAGCAGGTGGCCGCGCAGCATGAGGACGCTGACGACCGACAGCGCGGCCAGGCCGACCGCGGTCACCGACAGCAGCCCGGCGAGGAGCCGCCCCCGCAGCGTCACGGCCGGCCACCTCGCACTCCCGCGCGGGCACTCACCGGGTCAGCCGTCGGAGGCCGGGCGCAGGGCGTAGCCCACGCCCCGCTGGGTGTGGATCAGCGGCGGGCCGAGCGGGTCGAGCTTGCGCCGCAGGTAGGAGACGTAGGTCTCGACGACCTGCGACTGGGTGCCGAACCCCCACACGTGCTCCAGCAGCTGCGCCTTGGTGAGCACCTGGCCGGGGTGGCGCATCAGGAAGGCGAGCAGGCGGAACTCGGTGGGGGACAGGTCGACCGGCGTGCCGCCCCGGCGCACCTCCCAGCGGGACTCGTCCAGCTCCAGGTCCGCCACCGCCAGGATCTCCTGATCGGCGGAGATCGCCGCCGGATCGGCCCCCGCCGCACCCCGCCGGCCGCCCCGCCTGAGCACCGCCCTCGCCCTGGCCACCAGCGCCTCCACCGAGAACGGCTTGGTGACGTAGTCGTCGCCGCCGAGCGTGAGACCGTGGACGGTGTCCGCCGGGGTGTCGCGCGCGGTCAGGAAGATGACGGGGACGTCATCGCCGTCCGCGCGCAACCGCCGGCACAGCTCGAAACCATCCAGATCGGGCAGCATCACGTCCAGCACGAGCAGGTCGGGCGTCCCTGAGCGGGCGATCTCCAGCGCCTCGTAACCGCGCGCCGCGCTCACCACCTCGAACCCGTGGAAACGCAGTGCCATGCCCACCAGGTCGCGGATGTTGCGCTCGTCGTCGACGACGAGGACCTTGGGCTTGTTCGTCTGGTCGCTCATCCGTCCTTCGGTCAATCCTTGGGCTTCTTGGGCACCACCACTCCCTGCGCCGTCCGGGCGTCACCGTCGGGCTGTCCCAGGACGAAGACGCCGTCACCGGACGCCAGCGCAGAGGAGGCGGATTTGTCACCATTCTTGCGGACTCTGGTATCCGGGGTCAGCGCCCAGGTCCAGCTCGTGCCGTCGGCGCTCTTCACGGTGATCGAACCGGCGGACACCGCTGTGACTGCGCCGCGCTGCCAGGTGTAGGTGGCGTAGCCTCCGCCACGGGCCCGGATGGTGGCCTCGCCGTGCACGCCGATGAGGCCGCGCCGCAGGGCCAGGCGCACTCTGGGCCGGTCGCCCGGCGCCTTGGTGAGGGTGACGGCCTCGTTCGCGGCGGAGTCCGCCGACAGCAGTTCGTACGGGACGCCCGCCTGCTCGCCGTCCGACTGCCGCGCGACGGCGACGCCGCCCAGCGCTCCGACGGTCAGCGCGCCCGCCACCGCCCCGGCGACCAGCATTCTGGATGTTTTCCTCATGCTCCCAGCGCACCGGACACGGCTAGGAGAAGCGCGAGGAAATCCTGAGATATCCCGGAGAACCCGCGCCATGGCGGCATCCGGCCCGCTTTCGCTCTTGGGTGACCCCGGCCGCGCCGGAACGCGGCCGGACCGCCGTCACCGCTGCGGGACGCGGGCCACGCAGAAGACCGTCTGGCCGAACGGCGGGCGGACGAAGCGCTCGATGAAACGGGTCGTCGGCACCACGGTGCGGTCGTAGATCTTGACCAGCCGGGGGTCGGGGTAGCCGACGCCGCCGCGGCGCACGGCCGCCCACCAGGCGATGCCGCCCAGGAAGTTGATCGGCTTGAGCACCTCGGCCCTCAGCCCGGCCTCGGCGACGGTCTTGCCCAGCGTCTTCGGGGTGTAGCGGGTGACGTGGCCGACCTTGCGGTCGAAGTCGCCGTAGAGCTGCATGTAGCCGGGTACCCAGATGACGATGCGGCCGCCGGGCTTGGTGACCCTGGCCAGGGACCGCAGCGCCTCGACGTCCTCCTCGATGTGCTCAAGGACGTTCATCATGACGACGGTGTCGACCGGATCGGCGAGCGGGATGTCGGTGGGCAGGCCGAACTGCAGCACCTGGATGTCGTCGCGGCCCTCGAACCGCTTGCCGAGCTGCTCGACGCAGTAGGGGTCGAAGTCGCTGACGACCAGGCGGTCGAGGCGGGGGAGGAACTGCTCGGCGAAATGGCCGAGACCCGAACCGATCTCGAGCATGGACCTGCCGACGTGCGGGGCGACCATGTCAAGCTCGTACTGCCGGTAGTTCTTGGCCTCGTCGCCACCTAGGTGATTCTCCAGGGCCTCGTCACCGGCCGCAGGTTGCACCACGCGGTCATACCCAGACATGCGTCCCGCCCAGTTTCGTTCACTCAAAAACCGTGGCCCCGAACAAGGCCACGGCTACGGATGGGCAACGAGTCTAGCCGCCCTGATCCGCGCGGGTCCCAACTTCCCGTCGCGCACGCCCGGAAACACTTGGCGCGACTCTTGCCAGGTCTTTGCGCGAACATGCCGGTAGAAACTACCTTTTGTCGCTCAAGGATCTTCCAAGGAGCCCGCGACGGACGACGACGAGGCGATAACCCGTTCCCTGGCGGGTGATCTCGCCGCCTACGAGGTGCTGGTCGCGCGTTACAGCGCGGTGGCGCACCGTACGGCCGCGCTCCTCGGCGCCGGGCAGGAGGCCGAGGACGTCGTCCAGGAGGCCTTCGTCAAGGCGTTCCGTCACCTGGCGACCTTCCGCCGCGACGCGGCGTTCCGGCCGTGGCTGCTGCGCATCGTGGCCAACGAGACCCACACCATGACCCGTTCCCGGGGACGCCGCGCCGAGCTGGTGCTCAAGGCCGGCGCCCAGCCCGACCTGCGCGTCCCTGAGGACCCCGAGGGCGCCGCCATCGCGACCGACCGCCGGGCCAGGCTGCTGGAGGCCGTGCGGGGACTGCCCGAGATGGAACGCAGGGCGGTGGTCTGCCGGTACTTCTTACAGCTGTCCGAAGCGGAGACGGCGGAGGTCCTCGGCTGGCCGATCGGGTCGGTGAAGTCGCGTACCTTCCGAGGGCTGGCGCGGCTGCGGAAGGAGGTGGGCGGTGAACTCTCCTGACGGCACGGACAACGGCGCGGACAACGGTACGAACCATGACGCGAACCATGGCACCGACAACGGCGCGAACCATGGCGCGGAGCACGGCGCGGGCGGTGACGCGCGCCACCTGGACCCGCTGGAGGCCGAACTCCTCGCGCTCGGCGTGGCGCTGGACATCCCCGCGCCGCCTTTCTCCGATGTCGCCGGCGCCGTACGGGCCCGGCTCGAAGGCCTCACCCCGGACGAACGCTCCTCCGCGCCCGCGTCGCCGCCGCGACGGGGGCGAGGGGCGCGGCGGCCGCGGTGGCGCTGGGTGGCCACCGGCGTCGCGCTGATCGCGGCGGCGCTGCTCGGGCTGACGCCGCAGGGGCAGGCCGCCGTGGCGCACGTGCTGAGGCTGGCCGGGGTGGAGATCCATGCCGGCGAGCCGCGACCGCTTCCGTCCGGCGTCGCGAGCCCGCTGCCCGGCGAGAGGCGCGTGAGCCTGGACCAGGCCCGGCGGATGGTGGCGTTCCCCGTCAAGGTGCCCGCCGTGCTGGGCGAGCCCGACGACGTCCGCGTGAGCGACGGGGGACGGGTGCTCTCGCTGTTCTGGCCGGGCACCCGGCTGGACGCCTACGACGGCACGCTGGAGGTCGTCTGGCGCAAGGACCTCGGCGGGCCGTTCCCCGACCAGGTCAACGTCGGCTCGGCCTCCGGCTGGTGGGTCTCAGGGCCGCACGGGCTCACCTATCTTCCCCGCACCGGCGCGGGCGTCGAGCCGGTGGAGCGTCGCGCGGCCGCCACCCTGATCTGGCAGCAGGACCGGACCGGCTACCGCCTTGAGGGCCCCGCCACCGTCCCCGAAGCCCTGAAGATCGCCACCTCCCTCCGCTGACCGCGGACTCCAAGGCGCTGGGACCTGGTACGGCGACGAGGCCGGACGGTCAGGTGCCGGGCGGTGGCGGGGGAAGGTCGGGGCCGCTGGTCTCGGGGGGCGATGTGGGGACGGCGGTGCGGGAGGCCGGCGGCGGGGGAGGAGCCGTGGGGCCCGTCTGCGAGGTCGGCGTCCTCCTCGGGCTGGAGGTGCGGGTCGGCTTGGCGGTCCGGGACGGCGCGGCGGTCGTGGCGGAGGCCCGGGGCCTCGCGGACGTCACCGGAGGCGGCGGCGGATCGGTGTCCGCGGCACGGGGAGCGGCCGTCCGCTTCCGCGCCGGACTGCGCTCGGCGACCGGCGGCGGGGGCGACTCGACGCCCATGGGCGCGGACGTGGACGGCTTCGCGGTGGGCGAGCCGGAGGAGGTCTGGATCGCGGCCGGCGCGCCGGACCCGCCGCCGTCGGAGGACTCCGGCCAGGCGAACCAGATGCCGGATCCGACGGCCACCAGCAGCGTCAGCCCGATCACGATGGGGCCGCGCCGGTCGGTGCCCAGCCACCGGCGGATCGGCCCTTCGTCGTCGTCCAACTCCATCGACGTCTCCCACGTGCGCCATCGGTCCGCGCGGGGACCGCTTCCGGTGGAATTCTTGGCATACGGCGGACGACGTCGCGGTGAAGAAGGTTCATCCCAGTTGTCTCGCACGATGCTCGTCTCCGGGGGCGGGATCCACGTCGGTTGCCCGATGCACATCGCGGCGGTCGTCACTCCATGTGCATTCAGGTGTGGGTTAAGACCGCAACGCAGTCAACACAGTATAGAAGTTTGTTATGTGATGAAAGTGATATGAGCAGCTGGGGCGACCTCCCGTATATTTCTGACTGCTTTGCCACTACCGGATTTTCCTTTTGCATCCAGTCAGGAGAGCTGATCCCCGTGCTGAGGAGGGATGACCCCGCTGCGCTGGAGCGGCTCTGCCGCGAGTATGGAGATCATCTCTACGACTACTGTCAGTCGTTGCTCGATGATGAGGACGCGCTGTCGGCGACGGTGGGGGCGTTGTACGGGGCGGTGGCCCATACCGATCGGTTGTACGACGCGACGCGGTTGCGGGCGTGGTTGTACGCGCTGGCGCGGGCCGAGTGTCAGGCCCGGCTGGCCGGGGTGGTCCACAAGGGGTCCTATGCCCGGCAGGGCCGGGGTGGTTCGCCGGAGCTGGGTGTGGAGGTTCTGGCGTGTCTGGAGCCGCGTGAGCGGGAGATTCTGGATCTGACGCTGCGCCATGGGTTGAAGTCCGATGAGGTGGCCCGGGTGCTGGACATCTCGGTGGACGCGGTGGAGGGCGCGGCCCGCATGGGGCGGCGCAACGCCGAGCGGTGGCTGGCGGCGGTCATGGACGCCCGGGGTGAGCGGCCGCGGTGTGCGGTGCTGCCGGGGCTGGTGAAGTCGTGGGCGGAGTCGCCGACGCGGCTGTTGCGCGCGCACATCACCCGGCACATCCGTTCGTGCAAGCAGTGCGGGTCGGCCACCTCCGGTGTGACGATGACCGCGTTGATGACCCGGATGCCGATCCTGGCGGGTCCGGCGCCGGCGGAGCGGTTGTTCTCCGGCGCGGACGCCTCGTTCACCGCGGCCGAGACCCGTACCGAGAGCTGGCATCCCGATGGGTTCCCGGTGCAGCCGGACGCGTTGGAGGATCCGCCGCCGGCGCAGGCTCCGCTGTCGGTGGAGGAGGGGTTCACCCCCGAACGCCGCGAGGGCGCCAAGGCCGAGCCGGAGTTCTGGGAGCCTGATCCTGAGGCGGACGACCCGGAGAGCCGGATCCGCTGGGGGCGGGTGTCGCTGGTCACGGTGGTGTCGGTGGCCTCGGCCGGGGTGATCTGGTCGCTGCTGTTCGCGCCCACCGGCGCCCAGGGCCCGGTCGATGTGGAGGCCGCGGGCGGCACCGTCGTGGTCAGCCCCGGCGAGTCCCTGCCGCCCCTGGTCGACTCCCCGCCGCCTCCGCCGCCCGGCGGCACGTCCGCCCCGGTGGCCAGTCCCGGAGCGACCGCGCCCGCCGCGACCCGTCGCGGCGTGGCCGCGCCCACCGCGTCGACGCCGGTGGTCCCCCCGCCGACCAGTTCCCGCCCCACGTCCACGTCCACCCCCAAGGTCAAGAAGTCCTCCGCCCCGACCACCAACGACGGCCCCAACGACCCGCCGCCGCCGAAGACCAGCTCGGCGCCGAGTCCGACTAAGAAGTCCACGCCGCAGCAGAGCTCGCAGCCGCAGAGCAAGCAGACCACCTCCGCTCCGCCTCCGCCGCCCCCTCCGCCGGCCTTCACCGCCGCCACCACCTCGATGGACGTGGGCGGCAACCGTGACGGCTCGGTGAGCGTCCGGTCGCAGGCCGGCTCGATCACCTGGGAGGCCGTCGGCCGCGACATCCTGGTCTCTCCGGGCTCGGGCAGCACCGGCAGCGGGCAGACGGCCTCGATCTCGTTCAGCGTGCGCTCGTCGGCGCCCTGCGGGCAGCAGCAGGAGGCCTACATGTCCATCAAGTGGTCCGGTGACAACCAGGGCACCAAAGGCTCCGGGACCATCGGCGTGAACATCACGTACACGAAGCCCTGCTGATCCGACTTAGTACGAGGAGACCGCGCATGCCCCGACTCCGCAAACGCGAGTGGATCATCGCCCTCGTCGCGGTGCTCTTTACGCTGACGATAGGCATTCCCACAGGTATGGCCCTCGCCGACCCGGCTCCCACGACCGATGGGGGCAACAGCGAGTGCGACGACATCCTGGGAACCGGCACCCCCGAGTACATGTACTGCTCCTGGATGGCGAAGACGCCCAAGGACGCCCTGGACGTCGTGCGCTTCTGGGGTCGCAACGACGGCGAGAAGCTCAAGGATGCCGTGCCGTACCCGGGTCCTGTGCTGTTCTGCACGGACAAGACCAACAAGGGTCCCGGCATGCAGGACTGCGCCGATGAGGACCAGGTCCTGTGCAAGTACGACCACTCGGCCGGCAAGTACGTCTGCAAGGACACCGACGGCAACATCACCAAGCCGCCGGCGAAGGCCTGCCAGGGCGGTGAGTTCGACTGCTCGGGCGGCGGAGGCTCCTCGGGCACGCCGACGACCACCTCCGGCGAGACCACCTCAGGGCCGACGGACACGACGCAGAACCAGGCCGACCCGAACGCGCAGACGCTGAACGACCCGAACGCGCAGACCCAGACCGAGGCCGACCCGAACGCGCAGACGCAGACCCAGACCGACCCGCAGACGCAGACGCAGGACGACCCGGACCAGCAGGCGCCGCAGGTCGAGACCTCCAACGCGCCGCAGACCCAGGAGTCGGTGGCGCCGCGGACGGACGCCTCCACCGAGCCGCAGCCCGACCCCTCGACCCAGCCCGAGCCGAGCGCGGCGCCCAAGGCGTCCAAGCAGCCGCTCGCCGCGCCGAACGACGCCACCGGCAAGGCCGCCGCCGCCGCGATCAAGCTCGGCATGCGGGTGTGGATCGAGAGCGAGCTGGCTCCGGCGTGGACGGCGGGCAAGGACCAGTTCGACGCCGCGGTCGCCTCGATGGCGGCGCAGGCGAGCCGGCCGGGCGTGGTGGGCGTGAAGTTCGCCCAGGACCTCGGCTACTGGGGCTTCAAGTCGGCCACCGATGTGCGCAGGTTCGTGAAGGAGTCCTCCGCGGCTCTGCGCGCCGCGATGCCCGCGGGCAAGCAACTCGCCGTCGACGTGGTGGTGCCCGAGATGGGCTGCGGGGTCTCCGAGCCCTGCCAGGCGGCGCTGCGCGCCAAGTACCCGCTGATCAGCCGCTCCAACGTCGAGAAGTACGTGCTCACCGGCGATGTGGACCACGTGAACGTCTCCAGCGGCCTGTTCGCCAGCGAATACGCCAAGTACAAGATCACTCCGGACAAGGCGCTGCGCAACCAGTGGATCGCCGTGCGGGCCCGCGGCTGGGACACCCGGGTGCACGTCGGCGCCCGCGAGGTGGGCCTGGCGCACAGTGGCGCCAACAAGCTCACCGCCGCGCAGGCGGAGGCCGCGGCCAAGCTGCGCGTCGACCTGCCGCTGCAGGCCGGCGTGCAGACGGTGATGCTGTGGACCCACCGCCAGGAGTGGGACGGCGCGACCTGGCGTCTGCTGGACCAGGGTCTGGCGACCAACACCATGTGGAAGGCCCTGCAGGCCCGCAAGGGGCTCGGCCGGATGTCGGTCACCTTCGACGCCAGCGACCCCGAGAAGGGCATCGCGCAGGACCTGAGCAAGCTCGCCGAGGTCTTCGACGAGGTGTACATCCACTCCCAGTGACCGGCCGCGGACACGCGTCCGCACCACGATGACGGCGACCGCGGGCCCCGAAGAGGGAACCCGCGGTCGCCGCGTCATGTGGTTCCTGAGGAGCCCGAGCGAGGCGAGGAGCGCGACCGAGGGGAAGGCTGCCGGAACGCCGGCGGCCGGCGATGCCACTGACCGGCGCTGCCGGCGACGCCGCCGGTCGGCACGGTCACGTGCGGTCGGTCAGCCAGGTGTCGATGGCGGTCAGCAGTTCCTTCTTGTACCCGTCCGGGGCCCTGGACGACCTGATCGACTGGCGGGCCAGCTCGGCGATCTCGGGATCGCTGAAACCGTAGACCTCGCGCGCCAGTTCGTACTGCGGCAGCAGCCGCGCGCCGAACAGCAGCGGGTCGTCGGCGCCGAGGGCGATCGGCACCCCGGCGTCGAACAGCCGCTTCACCGGGACGTCCCCGCTGCGCTGGGCGACGCCGAGGCCGACGTTCGAGGTGGGGCACACCTCGCAGGCGATCTGGCGGTCGGCCAGGCGCTCCATCAGCCGGGGCGACTCTGTCGCCCGGATGCCGTGGCCGATGCGGTCGGCGTCCAGGTCGTCCACGCACTCGGCGACGCTGCCCGCGCCCAGCAGTTCGCCGCCGTGCGGCACCGCGATCAGCCCCGCCCGCTTGGCGATGCGGAAGGCCCCGTCGAAGTCGCGGGCGCGGGCGCGGCGCTCGTCGTTGGACAGGCCGAAGCCGACCACCCCCTTGTCGGCGTACTGCCCGGCCAGCCGGGCGAGGGTCTTGGCGTCGAGCGGATGGCGGGTGCGGTTGGCGGCCACGATCACCCCGATGCCGACGTTGCTCGACGCCGCCGCCTGGGCCGCCGCGTCCAGCACGAGCTCCAGCGTCGCGGTCAGCCCGCCGAACCGCTGGGCGTAACCGGACGGATCGACCTGGATCTCCAGCCAGCGGGACCCCTCGGCCGCCTCGTCCTCGGCGGCCTCGCGCAGCAGCCGGTAGACGTCCTGCTCGCGGCGCAGCACCGAACGCGCGATGTCGTACAGCCGCTGGAAGCGGAACCAGCCCCGCTCGTCCGTCGCCCGCAGCCGGGGAGGCCAGTCCTCCACGAGCGCGTCGGGCAGATGGACCCCGTGATCGCGCGCGAGCTCCAGCAGGGTGGTATGCCGCATGGAGCCGGTGAAGTGCAGGTGGAGGTGGGCCTTCGGAAGTTCGTCGAGCGGGCGTGCCATTTCCATATCTTGCCGTACGGCGCCGTGGCGTCGTTCCGGAAACGCCTCTCAACCTCCCGCGGCGGCGGCGCGTTAGGGAGGGCGAAAGGGGACTCGCCATGACGGAAGAAGACGAAGCGGCCTTCGATGAGTTCTTGGCCGCCCGAAGTACCGCCCTGCTGCGCACGGCCATCCTCGTCTGCGGCGCTTCGGCGCACGACGCCGAGGACCTGGCGCAGGGGGCGCTGGAAAGGGTCTACCGGCACTGGCCGAGGATCCGGCACGACAACCCGGAGTCCTACGCCAGGCGGGTCGTCGTCAACGCGGCCATCTCCCGGGCGCGCCGCCGCAAGGTGATCCAGGAGATCACCTTCGCGCGCCCTCCGGAGACGGCGGCGCCGCAGTCCGATCCTGACCTCCGGGACACCCTCCTCGGGGAACTGCGGCGTCTTCCGGCCCGGATGCGCGCGGTCGTCGTCCTGCGCTACTGGGAGGACCTGTCGGAGATCGAGACCGCCGCGCTGCTCGGCTGCTCGGTCGGAACGGTGAAGAGCCAGGCCGCGCGCGGCCTGGCTCGGATGCGGGCGCGCGTCGGCGCCCTGAAGGGAACGACGGTATGAACACCGAGGACGCACCTGAGGGCATGAACATCGAGGACGCGCTCAGGGACGCCATGTCCGCCCACGTCGCGGACGTGCGCGCGCCCGCGATGATGGGCCAGGCGGTGCGCAGGAGACGCCGCGCGCACGCCGCGCGGTTTCGCACGGCGAGCGCGGTCGCGGTGACCGTGGTGGTCGCGGGGGCCTTTCCGGCCTACACGGCGCTGACCTCGGGGCCGTCCTCCGCTCCCGGCTTCGGCGGCCCGGCCGCCGCGCCGTCCGACACCTCCGGCCCGTCTGATCCGTCCGCCCCGTCGAACGCCTCCAACCCGTCCGACACCTCCTACCCGTCCGACCCGCCGTCCGACACGTCACGTCCGTCCGACACGCCCTACCCGTCCGACTACCCGTCCGACCCGCCGGCGCCGGGGGCGAGCGGCACCGCCGGTGAGGGGCAGAGCTTCCCCGACGAGCAGCTCGCGAGTCAGCCGCAGGACCTCGGAGATCTCGGTGACGGGCGGGCCTTCGGCGGGGTCCGGGTGGACTACCTGCCCGAGCGCCTCCAATGGGGGAAATGGTCGGGCAAGAACGGTTTCGGAAAGACCAGTTACACCACCTCGTGGGACGAACCGGGTGCCCTTCCCGGCATGTACGGCGTGCAGATGGTCGTCTTCGAGGGCGAGGCGGCAAAGCACATGAAGGGCCTGCTGCGGGAGTACCGGAACGGCAAGGGCGCCAAGCGGGTCACGGTGCACGGCGCGCAGGGCGTCATCGCCAAGCTGGGGGAGGGGTCGGATATCGACGACGAGATGGGCACATCCACCATCCTCTGGATGCTCAAGCCCGATCTCGCGGTGGAGGTCATGATCAGCCCCACCATGGCCGAGCGGCTCGGCGCCGAGGGCGTCGAGACCGAGCTCAAGAAGATCGCAGACGGCGTCCGCGCCACCGGCTGATTCGTGCGGAGCGCCCGGCCTCCGGGACCCTGGAGACGCCTGGCCGTCCGCCGGACCATTGGGGAGATGGACAAGGCCCGGGCCGATGGCCCGGGCCTTTGGTACTTCTCGTACTTTTGATGCTTCGGCGGTTCCGGCGATTGCGGGACGAGCCAGGCGACATCGCCCGGAGACATCAGGAGTCAGTGGGCCTCGGCCAGCAGCTTGGCCAGGCGGCTGACGCCCTCGACCAGGTCGTCGTCGCCCAGCGCGTACGACAGGCGGAAGTAGCCCGGGGTGCCGAACGCCTCGCCCGGGACCAGCGCGACCTCGGCCTCCTCCAGGATCAGCTCGGCCAGCTCGGCGGAGGTGCCCGGACGCCGGCCGCGGATCTCCTTGCCCAGCAGGCCCTTGACCGACGGGTAGGCGTAGAACGCGCCGAACGGCTCGGGGCAGAACACGCCCGGGATCTCGTTGAGCATGCGCACCATGGTCTGGCGGCGCCGGTCGAAGGCCTCGCGCATGCGCGCCACGGCCGACAGGTCGCCGGACACGGCCGTCAGGGCCGCCGCCTGCGCGACGTTGGAGACGTTGGAGGTGGCGTGCGACTGCAGGTTGGTCGCGGCCTTCACCACATCCTTCGGCCCGATCAGCCACCCGACCCGCCAGCCGGTCATCGCGTAGGTCTTGGCGACGCCGTTGAGCACGACCACCTTGTCGCGAAGCTCGGGGACGGCGGTGGCGATGCTGGTGAAGGTCACGCCGCCGTAGACCAGGTGCTCGTAGATCTCGTCGGTGACCACCCACAGGTCGTGCTCGGCGGCCCAGCGGCCGATCGCGGCGACCTGGTCGGGAGAGTAGACCGCGCCGGTCGGGTTGGACGGCGAGACGAACAGCAGCACCTTGGTGCGCTCGGTGCGGGCGGCCTCCAACTGCTCCACCGACGCGAGGTAGCCGGTGGTCTCGTCGGTCACCACGTCGACCTGGACCCCGCCGGCCAGCTTGATCGCCTCGGGGTAGGTCGTCCAGTAGGGAGCGACCACCAGAACCTCGTCACCCGGGTCGAGCAGCGTCGCGAACGCCTCGTAGACGGCCTGCTTGCCGCCGTTGGTGACCAGCACCTGCGAGGCGTCGACCTCGAAGCCGGAGTCGCGCCGCGTCTTGTCGGCGATGGCCTGCTTGAGCTCGGGGAGGCCGCCCGCCGGCGTGTACTTGTGGAACCTGGGAACACGGCACGCCTCGACGGCCGCCTCGACGATGTAGTCGGGCGTCGGGAAGTCGGGCTCGCCGGCTCCGAACCCGATGACAGGACGGCCGTCCGCCTTCATCGCCTTGGCCTTGGCGTCCACGGCCAGCGTGGCGGACTCTGAGATGGCGGAAATGCGCGCTGAGATGCGAGGACGGGTCATGCCTTCCATCGTTCCAGACGTCCCGCACCGCCGCCGCCCTATATCCACGAAGTGGACGAGCCGTGTCCGTCAGGACGTGTCGCACGAGTTGGTTCGACGTGAGGCGCATTCCCCCGTACACTTCTGCAACTAGTGAGCGACGCGGCCCCGAGCGCACGGGGTAGGGTGGTTCACGGCAGAGGGCACTAGCGCAATTGGTAGCGCACCGGTCTCCAAAACCGGCGGTTGGGGGTTCGAGTCCCTCGTGCCCTGCGGAGTGCGGTCCGCGCACGATGGCGTGTATGCCGCCGATAGTTGCGTAGGAACGACGGATCAGGTGAGGACTGTGGCGATCGACACACGCGGCGAGGCCGCCGACAGGCCGAGCAAGCCATCCGGCCAGACCGTTAAGAAGCGCACTACTCCCGCACTTTTCTACCGGCAGATCATCGCCGAGCTTCGCAAGGTGATCTGGCCGACGCGCAAGGATCTGATCTCTTACACCACGGTGGTCCTCGTCTTTGTCTTGATCATGGTCGGGCTCGTGGCGGGGATAGACTTCTTGCTCACGCAGGGTGTGCTGGCGGTCTTCGGCGGAGCCTGAGCCGGCCGCCGCGCGACAGCCGTCCACGGCTGGGCGAGCGCCGTCCTGAACGGTGGTCGTCCTCGGTGGGCGGCTAACCGTCCTTGCCGGGCGGTACAAGATCGCAACATCGACGAGAGAAGAAAGAGTCACCGTGTCCGAGTCCCCACTGTCGGCTGGCACATCCCACGATGAGTGGGAGGGCGAGCCGGAAGAGGCGATCGAGATCACCGACGAGCCCGGCGAGTCCGCGGCCACCGGTGATGCCGACGAGTCCGGCGAGGCCCCAGAGGCCGCCGAGGCTCCGGTCGGCGCCGTTGACGAAGACGGTGATCTCGTTCCCGATGTCGACCCTGTCGAAGAGTTCAAGCGCACGATGCGCGGCCTGCCCGGCGAGTGGTACGTCATCCACTCCTACGCCGGTTACGAGAACCGCGTGAAGTCCAACATCGAGACGCGCACCCAGTCGCTCAACATGGAGGACTACCTCTTCCAGGTCGAGGTGCCGGTGCACACCATCACCGAGATCAAGGGCGGCAAGCGCACCCCGGTCAAAGAGCGGGTGCTTCCCGGCTACGTGCTGGTGCGCATGGAGCTCACCGACGAGTCGTGGTCCGCGGTGCGCAACACGCCCGGCGTGACCGGGTTCGTGGGCCTGTCCAACCGGCCGAGCCCGCTGAGCCTCGACGAGGTCGCCAAGCTGCTCGCGCCCGAGCCGACCGAGCAGACCAAGACGACCGCCGCCAAGGCCGCGGCCGCCACCGTCGACTTCGAGGTCGGCGAGTCGGTCACCGTCATGGACGGTCCGTTCGCCACGCTGCCCGCGACGGTCAGCGAGATCAGCGCCGAGTCCCAGAAGCTCAAGGTGCTGGTGTCGATCTTCGGTCGTGAGACCCCGGTCGAGCTGTCGTTCAACCAGGTTTCCAAGATCTGACATGCGCCCAGGTCTCGGCGATCTGGCGGCGCGTTTACACTGATAAGTCGTCCCGCGGGCTGGCCGTTAGAGCAGCCGCGGGGTTGGTCCCGAGGGAGCACGGCCACCTGGCCCTCGCGCGCCCTCGGGGGGCTTCCACGCCCTGTGGGAGTTTCACAGGAGTTCAGGACCCGGAGTAGGACAATGCCTCCTAAGAAGAAGATCGCGGCTCTGGTCAAGGTCCAGCTTCCCGCTGGTCAGGCCACGCCCGCGCCGCCGGTCGGTACCGCCCTCGGTCCCCACGGCGTCAACATCATGGACTTCGTCAAGCAGTACAACGCTGCGACCGAGGCCCAGCGGGGCAACATCATCCCCGTCGAGATCACCATCTTCGAAGACCGCAGCTTCACCTTCGTCACCAAGACGCCGCCGGCGCCTGAGCTGATCAAGAAGGCCGCGGGTCTCGACAAGGCCAGCGCCAACCCGCTCCGCGACAAGGTGGGCAAGCTCACCAAGGAGCAGCTGCGCCAGATCGCCGAGACGAAGATGCCCGACCTCAACGCCAACGACATCGAGGCCGCCGAGAAGATCATCGCCGGCACCGCCCGGTCGATGGGCATCACGATCGCCGACTGACCCCGCCGACGCGCCGCAGAGCGCGGCGAGGCATCGAGAACACCGTGGGAGGGCCACGCGCTGGCCCACTACCACACGCTCCAGAAGGAGAAGCAGTGAAGCGCAGCAAGACCTACCGCAAGGCCGCTGAGCAGATCGACCCCGAGGCGCTGTACAGCCCGGTCGACGCGGCCAAGATCGCCAAGGCCAGCTCGGTCACCAAGTTCGACGCGACCGTCGAGGTCGCCCTGCGGCTGGGCGTCGACCCCCGCAAGGCCGACCAGATGGTTCGCGGCACCGTCAACCTCCCGCACGGCACCGGCAAGACCGCCCGGGTCCTGGTCTTCGCGACCGGCGACCGTGCCGAGGAGGCCCGCGCCGCGGGCGCCGACATCGTCGGCGCCGACGAGCTGATCGAAGAGATCGCCAAGGGCAACCGCCTCAACGAGTTCGACGCCGTCGTGGCCACGCCCGACCTCATGGGCAAGGTCGGCCGCCTCGGCCGCGTCCTCGGCCCGCGCGGTCTCATGCCGAACCCCAAGACCGGCACCGTCACCCCCGCCGTGGGCAAGGCCGTGACCGACATCAAGGGCGGCAAGATCGAGTTCCGGGTCGACCGGCACGCCAACCTCCACTTCATCATCGGCAAGGTGTCCTTCCCCGAGCGCCAGCTCCTGGAGAACTACGCCGCCGCGCTCGACGAGATCGTGCGTCTCAAGCCGTCCGCGGCCAAGGGGCGCTACCTCAAGAAGGTCACCTTCTCCACGTCGATGGGCCCGGGCATCCCGGTGGACCCGAACGTGACGCGCGGCATCACCGCCGAGCTGGACGCCTGAGGTCTCCCTTCCGTCCCTGGAACGGCCGCGCGGCACGCGCCGCGCGGCCGTTCCGGCGGTCAGGGAGCCCCGAGAAGGGCCCGCGCCTTTGGCACGGGCCCTTTCTTCGTTTTCCGGTGTCCCTTTCTCCGCAGGTGACCGGCCGATTCGTCATGGGCGGCATCGATCTCAAGGTGGAGGGGCATCAGCCGAAAGGCCGATCTATGCACATAGTCCGCCGCACGGGGTAGTGCTGCCGCGTAGGGTAAAAGCGACTTATGGGGGATACAGAAGGGTTGCCTTGTGAATCGGCGAATGACACCCGCGATCGTGGCCGCAGGCTCGGCCATGCTCATCGCGGTATCGGCATGTGGCCAGACCTCGCAGAAGCCCGCCGAGTCCCTCGGCGCGGTCCAGCTTTCCGCCGCTGAGACTCTGCAGCAGAGCGCCAAGAGCACCGAGGGCGTGACGTCCTACAACGCGCAGCTCGCGCTGGACTTCAGCGCACCCGGCGAGGGCGCCGGAACGGTCAAGGGCTCGATGGTCGTGCACCAGAAGCCCCAGCTCGCCTCCGACGTCACCCTCGACACGATCAACGTCCGCGGGCAGAACATCCCGGGCGGGGTGCGCGTCATCCTCGTCGGGCAGACCGCCTACCTCAAGGTCGACATGCTGAACAAGCTCGTCGGCGGGACCAAGCCCTGGATCAGGCTCGACCTCGGCCGGGCCGGCGAGAAGGCCGGCGTGGACGTCGACCAGTTCCTCGCCCAGGCCCAGCAGGTGGACCTGCAGACCAGCGTTCGCATGCTGACCAGCTCCAAGGACGTCACCAAGGTCGGCACCGAGACGGTCGGCGGCGTCGACACCACGCACTACAAGGGCACCTTCACGGTGGCCGAGGCGGTCAAGCAACTCACGCCCGAGATGCAGAAGCGCGTCGAGGGTCAGCTGGACAACGTCAAGGACATGAAGTTCGACGCCTGGATCGACGGGCAGAGCCTTCCGCGCAAGGTCGAGATGAACGGCGGCGCCGCGGACGGCACCTTCAAGCTGACGTCCCTGTTCACCTCGTTCAACGAGGCCGCGGAGGTCACCGCGCCCCCGGCCGACCAGGTGGGCGAGCTTCCCGAGCGCCTGAACGGGGTCGGC
This sequence comes from Sphaerisporangium sp. NPDC049457, assembly GCF_055586705.1. Classification (NCBI taxonomy): domain Bacteria; kingdom Bacillati; phylum Actinomycetota; class Actinomycetes; order Streptosporangiales; family Streptosporangiaceae; genus Sphaerisporangium; species Sphaerisporangium sp. NPDC049457. The sequence continues at coordinate 5,427 of NZ_JBVJHR010000034.1, read as the reverse complement.
GGCGCGGGCGACGCCGGCACGACCGGAAGCTGACGCCAGGGGCCGTGCTCCGCGCCGCCGTCCGCGAGTTGGCGCGGAGCGCGATGCCCAGGTAGAGTGTCCAACGCCGAAGACCGCCGGTCGTCGCCGGGCCATTCATGGCTCGGAGGCCCAAGGATCCACAGTTGTGGATGGCCCGCGTAGGTGTGATGTGAGTTTCCATGTGGTTGCTCGCGCGGCTCGTCCGCGCGACCTCTGTGTGTGAGCCCCGTGCGCCTGCGCCGGGGCTTGTTCTCGTTCATGGACTCCTGGGCCCCTTCGCCGGTGGCACATCTGGAAGGAGGCCCATGGCGAGGGCGGAAAAGGCGACCGCGGTTGCCGAGCTCAAAGATCGGTTCGAGAGCTCCAGCGCCGCTGTCCTGACCGAGTACCGCGGTCTCACCGTGGCGCAGCTCAAGGAGCTGCGCGTCTCGCTCGGTGGGAATGCGAAGTTCGCCGTGGCGAAGAACACGCTGTCCAAGATCGCGGCCAACCAGGCCGGGGTCACCTCCCTGGACGATCTGTTCCAGGGTCCGACCGCGATCGCGTTCGTCAGTGGCGACGTGGTCGAGGCGGCCAAGGGTCTGCGTGACTTCGCCAAGGCCAATCCCCTCCTGGTCATCAAGGGTGGTGTCGTCGACGGCAAGTCGATGACCCCGGCCGAGATCGCGACGCTCGCCGACCTCGAGTCGCGCGAGGTCCTGCTCGCGAAGCTGGCAGGCGCGCTGAAGGCGAAGCAGTCTCAGGCCGCCGCCACGTTCAACGCGCTGCCCACCAACCTGGCCCGGCTCGTCGAGGCCCTGCGCGAGAAGCGCGCGGCGGCCGACGGCACGGAGGCCGGTACGGACGCCGCCGCGGACGCCGCCGAGTAGTTCCGGCGCGAAAGCGACCAAAGCAGGGGATTGCGGGCGCATACCGCGGTCCGATTCATTTTTTGCAATTCATATGGAGGAACCACTCATGGCGAAGCTCAGCACCGACGAGCTGCTCGACGCGTTCAAGGAGATGACCCTCCTCGAGCTGTCCGACTTCGTGAAGCTCTTCGAGGAGACCTTCGACGTCAAGGCCGCGGCCCCGGTGGCCGTCGCCGCCGCCGCCCCCGGTGCCGGTGGCGCCGCCGCCGAGGAGGCCGAGGAGCAGGACGAGTTCGACGTCATCCTCGAGGCCGCCGGCGACAAGAAGATCCAGGTCATCAAGGAGGTCCGCGCGCTCACCAGCCTCGGCCTCAAGGAGGCCAAGGACCTCGTCGACGGGGCTCCCAAGCCGCTGCTCGAGAAGGTCAACAAGGAAGCCGCTGAGAAGGCCAAGGCCGCCCTTGAGGGCGCCGGCGCCACCGTCACCGTCAAGTGACCTCACGCGTCTGAAGCTCCACGCGAGCGATCGAGGCTCCCCGCGAGCCTCGTGAAGCCTTGAACGATGGGAGCGGTCCACCCTGGTGCCGGGTGGTCCGCTCCTTTCGCTTTTCCGGCCCGGAATTCCACCGTGCCGCGCACCGCTTGCGACCGTTCCCCGGTCTCCTCGGGGACGCCGGGCCGCGGGTATTTCCGGACCGTCCTGTACGGGCAAAGAGGATGATCGCCCATTTGGGATCATGATCCCGGGTTATGATCCGGCGAACCGCCGGGCGGCCGGGCACCGCGTCCGGCGCGGCCGTGCCGTCGTGGCGCCGAGCGGCGCCGTCCGGGCGATGGGAGGGGACACATGGCGCTGCACGCGGCCCGTTCTCCCCGCAGAAGACGTCTTCTGACGCTCCTGACGCTGTTCGCCCTCGTCGCCGTGCTCGGCGCCGCCTGGGTGCGCGTCGGCGACGACCTCGGCCGGGCGCGGGCGGTCGCCCACGATCGCCTGGCCGCCGTCGAGGCCGCCAAGAGATACGCGCTGAACCTCATGGCCGTCGACTACCGCACGGTCGAGCGCGACGTGCGCCGGGTCATCGACACCTCCACGGGCCAGGCCCGCGAGCAGTTCGCCAGGGACGCCGCGAACCTCAAGGAGGCGACCCTCAGGAACAAGGCCGTCAAGACGGGCGTCGTGCGCGCCGCCGGCCTCGCCTCCATGAACGACCAGAGGAGCGCCGCGCGTGTGCTGGTCGTGGCCGACTCGGTGATCCGCTGGGACGAGGCGCGCACCGCGCCGCAGGAGCGCTTCTACCGCTGGAACATCGAGGTGACCAAGGTGGGGCAGGGCTGGGCGGCCTCGAAACTGGAGCTGGTCGAGTGACGGCGGAAGGCGGCCCGGTGTCCCCTGAGGGCGGCGCAGCGCCCCGTTCCCGGTCGCGGGGGTTCGTGGCCGCGGCATGCCTCCTGAGCCTTCTGGCGGCCGTTCTGGCCGTGCTCACGGTGGTCGCCTATTCGCGGCTGCGCGAGTTGCGCGAGAGCGAGTCGGCCGCCGCCGAGGCGCTCGCCGCGGCGCGGGCGTACGCACCGGACATGCTCTCCTACGACTACCGCACCATCGAGGCCGACCTCGCCCGCGCGAAGGGGTACGCCACCGGCGACCTCGCCGCCCACTACGGCGAGCTGGCCCGGGTGCTGACCCCGGTCGTCAGGCGCGAGCAGACCGTGCAGCAGGCGGCGGTGGTCGCCGCGGCGGTGGAGTCCGCGACGCCCGAGCGCGTGCAGGTGTTGTTGTTCATGAACATGGGAACGTCCAAGCTGGTGCCGGGCGAACGGCAACCTCAGAAGCAGGTTTCGCACAACCGCGCCCGGTTCGTGCTGATCAGAGGCCAGGAGCACTGGCTGGTGTCCGAGCTGTCGACGTTGATCGGAAATGCGCCCGGCGGCTGAAGATCGAGGACTGCGGTGAGGGCCGTCCCGGCATGGCGCGTTATTCAATTGTTAGTAAAGCTTGGGTTTGAGCAACGCGAGGGCTGGGCATGACAAAGGCCACGACAGTGTCGTGGGCCGGCAAGCCTTCGACCCTCCGTGTGACTGAGCGTTAGCCGATCCGCAGCGCGGGTATCGTCAGGACTCGGCCGGCCACCTGGTCTCCGGAGGGAAGAAAACCCAGCGTGACGGGCCTTACGGGCCCCGAATGTGTGGCTACGGGCTTGACGTTTCGCCGCTGACGGGCGATGCTGCGTCCAGTGTGGGTGCGCAGAGCGAGACTGAGTGGACAGGTGTATGCCCATCGGCTACACTGCCCCTTTGCGCTGCCCTTTGACGACCCGCTTCTCTAGGTAACTTTGATGCATGGTCGTCTGGCGTGCGTGTAGTCAGTCCGCGAGCCCTCGGAAGGACATCTGTTGGCAGCCTCGCGCAACGCCTTCGCCGTACCCGCTGGTCCCCGCCGCGTTTCTTTCGCGCGCATTCAGGAGCCGCTCGAAGTTCCCGATCTTCTCGCCCTGCAGACCGAGTCGTTCGACTGGCTGCTCGGCAACGAGAAATGGCGGTCGCGGGTCGAAGCGGCTCGCCAGGCCGGGCGCAAGGACGTTCCGGCCCAGTCCGGTCTCGAAGAGATCTTCGAAGAGATCTTCGAAGAGATCAGTCCCATTGAGGACTTCTCCGGAACGATGTCCTTGTCGTTCCGCGATCACCGGTTCGAGCCGCCCAAGTACTCAGTCGATGAGTGCAAAGACAAGGACATGACCTTCTCCGCCCCGATGTTCGTCACGGCGGAGTTCATCAATAACACCACCGGCGAGATCAAGAGCCAGACGGTGTTCATGGGCGACTTCCCGCTCATGACCTCCAAGGGCACCTTCATCATCAACGGCACCGAGCGTGTCGTCGTCTCGCAGCTGGTGCGGTCCCCGGGTGTCTACTTCGACCGCTCGGTCGACAAGACCTCCGACAAGGACCTGTACGGCTGCAAGGTGATCCCCTCGCGCGGTGCGTGGCTCGAGTTCGAGATCGACAAGCGCGACAGCGTCGGTGTCCGCATCGACCGCAAGCGCAAGCAGGCCGTCACGGTGCTGCTCAAGGCCCTCGGCTGGACCAACGACCAGATCCTCGAGCGGTTCGGCCAGTACGAGTCGATGCGCGCCACCCTGGAGAAGGACCACACCTCCGGCCAGGACGACGCCCTGCTCGACATCTACCGCAAGCTGCGCCCGGGCGAGCCTCCGACCAAGGAGTCCGCGCAGACGCTGCTGGAGAACCTCTACTTCAACCCCAAGCGCTACGACCTGGCCAAGGTCGGCCGCTACAAGATCAACAAGAAGCTCGGGGTCGACTCCGACATCAACCAGGGGACGCTCACCGAAGAGGACATCGTCGCCACCATCGAGTACATCGTCCGGCTGCACGCCGGCGAGGTCGAGATGCCCGGGGCGAACGGCCAGATCGTCGTCGAGACCGACGACATCGACCACTTCGGCAACCGCCGCCTGCGCACCGTCGGCGAGCTCATCCAGAACCAGGTCCGCCTGGGCCTGGCCCGCATGGAGCGCGTCGTCCGCGAGCGCATGACCACGCAGGACGTCGAGGCGATCACGCCGCAGACCCTGATCAACATCCGCCCGGTCGTGGCGTCGATCAAGGAGTTCTTCGGCACCTCGCAGCTGTCGCAGTTCATGGACCAGACCAACCCGCTGGCCGGCCTGACGCACAAGCGGCGTCTGTCCGCGCTCGGCCCCGGTGGTCTGTCGCGTGAGCGGGCCGGCTTCGAGGTCCGTGACGTCCACCCGTCGCACTACGGCCGCATGTGCCCGATCGAGACGCCCGAAGGCCCGAACATCGGTCTGATCGGCTCGCTCTCGTCCTTCGGCCGGGTCAACTCCTTCGGCTTCGTCGAGACGCCCTACCGCAAGGTCGTGGACGGCCGCGTCACCGAGGAGATCGACTACCTGACCGCCGACGAGGAGGACAGGCACGTCATCGCCCAGGCGAACACCCCGCTGAAGGCCGACGGCGCCTTCGCCGAAGACCGCGTCCTGGTCCGCCGTAAGGGCGGCGAGGTCGAGTTCATCCGGCCCAACGAGGTCGACTACATGGACGTCTCGGCCCGCCAGATGGTGTCGGTCGCGACCGCCATGATCCCGTTCCTGGAGCACGACGACGCCAACCGCGCGCTCATGGGCTCCAACATGCAGCGCCAGTCGGTCCCGCTCCTCAAGAGCGAGGCGCCGCTGGTCGGCACCGGCATGGAGTACCGCGCGGCGACCGACGCCGGCGACGTCATCACCGCCGAGAAGGCGGGCGTCGTCGAGGAGGTCTCGGCCGACTACGTCACCGTCATGAACGACGACGGCACCCGCACGACCTACCGGGTGGCGAAGTTCAAGCGCTCCAACCAGGGCACCTGCTTCAACCAGAAGCCCATCGTCCGCGAGGGCGACCGGGTCGAGGTCAACCAGGTCGTCGCCGACGGTCCCTGCACCGACGACGGCGAGATGGCCCTGGGCAAGAACCTCCTGGTGGCGTTCATGCCGTGGGAGGGCCACAACTACGAAGACGCGATCATCCTGTC
>NZ_JBVJHR010000033.1:0-45321 GCF_055586705.1 Sphaerisporangium sp. NPDC049457 | reverse complement strand
GCGGCTCCGCAGCACGTGGCCGACGTCCGCGACGTGCTCATCGATCATCTCACTGAGACAGAGATGGCGACGCTCGTCACCATCGGCGACAAAGTCGCCGAACGGCTGGCCGCACTGGAACACAAGCACTGACACCCGATCCCGGACCTCATCGCTCACGAAGTGCGTGCGTGTCAGACCGCTGCCTACAGAATCCCGCGGGCGCCGGCATAGCCTCTCCCGGTGCTGGTCGCCAGGCCCCCAGACCGGAGAAGAGCTAGAAGCGGGGCCAGGCCTGGGGATCCACCAGCAGGGACCAGACCGTTTCAGGAGACGCCGCGACCTCAAGCTCGTTGGTGAAGTGGATTGGGGGGCGGCTGGGGACCATGGCCTCCGACCAATTTACTGCTTCGAACACATCAACCTTCAGATGGTGAATGGAACGGGCGAGCGCTCATCAAAGCTCGCCGGGCACCGCGAATCGATAGAACACGCCTCCTATCGGGGCCACACCCATGAGGAGCCAGACCGCGTTCTCGAAGTCGCGGGCGCGGGAGAGGTCCCCGACGCGTACCGGGTCGTAGCCGGCGTCGCGGATGAGACGCTCGGTGATCTCGCGGGCGGCCTCGTCGGCGATGTACCAATTGCTCGGCCGTACTCGCTGCTCGCGCACTGCGCCGAACAACGATCCGAAGTTCATGTTGAAGCTCTTGGCCACCGGGCCGCGCGTGAAGGATTTCACCTCCTCGGCGTACGACGGAAAGTCCCCGTGGCGCGCGGGCAGGATGTTCGTCGCGTCGATCGCGATCTTCCCCTCAAGCCCCGTGACCTTGCTCAAGGCGGGCGAGATCTGATCGCCGGGCACTGCCACCAGGACGACGTCCGCGTCCGACACATCCCCGCCATCACGGCCGAGCTCTTCGACGCCGTGTCCTGCGGCCCGCCACAGGCCGGCCAGCCCGCCACCGATCGTTCCTCTTCCGATCGTGACAATCTTCATTTCAGTCTCCTTTTGGGATTGAACGGGTGTGAAACCTTCACACACCGCTGAGTGCCACCGAATCCCTGACAGCGTCGAGACCGGCGGCATGCGAAACAATGGGCTCATATCCGAGCTCGGCTGCGGCCTTGTCCGTCCGCAGGATGCACGGCTGCCCGAGGAACCACCGAACGGGAACCGGAACCTCGCGATCCGCCGTCTCCGCATCGAGGTCGGGGATCGGCGCATCGACGCCATAGATCGCGAACAAGGTCTCCATGAACTCGCGCAGGGTGACGCGGCGCCGGTCGGTGATGAAGTAGGCCTGGCCTGGCCGGCCCCGCTGCCATCCGAGCATGAGCCCCTCGACGGCGTTGTCCACGAACGTGACGTCGGTCGTGTGCCGGCCTCCGTCGACCCAGGCGAACTGCCCCGCCTTCGCCGCCGCGACCAGCCCTTCGATGAGGATGCTGCCGGGACCCCAGACGAACCTCGGACGGATCGACACCGTGGCGAAATCCGGGGCGTTCGCGTCGAGCACGATCTTCTCGGCAACGGCCTTCGCCGCACAGTAGGCGGCTTCCGAATCCGGCCGCAGCGGCGCGGTCTCGTCGATGTCCACCAGCGGGTCGCCGGCGAGGAGCGCAGCCTCGCTCCCGCAGTGGACGAACCAAGGAACCCGCGCGAAGCGGGACGCATCGACGGCTGCCTGGGTGCCGCGAACCGACACAAGCTCATGACGCTCACGGTCGGCCGCGACGTCCGTCTCGGCAGCGAGGTGAAACACCACGTCACTGCCCGTCACCCTGTCCCGCCACGTGGCCGGGTCGGTCAACTCGCCCCGGACGGGCACCGCGCCCAGCGCCGCCACCCTTGCGGCCGACGCCTCACTTCTGACCAGAACACGAACCGAGTGCCCCTCGTCGAGGAGCCGACGTACCAGCACCTGGCCGATGAACCCAGAACCGCCCGTGACGAACGCCTGCGCCATGAAACTCTCCTTCGCCGAGTGCGGGCCCCCTCGCCCGCCTTGGACGAGAAGGTGTCGTGAGGTGGAGCACTCGATAGCCCTGAAGGCATTCCCTCGGAAATATTCATGTTTTGCGGCCATGCCATAAAATTCTTGAATGGCTTCTCTTCGGGCGCTGGAGTGTCTTGTCGCGGTCGCGAACTCCGGGTCGATCACCCAGGCCGCGCGGCTGCTGCATTCGTCGCAGCCCGCCGTCTCCCATCAGCTCGCGACGCTGGAGCGCGAGGCAGGAACGCCCCTGCTCCGCCGCGAGCCCCGAGGGGTCAGGCTCACTCCCGCCGGGCGGGCCGCCTTAGCGGATGCCAGACGGGCGATTGAAGCGGCCGCCTCTGCGGTGAGGTCGGCTCGTGCCGCCGGCGAAGCGACCGGAGGGTCGCTGCGGCTGGCTTGTGCGCAGAGCCTGGTCTCCGTGCTCGCCCCGGTCATTCGCGAGTGGCATCGCCGCCACCCGGAGGTGGCGATCACCCTGCGTGAATCCACGTCGCCGGACGAGCTCCACGGCTTCATCGACTCCGACGAGGCCGACCTGGCCCTGATGCCCGCTCCCGTGCCCGGCCGCTTCACGACCGCCGCCGTCGCCGAGGAAGAGATCGTGCTGACGGCACCCACCGGCCATCCACTGGCCGCACGGCCGGCTGTGCCCTTAAAGGATCTTGAAGGTGCGCCGCTGGTTCACTTCGCACCGGAGAACGGCCTCAGCGCCTGGCTCGATCGCTCGTTCGCCCGCGCCGGGGTCCGCCCGGAGCCCGTCATGAGGACTGCGGTGACCACCGCGGCACCGCAGCTCGCTGCCGCCGGTCTCGGAGTCGCAGTGTGCCCCGTGAGTGCGGTCAGCGATGGTTTTCCTGGCGCAGTGCGATCGTTCTCGCCACGATGGGTCAGACAGTTGGTGGCGGTGACGTCCGCGGAACCGGATCCACTCGCCGCACGATTCATCCGCAACCTGCGCAATCACGGCGTGCATGTGCCTCGCGGCGTGCGAACCCAACTCGCAGCGGACAACTCGACGTGAGCGCGGGGACGTCGAGCGCGGCGCCGGTGTCGAAGTCGGCCTGCTCGGGCAGCGGTACGGCCCGGTCGGCGGGCACGACGGCGAACTCGGCGGCGGTGCCGGCGGGTCGACCGGCGGCCGCCATGAACACCGCCTCGCGATCACCGGCGCCGCCGGCCCCTTCACCGACCCCGACGGGTGCGCCTGGGAGGCACGATCGAACGCCGGCTCCCCGGCCGGTCGGTAGCCCCCGCATCCTGGCCCGCGATCCGCGTCCCACGCAGCGCTGAACCGGCCGATCAGCCGGGGTTCGCCTCAGGGGCCTTTGGCGGCGGAATGAGGATGGTGCTGATCGTGACCGATGGCGAACTCCGCGACGAGCTCGAAGCGGCCGCCCACCTGTGATCCGGCGGTGAGCCGGCCCCCGGTGCGTTCCGCCAGGCCGGTCAGTCCTGATCCGCCGGGGCCTGGTCGCGGAGCCGAGGGTTCGGCGGCTCCGTCGTTGACGACGCGCAGCCGTACGGCGTGGTCCGCCGGGGAGATGGTGATGGCGCAGGTCCGGGCGGTGCTGTGCCGTACGACGTTGGTGACCGCCTCGCGCAACACCGCGGCCATCGCGGTGTCCACCTCCGGCGGCAGAGGGCCGGTCTCGACGGTGACGACAGCCCGTATTCCGGCGGCCTCCAGAACGGTGTGCGCTGCGGCCAGTTCCTGATCCAGGCGCAACCCTACGGTCGCATTGGCCACCGCTTCCAGCTCGACCAGCGCCCGCTCGACCAGTTCGGGCAGCTCGGCCAGTTCGGCGCGGGCGCGTACCGGGTCGACGTCCAGCAACCGCTCGCACAGCTCTCCCTTGAGCGCCACCGCCGACAGGCTGAAGGACAACAGGTCGTGCAGGTCGCGGGCGATCCGGGTGCGCTCCTGGATGAGGGCTTCGCGAGTCAGGTCCCGCTGGGCCTGGTGCAGCAGGACCACCAGGTTCGACAGCCGGATCAGACCGTAGGAGACCCACGTGACGATGGCCATGGAGATCAGGCTCACCGCCATCCCCGCCGGGCCGGGCACCGGCGGCGGGTAGAAGAGAAGCGCGATGTACAGCGCCAACGTCACCCCGGTGATGACCAGGGAGCGGGGCGGCCGCATGCGGGTGAGCACCAGCCCGAGGAAGAAGGGCCACAGGCCGGCGAGGAAGACGAGCTCCCAGACCAGGTAACCGAACGGTATGACGGCGACACCCAGCAGCAGCCCGAGCAGGACGATCTGCTTGCGTGACGGCTCCATCAGCAGCTGGATCACTCCGGCCGCGCACATCAACGGCACCGTCAGGAGCAGCGTCCACGGCCGGTGGTAGGTCGCGACGGAGACGATCGACTGGAGCGAGGCCTGGCAGGCGAACAACGCGACCAGGGTGAGGCGCGCCACTTTCGGCGACTCGATCGGCGCGGGCGGAGGGGGCGAGACGCGGTAGCCGGCGGCCGTCGCACGGATGCCGGCCAGCGCCTGCCGGGCGGTGGCGACGGCCACGCGGAGCCGGTCACGTGCGATCTCCGGTTCGGCGTCGACGGCTTGCGCGAGCCGTTCCGAGGCCACCCGCAGGTGCGCGCCAACGGCCGCGCCCAGCTCTCCGCCGAGCCGTCGCCGTTCCCGCAGCAGCTCCAAGCGCGCCAGATCTCCGCGCGCCGCGTCCACCCTGGCCGCCATGACCGCCAGGGCGTACAGGCCGAAGACGATCAGTCCGTTGGTGGCCGTCTTCTCCGCTCTGATGACCGCCGTCAGCGGGTCCTCTCCGATCAGCAGTCCGGTCACGCCCGTGGCGGCCAGAATGAGCCCGAACAGCGGCCAGGCCGTCCGCCCTTGGAAGGAGCACAGCACCGCGACCGCGAGCGGCCACGGCAGCCACTCCCACTGCGTGCCCGCGACGGCGAACGGCACCGCGTACAGCATCAGCAGGGCTACCAGCAGGCCGTCGCGGACCCGGCGGCGGTGCCGCCCGGCCAGCAGCGCCACCAGCGGCGGATAGGGAGCCATCGTGAGGAGCCCGACCGGCCACGTCAGCCCCAGCTCCAACGCCGCCATCAGCCGGAGGGCCATGATCAGGCCGAGGGCGGCCCACATCATCGCCCGCACCAAACGCAGCTGCGTATCCCGGGTGTCGTCCGACCCGTCGTCCACCGGGTCGTTCTTCGCTGCCGAGGCGGCGGAGATCCCGAGCACTTACTTCCTCCATGCGGCCTGACGTCGCCGGATCGCCGGCAAGACGGACAATAGCGAGTCGATCACCGGTTACCACCCGCTTCACCTCAGACGGGTGGCCGAAAGGCCCGGTGGTACTGTTCGGCGTGATCAGGATTCTGCTCGCCGAGGACGTGGCGCTGCTGCGTTCGGCGCTGGTGGGACTGCTGTCCTTGGAAGACGACCTCCAGGTGGTCGCGGAGCTCGCCTCGGGCGGGCTCATCGTGCCGACCGCGCTGGAAGTCCAGCCCGACGTGGCCGTGCTCGACATCGACCTGCCTGACCTGGACGGGTTGACCGCCGCTGAACGGCTCCACGAGCGGCTGCCCGGATGCCGGGTGCTGATCCTGACCGGTCTGAATCGGCCGGGCCAGCTTCGCCGGGCGCTCGCCGCTCAGGTGGCGGGGTTCCTGCCCAAGGATGTGCAGCACGCCGAGCTGACCGGTGCGATCAGGACCGTCGCATCGGGTGGCCGGGTACTGGACCCCGCGCTCACCGCCGCGGCGCTGGAGGCGTCGGCGAGCCCTCTGTCGCACCGGGAGACCCTGGTGCTCCGCATGTCGGCCACGGGCGCCTCCCCCGGGGAGATCGCCGAAAATCTCTTTCTCAGGCCGGGGACCGTCCGGAACTACCTCACGTCCGCGACGGTGAAGCTGGACGCTCGGAACCGCGTCGACGCCATCAGGATCGCCACCGAGGCCGGCTGGATCTGAGAGCCGGAAGACATTCCCGGCAGGCGGTGACCGGACCGGAAATGCGCGTCGCTCCCTATGAGAAATTCACCTCTCAACCGGTGACGAACACGCTATCTGGCGATATGTCGCATTTGGAAATCTTCTCTCCAGGTCCTGGAACGACATCCAGGCCGGTGCTCCGCAGGTGCCGCCTGCGCGATCGTGAAGGAGATTTCGTGACATCAATCGAGAAGGTCGAGTTCAGTAGCGATGGGTATCGGCTGATCGGTGACCTGCATCTGCTCGAACCGGGGACCGGCCGCGGCGCGGTGGTGCTGACCGGCCCGTTCGCCGGGGTGCGGAACCAGGTCACCGGTTACTACGCGGAGCGGTTCGCGCGGCGCGGCTATGTGGCACTGTCCTTCGACCATCGCAACTGGGGTGACAGTGCGGGTGAGCCTCGCCAGCACGAGGACGCCTCCGCGAAGGTCTCGGATCTGCGCAACGCGGTCGGCTTCCTGGTAGCCCGGCCGGAGGTCGACGCCGGCAAGATCGCGCTGTGCGGGGTGTGCCTGGGCGGGATCTACTCGGTGCAGCTCGCCGCCTTCGATCCCCGGGTCAAGGCCGTGGCGTTGATCGCGGCCGCCTACAACAACCCGGTGCTGATCCGCGATCGATTCGGCGCCGAGAACTTCGCGGCGCTGATGACCTGGTTCGCGCAGATAGCGCAGCGGCAGTCCGACACCGGTGAGGTCGAGTACTGGCCCGCCGTCAACCCCGACGGCATGCCCGCGGGGAATCCAGGACCGGAGCCGTTCGAGTATTACGGGACCGAACGCGGGGCCCGTGCAGGCTGGGAGAACCGCTGCACCGCGCTCTCGGTGCTGCAGGAGCTCACGCTGGACGTCGACTCCTATCTGCCGCTGGTCTCCGCTCCCTTGCTGATCGTGCACGGCCGCGGTGACCAGGCCATCCCGGTGGCCGACGCGCAAGCCGCCTTCGCCGCCGCGCCCGAACCCAAGGAGCTCTTCCTGCTCGACACCGGGAACCACATCGAGTTGTACGACGACGACCGCTTCGTACTTCCTGCGATTGACTGGACCGTTTCGTTCTTCGACCGGAGCCTGTGATGCGTTACCGGCCGCTCGGCCGCACCGGGCCGCGGGTGTCGCACCGGCCGTGGATCCACCCGATCCTCGGTGCCCGCGATCTGGACCGGCTGACCGGCAACCTCGCCGCGATCGACCTGGAGCTGCCCGAAGAGGCGGTGAGCCGGCTGGAGAAGGCCGCCGCGATCGAGCTGGGTTTCCCGACGGACTTCATCCTGAACAGCACGGACTTCGTCTACGGGGCCGGCGGGAAACGCGTCGACGGCCGCCAGGTCGGATGAACGTCACGCCGGACCTGGCAGGGACGCCGGGTTCCGCTCGTTCCCGCTGACCGATCAACAATGCAGAGGAGCCTCACATGAGGTCTGTTCGTCATGCCCTCCTTACCGGAGTCCGCCGGCTGTCGGCGGCCACCACTATCGGTGCCGTTCTGGTCATCGCGCCTGCCACGGGCGCGTATGCCGATGATTGCGACCAGGCCTGCCAGATCGACTGGGCCTGGAGCGCCCAGCGACAGAACGCCCTGCCTCGCACCGCCTTCTACGACGCACCCAACCCACTGCCGTGGGCACCGAGCGGGACCCTGATCCGCGCGGAGGCCACCTCCGAGTACGTGGTGCGGAACAAGCCGGTCAAGGCCGTCCGCGTGCTGTATCACTCCCGTACCTCCCGGGGCGGGGACGTGGCGGTCTCCGGCGTCGTCCTGGTGCCGCAGGACCGCCCGCGCCCGGCGGGAGGCTGGAAGGTGGTCGTGGACGCGCACGGCGCCAGCGGCATCGCGACCGGCTGCGCACCATCACTGATGCGGGATCTGTACCACGGCGACCAGATGGTCCGATTCCTGGAGCAGGGATACGCGGTCGTCGCCCCGGACTACGCGGGCCTTGGCACGACCGGCCGTCCTGAACTGGTCAACAAGACCGCCGAGGCGGAGGACATCGCCGGGGCGGTGCGGTCCGCACACCAGGCGGTGCCGGGCTTGTCGGGCCATTGGGTGTTGTGGGGCCATTCCCAGGGCGGCGGGGCCGCACTCGGCTTCGCCGAACGCCAGCTGACGCGTCCGCTGCCGGGCTACCGGGGCACGGTCGTCACATCGCCCGCCGCCGATCTGCCCGCACTGGCCGCGCACGTCGCCACCACCGTCCCGTACGGCGGATTCGCCCCGCTGCTGGCCCAGGGCGCCGCGTACAGCGACCCGAAGATCGACATCACGAGGCTGCTGACCCCGGTCGCCCAGGCCCGCCTGGACTCGGCCCGGAACGGCTGCCTGGGTGTGGTCACCGCGGCGTACGGAGATCTGACCGGGCCGGCCCTGACCGGGCCGGGCTACTCCAGCGACCCGCGCTTCACCCGATACCTGCGCGACAACAGCCTCGGCGAGCAGCGCGTCGCGGGCCCGGTGCTGTTCCTGCAGGGCGGCGCGGATACCGTCACCCCCGAAGCGATCAATGCCAAGGTGGCCGCCGAACTCCGCAGGAACGGCTCCCATGTCACCTACCGCGTCTACGACGGCCTGGAGCACGACACCTATGGTGCCGTGACCGGGATCGACGACGGCGCGATGGACGACATCCTGGCCTGGGTCAAAGCCCGCTTCGCCACCTGAGACTCAGGGGCCGGCCACCCGGATCAGGCTGCCCCCCAGCCCCACCTCCCTGCTACGACAGGGCAGGCGGCGAAGGTCTCTCACCTCCACTCGAATCCACAGCGCCTCACGGCGCAGACCGAAGACCGTACAGTCCCACATGGCGGAGCCCGGTCGAGACCGCGATGTCGCGCGGGGCGGCCGCACGTTCCTCGGGGCGCCGGCTCAAGAGGTCGTGGTTCGCAAGGCGGTGCCGGCACGTACGATCTCGGCGGAGCACTGAGCTCGATTTATGCCACCGCAGGGCCCATACTGGAACGTAATGAGACGCAACCAAGCCGCGGTCCGGCGAGTCCTGCCTGGAAGTCCCTTCAACGTTCCTGTGCCCCCTCCGCCGCCTCTTGAGTGTTTCGTCGTACAGGACCTGGTGAGCCACGACAGATACGGTCTCGGCCGGGTCGTCGGAGTCGACGACGATGTCGCTGTTGTCGTCGACTTCGGGAGCGAGATATATCGCATCAGCGCTCCCTACGCCAAGCTCGTCAAGCTCTGAAGCCGCTTCCACAAGTTCCGCAGGGACGTTGAACCGTTCCCCGAGGTGTGGCGGGAGCCGGTCGAGCGCTGGGCGGCAGGGCTGTTTCCCGAACTGTCCGCGCGTCATCCATCGCTGCGGCCGACGATCGCCAAGCTCCAGCAGGACCACGTGATGATCGCGTTGCTGCTGGGGCGGTCGGACTACGCCATCACCTCGGGCGCCACACCGAGCAAGCCGGCCATGCACCTGGACGGCCTGTCCGCGATCATGGCGTCCCACTTCCGGTACGGGGGAGCGCGAACTCCTGGGCGTCCTGTCGACCCTGGGCCTCGACGTCGATCCGCGCGACCTCCTCGGACCACTCTGATCGCGGCCCTCCACCCGTTGTACCGCCCGTGATGCAGCCTCCCGGCTGTTCTCCATCACCTGCTCGCGCGGCGGGCGCGCCCATGGTGAACCGGACGCGCCCGGCGGCGAGCACGTCATCGTGCTCGGCATCGAGCCCTCCATTGCGCTCTCGATGCGAACACGGCCGGATGCTCTTGCCAGGGGTCCTGAGGCCCTGCCGCCCCAGCCGGCAGGCATTTAGGTCATCCGAATTAACACCATTTACATCAGCACAAAACGCGCCCTAGGTTTTGCGAAACGTTTCGGCCACCGTATCGGCCCGGTTCGGGCCGATCGCCCCAGGGCCGGAGTTCTATGACCTCGCTACGTGATGTCGCCGAGCGCGCACAGGTCGCCGTCAGCATCGTGTCCGCCGCGCTGAACGGCACCCGCCCGGTCGCGGCGGAGACCAAGCGGCGCATCGAGCAGGCGGCCGTCGATCTCGGCTATCGGCCCAACCTGCTGGCCCGCGGCCTGCAGAGCAAGCGAACCAAGATCTTGGCGCTGTTCTACCCCGCTCCGCGTGAGGGCTTCGGCGTGACCGAGATGCAGTTCGCCACCAGCGCCGCCGAGGCGGCCAGCGAGCTGGGCTACCACCTGCTGTTGTCGCCCGAGAGCGCCGACCCGGTCGAGGAACTGCGGCACATCACCGGCCTGGGGCTAGTGGACGGCGTGCTGCTGATGGAGGTGCGGCTGGACGACGAGCGGCCGGACTTCCTGTCCGAGGCCGGGGTGCCGTTCAGCATGGTCGTGCGCACCCGCGACCCGGGCACGATCGACTACGCCGACATCGACTTCGCCGCCACCGCGCGCGAGGCCGTGGCGCACGTGGCCTCGCTCGGCCATCGCAAGCCGGCCTCCTTCAACCACTCGACCGGTACGTAGGCCGCCCAGTACGGCCCCACCATCCGGGCGGGCGAGGAGTTCGCGGTGGCCGCCCGGGAGGCCGGCATCGCCTACGTGGCCGACCACCGCGCCGGCTCGGCCGAGGAGGGCGGCGAGGCGTTCGAGCGGCTCCTCGCCGCGCATCCCGACGTGACGGCCCTGGCCGTGATGGACCACGCGGCCGTCGGCGTGATCGCCGCTGTGGCCCGGCGTGGATGGCGGATCCCCGATGACCTGACGCCGATGCTGGTGCTCTCCTCTGAGCGCGTGGCGGAGATGTTCCACCCTAGGCTGACGGCGCTGGAGCCGCCCAGCGCTGAGCGGGGACGGCTCGGGGCGCAGATGCTCATCGACCGGTTACGGGGCGACGGCCCGCCGCGGCAGCGGCTGGTGCCCTGCCGGCTGGTGGCCGGGGACAGCTCCGCGCCGCCGCGTGCGGGGTCTGACATGGAGCTGGGCATGCACACGCTCACTGAGGGCCGTGGCCTGCTGTTCGGCGGGAACTACACCCCCGAGCAGTGGCCGGAGCACATGTGGGCGCAGGACGCCGAGCTGATGCGGGCGGCTGATCCGGCCTACCTGGGCTACGCCTCCGGCGTGCACGCCCCGGCGCGGACCGAGCTGGCCGCCGCGCTGGCCGCCGTCCACCACCTCAACCTGGGTCACGGCCTGGCCGTGCAGGCGCTGCGCTCGACCGCCGCCAAGGACGCGCAGATGTCCGTCACGCTCAACCTGCACCACGTGCGCGGGGTGTCCGAGCGGGACACCGACGCGGTTCGGCGCGCGGACGCGCTGGCCAACCGGGCCTTCCTCGGCCCGATGCTGGAGGGCGCCTACCCACGCGACCTCATCGCCGACACCGCCTCGGTGACGGACTGGTCGTTCGTGCGGGACGGCGACGAGGCCACGGCCCACCGGCCGCTGGACGTACGTGGGGTCAACTACTACAACCCCACCCTGGTACGCCAGTGGGGACGGCGCGGGCCCCCGGGAGACCGCCGACGGGCACCAGGACGGTGCCGCCTCGCCGTGGATCGCGTGCGAGGACGTCGAGTTCGTCAAGCAGCCCGGCCCGTACACCGAGATGGGCTGGAACATCGACGAGACCGGCCTGACCGAACTGCTGCTGCGCCTGCACCGCGACTACCCGGACATGCCCACGATGATCACCGAGAACGGCGCGGCGTTCGCCGACCCGGTGGCCGCCGACGGCCGCGTCCACGACGCGGACCGCATCGACTACCTGCACCGCCACCTGGCCGCCGTCAGCGAGGCCATCACGGGCGGCGCCGACGTGCGCGGGTACTTCGTGTGGTCGTTGATGGACAACTTCGAGTGGGCGCACAGGTACGCCAAGCGCTTCGGCATCGTACGCGTGGACCGCGAGACGATGGAGCGCACCTGGAGGGACAGCGCCCACTGGTACCGCGACGTGGTCGCCACCGGCAAGCTGCCCGCCTAGGGTTTCGCGCGCCACGCCCGACCCGAAGGCGTGGCGCGCGAGAGCCGGACCTCGACCCTGATGGTGTACCTACGTTCTTCGGCGCATTCCGAGCAGGCCGGAGCGATGCCTCCGAACACCGGCCAGCGACCGCCATGGTCCTCACAGCCGCTTCGCGATACTGGACCCGGGCTCCGACGAGGCACACCTGGAGTCCGACGGCTGCCGCGACCTGCTGCGCCATGACGGAAACCTGAGCCGTGTCGCCCCGGGTGCTGTGGCCCTTCTCGGGGCGTGAACCCGTCGGACGGATCAGGGCGTACGCGATCCCGCGCTTGTCCTCATGATCGTGCAGCCCCGTATGATCGCGCTCCGCATAGGCCGTGAGTGCCCGCTGCGGGGTGCTTCAGCGGCATGTGCTGCAGGTGGCGATGATCGCTGATCAACATAGAAGTCCAGGTCATATGAGTAGATGACCTGGTCTGGAGGGCGCGCCCTGCAGGATTCGACCTGCGACCGTCGGATTAGAAGTGGACCCCCACCCGGAGGGCCTATCACCTCTCCAACCTGCACAGAAACTTTTCTCCAACCTGCACAGAAACTTTTCGGCAACCGGCCGGCGGCCAGCCCCATCCCGCGCATATCCCACAACGGCCCCCAGCCCCGTCACCCGGTGGGCCGGGCCGAGGAACGAGGCCCGGCCCGTCGATCGCCCCCAACCCCGCACCGCCCCCAACCACCGTGGGGCGATCGTGAGGGCGGTATGTAGACGGCGGCCTGGTGGAGGTGCTACCAAGACCGCATTCGAAGCTTGATGATCGGCGGTGTAGACGCTCAGAACGGATCAGTAGATACGGCCGTGAGCCGCTGCTGTTGATCACCCGAGAGCCAGAGCGCCTCAGGCGGAGGCACTCTGGCTCACGACCACTTACATCAGATCTTGCATCGACCGAGTCTCAGAGTGATCCCGCACCGACGCCACTGCCAGGAGAGATGCCCCTCAGGAGTGAGGCGCCGGATGTAGCGACGAACGCGAGTCATCAGCAGGTACAGACTGTGCAGCAGCGCCAGGAGGAAGATGAGCGAGGGAAGGGATGGCAGCGAGGGAATGGACGGCATGGATGTACCTCCGTGAGGTAGGGGGTCCATCCGGGAGCAGCTCCTCGCCCCTTATGCACAGCGATGCCTTAATGCTTATGCTCTGCGCATACGATTAACGACGCCGATCGTTAATCGTATTGCGTTGCGCGTGCGCTAAGTACCTGTGCTAACGTAGGGGTGCTTAAGGTATCCGTTTCCCGGGTGGACCGGATGGTTGTGCAGGCGTTACTGAGCATTGGGCCGTTACCCCTAGCTCGGTAGCGCCTACACGTGTTTGTCCGACATCGTAGCGTAGAGCGCGTCTGCGTGCGCTTGATCTCACCGGATCGATCTAGTACTGATGCGAGAGTGCCTGCCACCGCCGGCCGGGACCGGCCTCCAGGCCGCATGCCCGGCCGACGGTGGCAGAGGCGGCGCGAAGCGTCGCCGTCTTGATCACCTATAAGCCCAACTCGGCAAGCCGCAATGCGCTTAGGCACTGAATCTCCTTTTCACTGCACCTTTCCTGTCAGACTCACGATGACGCGAGTCGTTGCCAATATTCGCAGGAACCCTATCGCAGGGGGGCCCTTTCGTCGAATGGGGAGATCGTGTCTAAACGGGACGTCGCACACATTCGTGCTGCCCGCCGATTATTGGGTTGTATTGGGCCGTATTGCTTAGCTGAACGCCCCCTTGCTTGGCCGTGTAGGGCAACCCCCTCGAAGGCGAGCCTCAGGGGTGCCTTCGCATCGTTTTCGCAGCTGAGTGGCCGGGTTCACCCACGGCTACGCCCCAGTCTCGACGCAGGCGTGGGCGGCGAGCATCATGGTGAATTGAGTGAAGGTGCTCAGTTGATACACCAGGCAGGCCGTGCGAGCTCCTGGCTGCGAACGGGCTTGTCATCCCGCCTGTCAGAAGAAAAGTTCAGTGTTAATCGAGCTACCAGCGATTATCCGCACCGGCCGCACAGAAATCGCCATGATGTTGATTTTTCACTCCAAGTGTCAATGCTCGCGTCAAGGTGTCGGGTGGGATGATCGTCTGTGATCAGGATGGCAGCCTTGGGCCGCACGAGCAGGTCGCAGCCCACGGATGCCTGTCCGCCGCGGAGCGCTCCTGCGCTCCGGGAGGACGGAAGGGGGCAGGTAAAGGGCTGGGGCACCTCCAAAAGCGATTAGTTTGCGCAAAGCCTCGTTTCGCTACGCTTAGTCCACAGTGCTTACATCGAGTGACATGACATCTAGGTCGACGCCGTCCTCAGTCCGTCGGGCCGACATGGCCTTGCCTCACCGTGCACACCGCAACTCCGATGGGAGGAACCTATCCCTGCCGGGGCAGGCCTGTTGAGTGCCACTCGGTTGCGTCCACGGAGGTGGTGTACAAGTAGTTTCCGCTGGTAGTCAGGGTGACGTCGTGAAATGCGGTGGCGTGTCGTCTTGTCGCTGCTGGCTGGGATGGGCTGACGCGGGCCAGAGCGGCGAAGGCTGCTTCGTTGCGGAACCGGTCGGGGTCTGACCAGGAAACCCAGCATTGAGCGGCGGTGATGACGCCGACTTCGTGCATGACCAGCAGGTGGCCGATGTGGTGCTGGACGAGTCCGGCAAGTTCTAGGTCGGCGGTGTGGACTTCTTTGGTCAGGTCGCGGATACGGCGGGCAGGCGCTGCATGACGGTACGGAGAGCACGCTCTTCAGGGTCGGTGGCGGCGGAGGGGCGCAGGCTGAGGCAGGCCTGGATCAGCGCGTGGCGGGTCAGGTTGCGTAACCGCTGGCGTTGCTGGTCGCGTGCGGTCAGGACCAGGGCCTTGAGCTGGTTGACCGCGGCGGTACGTGCCTGGATCGCGCTTTGCCTGGCGACAAGCACCAGGCGGGCGGCCTCTCGCGGGCCGTTGGTCCGTGGGGCAGCGGTGTGCTGCCGACCCAATGCTTCTCGAGCGGCCCGCCGTGCATCCAGCGCGTCGCTCTTGCCGCCGGGACGTCGTGTCAGGCGCTTAGGGCCGGTCGGACTCGATGACCTGCTGGCCGGCACGGCGCAGTGGACGGTCAGCCCTGCGCCATGGCTACGAGTACCTTCGATCGCCCACACCAGCCGCGGTCCGTATGCATAGGCGAGGGCCCGTTCCAGCAGCTGGGCGTAGCCGCTGGCGTCGGCGGGGACGGTGATGGCGGCTAACTCGCCGCCGACTGGGGTGACCAGGCTTGCGCTATGGCTATCACGGTGGGTGTCCACCCCAATGATGGCATCAACGGTCTCTGACAACATCGCCATGGCGACTCCTGTTCGCGCAGGTCGTTGCGGTGGGGCGCCGATCTGGAGACCACGCGGACACATCTGTGAGGAGTTACACCGGCAACGGCGGACAAGCTTCTGATCAAGTCAGCGAGGCGGGCCAGACCGGAACCGGTGATCTGGGCGACGAGTCACGCGCAGGGCACATTCGCAGGCGGCCAGATCCTTCCAGAGTCAGCCACGACCACCGGCACCGAGGCCTGGCAGTCCTCCGCTGGAGGCGCCATCGAAAGACCCACAGATCCTTCGGGTTGCTAGACCAAGATCGAAGGAGAAAGGCGATGGCCGTGGATGACAGTGTGGACCCCGCCGGCTGGCTGGCGAAGCAGATCGAGCAGGGCGCCCCGGATCTGTTGCGATCCATGGTGAAGACCATTGCCGAGACGTTGATGTCGGTCGAGGCCGATGGCCCGTGCGGCGCCGGGTACGGACGGCGTAGCAGCGAGCGGACGGACCGGCGTATTGGCTACCGGACCCGCGAGTATGAAATACCCGCGCCGGGACCGTGGAGCTGGCCATCCCACGTTCAAACGAGTTCGTGCTTCCCGACTGGCTGCTGTAGCGCCGCTGGCGGGCCAAGCAGGCGCTGATCAGCGTGGTGGCGACGTTGTACCTGCTGTGGGAGTATCCACCCGCCGGGTCGACAAGCTGGTGGAGTAGCTGAGAATTGAGCACATTCTCAACAGCCGGGTCTCGCAGATGGGGACGGTGCTGGACGAGCAGGTGGAAGCTTTGCGCAGGCGCGCCCTGGACGCCGACCCGTACAACTTCGCCTGGCTGGACGCGCTCGCCCGGCGCTGACCTGTTCGGCGGTGAGCTGGGCGGATTTGAGGACGATGGTGAGCGGGTTGCGCAGTAGTGGGCGCGGCCCGCCGCTGCCAGCAGGCACATGGGAGGGCAGCACCGACGGCGCTGACGAGGCCGCGCGGTGTGGGCGTCGAGATCACCAGGCTGGCCCCCGGGACAGGCGACGGGCGACCAGGCTGCGCGGCAGGTGCTGCCAACCAGCGCCGCACTCGGCCGCGATGACCTCGACGCCGATGACCGCGCGCCGTCTGCCGGCGTTGACTGCGGTGGCGACCAAAACTTGCAGGGCGTGCACCTAGCCCGGAAGCGAGCGTAAGGACCATAACGACATCCGCCGGGAAGTTTAGCGTCCGAAGCTACAAAGGTAGCGCGGCACAGTAGAAAAGCATCCAAGTTCCTGAAGGAGTGAGCTCGGCGGATCTGCACTCAAAAGGAGCTTTGCCTATCTACCAGTACCGCCCATCTGTAGCCGTCCGTGACCTACGAGATAAGGAGAAAAGGGCTCGGCCGCTATGCAACGTTGATGATAGGGGCCTCGCTTCGCGATTTGTCGCGCGTGGTAAACGTGACGAGTCGGCGATCAGGATCGGTCGCCGATTTAGGAGCCACAAGATGGAACGCGACGACAATGAGCCCCGATTCCATCTCCGTCGGAGAGCCAACAACTTGACCTTTCTCGATGACGGGGTAGATGATTGCTGCTCCTCGTTCGGGTGTCGTTAGGGCATCTGTCTCGCTATCCCCGATTGACGGTTCCGACCCCGCGATCCTACGAGCGATAGGCCGGTGCCTGGAT
Source organism: Sphaerisporangium sp. NPDC049457 (assembly GCF_055586705.1). Lineage (NCBI taxonomy): Bacteria > Bacillati > Actinomycetota > Actinomycetes > Streptosporangiales > Streptosporangiaceae > Sphaerisporangium > Sphaerisporangium sp. NPDC049457. The sequence goes on along the minus strand of NZ_JBVJHR010000033.1, from coordinate 28,520 downwards.
TCGCTGATAGCGCTGAAGTATGAAGGCCGAATACGCTTCCGTTCAAAGAGGCTAAACGGCCCCATTTCGAAGATCGCAGATTGCGCTTGTCCGGATCGTACGTGTTGAGGGAACAGTAGGGCCCAATCCTTGACCTGCGCGCTATCGAGCCTGCTCAACCATCGAAGGTCCGGTCCTATAGTCTCACTGTCAGCCCAATAGAGAGCCGAGAGAATTTTCACCAATTCTTTGTGATCCATATGGCCGACGAAGCTCTCGAAAGAGGTGATCTCTGAGCTGCGGAAGTGGACCTTTTTGTAGATGCTCTCGAAGAAGTGCTTGCACTTATGGAGATTATCGCTTATATGCTGTCGCTCGGCAGTGCTTGGGTAACCGCGGGGCTCGATGGGGAGGCCCGGAGATCGTCGCTCTGTGAGGACCGCGTTGTACATCTTGTTGGGAGTCGTTGGCTTGAGTCCAGTCAGATGTTGCGCTACCAGCGGCGGTATATGTTTTGGCGTTACCTGTGGCCGCCCATCTATCATGTCCGCATAGCGACGTAGCTCGGCACGAAAGTAGTCCTCATCGAGTACGATCGCTTCGAATGCCTCATAGAGTTCGGGAGTGATGTACAGGCGAACCAGATCCTGGAACCCCTTCCGATAACCGAACCACCTGCCCATCTGCATAAGGGTGTCCGCTTGTTTGGTTAACCTCCGATAGTACGAAACGGTCAACCCTTCGACGGTAAACCCTCGCGCCAACTTGTTACCGCCGATCAGGATTCGCCACACGTGGTTTCGATCGAAATCGAGAGCATCCTGTTCGATGTCTTTGTCACTATTCACCACGATCACGGGATTGCCTGTATGGCCGATCCGCGATACGGCCTCCCCTAGATGCGGGAGTAGCTCGTCGAAGGTTGCCGGCGCAGGTATTCCTTTGCCTATTGCTTGAATGACCGGAGTAATATCCGCCTCGTATAGGGCGCGGAGACGCTCGCGCGAGCTGCTTGAGAAGTAGCCTGCGCGCCTCCAGATCCGCTGAACCTTCTCAGCCTGTTCACGGTGCACATCTCGCTGCATAGCTTCGTGGATCAGCATTGTATGATGACGGAACAATGGGAAACCGCAGTGTTCCCTGTAGACCTTAACTGCGCCTGTGAGGACATAGGTGTCCATCGCGTCGAGAATCTCCGAATCGTCACCCTCTGCTATGTCCGCAGTGAGCAAGCGAACGTGAGCCTTTTCATTTGAGTTAGCAAAGGTGCGTTCGGAAGGATCCAATTCGCTGTCGAGATCATGAAAATCAGAGGCGCCCATATAGCCAGGTGTGCGACTGAGGGATATCAGGAAGTCTTTTGGAAAAATGTCTTCGGCATCGCTCGGATCGATGAAGACGTTCGCAAACGGCGTAGCGGTGTAGCCCACATACTGGGCGCGGGGTAGCATTACCAATAGCCTTGAAATAAGTCGATTTATGGCAGTGCGCTGAACCTGATCGGCCTGCCACTTCCTGGGGTTACTGGTATTCACCGAAGCTTGATCTGATTCGTCGTCCACTATCAAGGTCGGGATTTCGCCTAGGCGTGCGGTTATCTTGTTCAAGTCATCAACCAGCTTGCCGAGAACCGTTGCGTTCTTCTTGACTACCAAGAGTCTTGCATCGCTATGAAATAGGTTCTCGGGCGCGAAGAACCGCCGATTGCGCTCTCTTTTCTCGAAGTCGAGCGCAGCGATGCCCTGACGAAGACTCTTGTAATCGAAGCGGTGGGTTGTTAGGCGGTGAACATCGGGGAATCCTGCGTCAGATGGACGGGTACCGTGTCGGACGAGCTTTTCGGTGAGCCAGTCCGGGTCGTCTTGATAGTCGACTGTGTCGAGGGCTTCCTGATTGGTAGGATCGATGCCCCGAAGGATATTCTCGTAGCCAACGAGCTCTAGGTCCAGACGCCTCTGTGTCTGAGCGCGAAGGAGGTCCGTTGTGCCAGTCAGAACAATGATCAACCGATATCCCACGTCGATCGCCTTGGCGAGGACCCCTGTGAAGTTCGCCGTTTTGCCACTTTGCACGTATCCGACGACGAGGCCTTTAGCTTGATATGCATCTTGTCGAGTGGGGTCCGAAAGGCGCTCGACCACGCGGTCGGTTGCGATATCGAGGGACGCGATGGCCTCAGGAGCCCATCCACGCTTCTCGTTGAGAAACCGGCTGTAGTGATCCCAGTAGAAGGATCGTTCTCGGCGGATTGACTCGGTGTACCAGGGATCCCACTGTTCGGCGATGGTAATAGGCTCTTCCACGCCAGCGATAGGGAAGCGCTCGCGAAGAAGGGCGGCCGTCTGGACGTCGACTTTCAACCGCAGAGCAACCTCTGCCCTGCGTTCTTCAGTGTTCGCGCTGGTGCCGTTCGCCCAAGTTTCGTTATCCTTTGCGCTGTCCCATGTGGCTAGGCGAAGGTGAAGTCCCTTACTCAGTGCATCGTCGGGGTGTGCGCCGACTAGATACGCGCGGAGCGCCACATCGTTACATACAAGTGAAGAATCCTCGTTAGCGAAGGTTGCTGCAGCGTGGAGGTCGCGGGGTCCGGTGGTGTCCATGAGGGCTAGTGCGCCCAAATAGGCCTTCCGAAATGCTTCGGTCATACGAGTTTCTCCCAGTTCAGGGCTTTAAGGAGGAAGTTGGGTACAGCATCGCCGACGGGCTGGTTCGTGAGATCCACTCGGTAACGGACATCGGGAATACGTTCCAGCGCCACTCCGATCAACCGTGTCGGAGTCAGGCTGGGGAAGTCATCGTCGACTGTGAAGACTGCGGAGACATCTCTTGGACGCCAACGAGTCCGGCAGGTCGCCCTGTATGGCTCACGCCATCCCGCGTCGTATAGGCGGGCGTCAAGGGCGAAGCGGTAGCCGTCCAGATGGTGTCGAACCAGGTCTATGAGTCCGGGCAGGGTGAGGTCGTCCGACGAGCCGGCTTTGGTCAGCTGATGAGAGACCAAGCAGAGTGGTCGGTCTCCGGTTGGACGAAGCTGTGTTAGAGAACCAATCCAATGAGTGCGTCGCTCAGCGCTTGTGGTTTTTACCTCGATGTCGTGACCACGCAGTCCGAAATCATGTTCCTCGCCTTCGGTGCCGCGCCATGCAATCAAGGCCTCTTGCGGTCCCACTTCTCGGCTTAGTCCAAGGAGCAGCATGAGCTCGCCGTACAAGCCGAGTTCTTGCTCAACTGGCAGTGTGTCCGTACGTGCGAGGAGTCGTCCGAGGATGCGAAGTGTCTCGCTTAATGCCGTTTCGATGCTCAATCCTTGGAGTTGAACCCGATCAGCGACTGCGCACAGCATCGGATAGGCATCGGTGAACAGGCGTGGATCGGTGACCGCGACCTCCCAAAAACGATCGACGCCTCGCTGAACTGACCGTAGCCGTACATGCTCTAATCCGGTCTCGAGATGTGGCTGACTGGTGCCAGCCAGAGCTCGGACACCAATCTCTTGTCGGTGGGGATCAATGAAGAGGGTCAGCTGCGGTTGTCCCGGTATCCAATGTTCGAACGGAATTGTTCGCTGAACGAATTCCTCGAAGCTGTCAGCGCTGATGTGCCGACTCGAGGGTATCACGGCTGCTCGCTTTTGGCCGCTGCAGTAAGGATCTCTTGATACAGTTCGACGTTGTCCTTATCCCTGGCGCCCAGATACTCGCCACGGAATAGATCTTCCGCGACGAGGTACAATAGCGCTTTTAGCAACGGGGCGTCGTTCACGCTTCGCCGCTCGCCTCGCGTTGGCGGGCGGTACTTTTCATTTAGCCATAGTGATCGCCGGTCCCGGTCGATCTCGAAGAAGTCCTCGGTGGAGAAGCGCTTCCAACGTATGTCGATTGGCTCCGCATCCTCGTCGAATGGGACCTCTCGCTCGATGGTCTTTCGTAGCTCAGGAGCGATACCCTTCCCGAGTGGCGCCATCCTCCGTCTCTCGGTGCTACGCTTCCGCGACTCGCGGAATGTCTGCTCGGCGACATCCAAATAGTCATGAAAGGTCGAACCATCATGTGCCGCCGCTCGCTCGGCCAACTGGGTGAATTCAGGACCGACATTGACTCTCGACTTTTCCGGGTTCATGGCGAATAGCCGAATAATGTCGTCGTCGATCTCCACCTCAACTCGAGCTAGCTGTAGCCGTCGGTCCATAGAGTGGATGCCGTGCCAGCCTCCACCTGCCTGAAGCAGGCGGTCGCGTCGGTAGAAGTAGATACCCTGGCGGGTTTCTGCGCCTCCGGGTAGCTTGAACTGAGGGGAGGTTGATCTGCCTGTCCAAATGTGACATTTGAATGTCAGCCTGGAGTCACCCAGTTCCGTCGAGAGTACCTTAGGGTAGCCTGCCCTTCCGGATCGCACGTAGCCAAACGGATTGATGCTACTCACAACTATCCTTGGTCCGGGAGCATCGGCATCGATGTCCTCGACGTCGATGCCGATCGAGATCTTTCCAGCCTCGATTATCCGATGGAAGACGAGCCCCAGGTGGTTTCGTAGAAGATTAGTCGTGCGAGAGATGAAGTCCTCGACCCGTGCTTGGTGGTTGGTAGCTGGGAACCCCGTGACATCGTCCCAGCGGACCACTGTTCCAGTTTCCATCCCTGCAATCTGCCAATCCCGCTCTAACTCCTGTTTGGCGAAGTCGGCGGGGATGATGTCGCAGAGGAAACCTTCGCGCTCCTCGTTCAGGAGCCAACGTCGGCCAACAGCGGCTGTACCGAGCTTTTGCGATACTACGGTCAAGCTGCGGGCTTGGCTGAAAGAAGCCGCCTTCAAGCCTAGCCCGAACTTTCCGAGATCATTGGAACCATACGCACGTTGTCCCCCCACTGTCATCGCCGCGTCGATTGTTGACTCGGACATGCCGTGACCGTTGTCGACAACATACAAGGCCCGTAGCCGGCCTTCCACCCGGACTAGGCGTATCAGAACGTAATTCGCTCCCGCATCGACTGAATTGTCCACTAAGTCCGCGATAGCGGTTTCCAGGGAGTGGTTGCGGCCGAGCCCAGCGAGGGCGCGAGGATCGGGGGGCAGGTTGATGGAGCCGACGGTCGGGATCTGATCGTGCCAGGTGGACATTGCTAGAACTCCCGCTTTGGACTGTAGAGGTTGACGTGCCGGAACGGCAGCCCGAGCTATGTCGACTCGGCCGCTCATGCCACACGACTTCCTCAAGCACATTGTGCGATGACTCGTCGCTGATCGCCGCCGGTTCTACGGACCACGACGCGACGCGCCTGTCCACAAGCTGGCGGAATCGCGAGCGATGGCGGATGAGACCAGATGATCCACCGTGTGGGAGGTCAGGCTGACGGTTCTGATGACACGCCAGCTCGCATGTCGTGGCAGGTGTACGGGCATAGCTGGGCGAGCTACTCGGCGCAAGGGGCTTCTGACGGGCACATTGAGCTGGACGCTTCCCTAGGTCAGATGGTTGTCAGACAAGCTGGCGATGCCATAGCTAGCGGTTGCCTCTGAGGCTAAGAAGTGGGATGGGAAGGAGCTAGGGGTGACACGACTTGCCACGTACCCGGGACTCGTCAGAGTCAGAGGCGAGGACTTGGTTGGAGCGACTACGCACTGCGAGGGCGATACGGTCCGCGGCCTCGGCAGGGTCCTCGTGTTCCCACACCCGGATGACCAACCAACCAGCCTCGGAGAGCTTCGTGTCGGTATCTCGGTCTCTAGCCTGGTTCTTAGCGATCTTGTCGCTCCAGAATTCGTCGTTGCGGCGCGCTGCTCTGTAGTGGTCAGGACATCCGTGCCAATAGCAGCCGTCGGAGAACACGGCAACTCTCGCTTTGGTGAAGACCACATCCGCACGCCGGTTCAAATGTCGCACGGGGGGGACATCCACTCGGTACCTAAGCCCCAGGTGATGAATAGCTGAGCGCAGCGCTAGTTCGGGCTTGGTGTCCCTGCTTCGATTGGCTTTCATCACGGATCGTACGGCGGGTGAGCTGGCCCACGAGGCGTTCTGGACATCGGGGCTGATCACAAGCTGCTGTTCATGAGCCAGGCGCCAAGCCTGAGCTAGATTCAGCGCCCTAGACGTCTCAGACACCTCACCGAGGTACTGCTCACGGGTCCGCCCGCGATCGGACCAGCGCAGATAAGCCCGGATGCGGCGCGTTCTGGGGAGCACCTTCAACTCAACCGACGCCCGGGCGGTACGACCGGCACCGAGGTCCACCAGTCGACGATCATTTCCGCCCGCAGCCCGATCCTGCTCGGCGGTGCGCGCGGCCCGGTCTAGTCCAGCCAGACCTTTCCAGGCCTGCGGAGGCGGTGGCCCATCCTTCCACCGTCCAGAGTCCGAAGGTGTCGGAACGATCATTTCGAGCGCTCAGCCTCCTCCAGTACTGTGGCCACCGCGCTGGCGAAGATCCGTCCAAGCAAGACCGGGACCGCGTTGCCGAGCTGCCGCATCTTCTCTCCCCGCGGGCCGGCGATCGTCCAATCGTCAGGGAACGTCATGACTCGGGCCGCCTCGCGGACTGTCATATACCGATGCGTACCGTCGTCCAGGAGCATTACCGACTCGCCTCCCGGCACGCCATGGACGCCGGCCTTGACCGTCTTCGCGGGACGGTCCAGTTCGTTAGGCGTATGTCCAGGATAGATCCGCGCGTCCGGCCAGCCGATGTGGTCAGTGAACCCGCCGAGGTAGTGCTCCTTCCGATCGAGGTGCTCGACTGGTGGAAGAGGCCTCTGGCCGTCGATTCCTTGGATGGCGTCTCGTAGTGTGCGCCAGGGCAGTGGCCGATCCTCATCACTTCGCACTAGCGGTTGCTGTGGGATTCGGGCCATCACCCGCTTCCGTACCTCGTTGGGGACTTCAGGGTGCCGCTCCCAGTAGGAGCCGTCGGCCATGTCCTCATGCAGGCTGGCCTCGCAGAAACGTGGCCTCACCAAGTCCTTGAACCGCTCGCAGTCAACACCCGCATCGCGTCGGAAGGCGACGATGATTACTCGGTTTCTAATCTGTGGGACGCCGTAGTCGGCTGCGTTTACGGGGAAATGCATGACTTCGTAACGCTCGTGCGCGTCCACGCTGTCGGTATCCAGCAGTTGGCGCAGTACCTCGTCGTGATCTCGCCAAGTACCCCCATCCTTTCGTTCCTCAAAGGGCAGGGAGAGTTCCCGCTTGATGTAGTCAAAGTATGGCCGGAAGGATGGGCGTAGGAGCCCCCGCACGTTCTCGCAGATGACGGCCTTAGGCTCCATCTCCCGGATGGCGCGGAACATGTGAGGGAACCCGTTGCGATCGTCCTCATCGCCCTTGGCGATGCCCCCTAGGCTGAAGGGCTGGCAGGGCGGTCCGCCTGCCAGAAGGTCGACGCGTCCCTTTAGGTGGTCGAAGTCGACCTTGCGGACATCACCGACAATCAGGGGTGGACGCTCAGCGGGTGCCGGGATGGGTGGACGCTCGCCATCCACTTCGTAGGGGTCCGCCTTGTTGGCGATCAACGTTTCGCACGCTCGCCTATCGAACTCGTTGAACAGCAGTGGCCGGAAGCCGGCGCGCTCGACGGCCATGGCCAGCCCTCCGCCCCCGGCGAAGAGTTCGACGCTGGTCCAGTCCTTCGCAGTGGATTTAGGCTGTTCAACCATGGCCGAAGCGTACCGCGGAGTTGACGATCTTGCAGCTCTTGCTCAGGACTCCCTTGGTGCTCTTTTACCTCACCAACGTAGTAGACCCCGAGAAGTACCAGCCCCGTGCGTATGCGACCGCAGGTTCAAGAGGTGCGAAGAGTTCGTGTCACAACCGACGGGAGGCGCCAGCCGCAGTGGCGACGCTGCCGTTCTCGGCATCCTCAGCGGATGAATCCCCTGCCCCGGCCGAGTGGCTGGGGAGAGCTGGCTGCGAGAGGGTGCCCTGGTCCCTTGCCGCTCAAGTCTATTCTCGACCTGCGTTCGTCGGCGGAGACTGAGAACGGCAAGGGAGCTGTCGGCGTAGTGGTGGGCGATTAGGGTTGGGAAACGCGTATTAGCCGTAGAACGGTGTGCCGGACATCGAGCCCAGCAACCTGGCCCAGACGGATGTGGCGGCGTTTCTCGCCTTCGTCGAGGCGCTGGCCTTGAGGGGTCGCCACGATGAGAAGCGGCCGGTGGTGCGCGTCTACCAGGGCGTTGATGCCGGCCCAGACTAGGTCGCGAAGAGTTTTAGGCGGGCCCCACATCATCAGTCGCCGCTCTTGTCCGTTGGTGACGAGGCATCGGTTCGGCTTCTCCTGGACGCTTCCGGCCACCATGCTCCAGCCGTCGCCGAGTACTTGTTGGGCGATCTGCTCAGGGCTGGGGAGGCGGACAGTGACCAAGCCCGCGTAGACGCCGATCCCGCTGCGCGCGCGGGCGTACTCCTTCATAGGGACGTCTTTGAGCCACACGCGGGCGCGCTCACGAGTGAGAAAGCGTGTGAGCTGATGGCCGATATGAGGGTCGTCGAGCCACCGGTCGTAGTGCATGGAGCGTTGCTTGTCAGTGAGGCCGTCCCAGTCCAGCTCGCCAGCTTGGCGGTAAACCTCGGCCACTACCTGCCGTCGTAGGTTGTCGGGGAGTTCGCTCATGTCAGTTGGTGAAGACCTCGGGGGCGGGGAATTGGAGGCGTGCTTGATCGAGCGCGGTCTCAAGGCTAGCGGCATCTTCGATCCACTCGCGCATGAGGCTTTCCACCCGTTGGTCGCTGAACTCGAAGCTGGTTCCGCGTTCGATCAGTCGCAGGGTCTCTATCTCGTCGGCGGCCGCCTTGCCGCTGAGGTTCAAGACGGCGGCGACGCGTCGGATATCGCTGACGAAGTCGAGGACTTCAACGTGGCTCTTGCCGGGGCGCAGACGCAGCCCGCGGCCCAGCTGTTGCACGAAGATACGTCTGCTGTGGGTGACTCTGGCGAAGCACAGAATATTGACGTCAGGTACGTCCACGCCCTCGTTGAGGACGTCCACAGCGGTGATGATGGGTATGTCCCCGTTGCGAAAGCGCATCAGGCGCAGTTGTCGTTCACGCTTGTCCAGTCGGGCGTGTACGGCGTGGGCGCCTTTCCATTGCGGGACCTGGCCAAGCAGGGAGGCCATCCGTTCGGCGTGTTCGATCGTGCGGCAGAACACCACGGCTCTAGGTTGGTGCGTAGTGCGCCAGACATCGATAAGTCGGTCGCGGATCGCCTCGTCACGTTCGGGGAGGAACAGCCGGGAGTTGAGGTCTCTGATCGTGTAGCTGTGTCGGCTCGCGGCGCGGACAAAGTCCCAGTCGATGTTGTCGGCGAAGAGGCGATAGCGGACCTCGGCCAGATAGCCCAACCGCATTCCCTCCTCGATACCAAGAGTGAAGCTCGGTTCGCCGAACCTGTCACGAATGTCGAACCGGTCGCCGCGCCAGGGCGTAGCGGTAACGCCGAACTGCGCGCTGCATTGAAGGAGATTGAGCAGTTCAGCCAGTTCCCCCGCTTGCCCGACATGGTGAGCTTCATCCACCATGAGCAGGGTGGGGCGATATCCGCTCCGGGCGAAACCCAAGGCGCTGGTGACGGTCGCGCAGGTGACCCCTCGGATATCGTCGGGTTTGTGATCTCCGGTCAGGAGCTGCGTGCGTGTGGTCTTGGGCAGGTGATGCCACAGCGCCCGTTCAAGTTGTTCGACCAGATCCTTAGTGGGGGCGACGACGAGCACCTTCGCAGCGGGGTCTCGCGCGAGGTGACGGGCGATCAGCTCACCGGAGACGATCGTCTTGCCGAGGCCGGTGGCCAGGATCAACAGCGATCTTCCGGTGTTGTCGATGTCGCCGACCATGTTCTCAAAGGCCTGGATTTGATAAGGCCGCAGCGTACGCGTGGGTAGACGGGGCAGGGTGAATCGCTCGTTGTCGTACAGGTCGAGCAGTTCCTTACCCGACCACAGTTCGACGCGTATGCCAGCCCTGTCGAGTTCGCGCTGCCGTTTGCGGGTCTGTGGACCGAAGTGGGCGTTGGTGACGAGTGCCGCATAGTCAGCCCCGTAGTACGCCTTGGCTCGGATGACCTCGTCGATCGCGCCCGGTGGGACCGGTCCACAGGACTTCCATTTAGCCTGGAACACCCACCGGTGGCCGGCCCTGGTGCCGATTAGGTCGCCACCTTGGTCGTTCGGACCGTCGATGTTCAGGACGTCGGCGAATCCCAAATGCGAGGCCAGCCGCTCAAGCTGTCGGGTAAACCCGTAAGGTCCGAGTTCCCGCAGAAAGGTGGGGTCGACGAATGACAGCGCCATGGCGGATTCACTCATTCCGGGTCACGATCTCATCGAGCATGTCGATCGCCAGGCGGGTCATCGACAGCTCTTTGCGCGTCTTGTGGCCGGTCTCGGCCAGGAACTCGCCGACGGTCTCCAGCAGCCGGGCCACTTGCGCTACCTGCCGGTCGCGGGCTTGGGAGTCGCTCCAACTCGCCCAGGTCGTCGAGAAGACCGCTCCGTCCAGGAAGATGCCCGGCTCCAAGCGCACCAGGACGCCGATAGCCGCAGCATCCAAGTAGTCGGCGAACCGCCCGTCGACCGTGGCTGCCATCCAGTCCAGTCGAGGGTCGACTCGGGACGCGTCCCGTTCGGCGCGGGTCTTAGCGTCGGTTGGCAGCGACGCCCACATCTCCCCCGGCCGGGTCGCGATGATGGGCAGCGCCAGTTCACGCACCCGTCGCAGGCAGGCCTCGGCACGGTCGCGCAAGGCCGAGTCAGTGGTGCGCTGGTCGGGGAACTGACGTGTGACCTCCGCCGCCACTGCAGTGATCTTCATGTCGCTGTTGTCGAGTACCTGCAAGACTTGTGCGATCTCGATGATCGCGTAGTCGCGGGGATCTTTGCCGTACTCCCGGAAGACCTGATGGTTGCCGTTGACGTAGACCTCTAAGTTCATTCCAGCGACCGTCCTGGAGATCACTGGCACGGTCTTGCCGTATGCGTCAGTGAGGCCGACGGTGGTCTCGAACACCCGGACACGACGCCTTCCAAAGTTGGCTAGATGAACCTCACCCTCTAGGTCGTGAACTGGCCGAGCGTGTTCGCGGTAGCGCGCGTAGCGCTGTTCCTCGGTCTCCACCGGGTCCGGTTCGAGATCGGGGTCTGCGGCGGTGCCTGGAGTGAAGAGGGGGGTCGGTGTCGCTGGGGGCAGCGGGTCGAGACCGGTGCGGGTACCTAGATCGTCACCTTCTCCAGCCGGCGCCGACCCGCCTGCGGGGCCTAGAGGGAGGGGTCGAGGTTTGCGTTGCCCGCCCCCAGTCTGCTCCCGATCCTTGATCTCGTCGTGCGCGGCCGCCGCCTCGTACCATTTCTCGTCCGTCTGGAACTCCGGCAGTCCGCGGTGGAAGTTTGTCCCCCACTCACGTGCCGTTTGGTGGGTGGCGTGCCGGCCGTCGCCGGGGATCAGGCACCGCAGGCCCGGGTCGTTCTGCTGGAATGCCCTGAACAGAAGACCCAGCGGGGAGTCGTTCTCTCCATACCCGCGTTCCTTAGCCTTGTTCTTTCGCATTGGTCCCTCACCGCGCAGATGCAGCACGGCGTCTCGCCACTCGCGGGTGTCTCGCTCGAAGTCGGTCTTCTGATAGACAGGCTCGACGTGGTCAAGGTGAATCTCACCTACTAGGCGTCCCTGGCTGTAGGGGAGCTCGATCGGGTACTCGTAAAGCGTCTCGCCGGTGTCGGGATTCTCCCAGGTGAACAGTGATTTGTCGTCGATGAGCAACTTGCGGCCGTGACGCAGGAAATCGATGCCGAACTCGGAGTCGTGCAGGTATCGTTGGACTCCCAGCCATCCGTGTACCCGACGGGGCCGAAGCTCCAGCTCCTCACTGTCACATCGCACGCACCGCTCCACGTCGAACTGCCGGTGCCATTGGCCGCACCGCATGCAGGCATAGGCGTCGCTTAGCTTGTGGTTCACTACCTGGACCGCACTGATCTCCAGCCCGCGCTGGCTGACCGTGCGGGACTTAGACCAAACGCACGGCAGCCTCGGCTCGATTCGCCTGCCGTGCAGATACAGTGGGATCCCCCTGCCAGCCAACTCGGCGTCGGGAATCTCGGGTATAGGACTCTTGTCACGCAGCAGGTAGGAGTAAACCCGCCCTAGCTTCTGCCGGACCGTCGAGACAGTGGTCGGCTTCTTCAACGACTCCAGCATCTTCTCGTTGAGTTCACGTACGGTGATCTCCGTACCATGCAGGGCCGGATCGTCCTTTGGCGCGTAGCGTAGGGGGACGTGGAAGCTGGCGCGCCGCTGCATCTCCCGAAAGTCGATCTCGGTTACCACCCAGTAGCTCTCGCCAGCCCGGGTGGTTCTGATCTCAGTCCGATTGCCCAGGCGGGCGGTCGCGATGTTGAAGCCCATGCCGAACATCCCCAGGCTCCCGAACCGCCCCTTCCCGCTGTAACCCGCGCGCAGGGCCTTCTCCAGCGCGCTGCGGGTCATCCCACGCCCGTTGTCCGCCACACACACCAGGGCGTCCCGTTGGGAAGTGCCAGCTTTGGGCAGCGTGATGTGGATTGCTGGCGGATCTGATGGGTCGCGATCGGGATCGGAGATGAACTCGTCGAAGGAGTTGTCGACCAGCTCGGCCAAACACTGCCAGGGCTGGTAGGGAATCTCGCCCAGGACCTCCAGAATCCGGGGATCCGGGGTGAGGTCCAGACTCTCCGATCCTCCCTCCTCGGGGTAGTCAGTCATGGTTCCTCCGTGCTCTTGGGCTTGCCGTGGCGTGGCCGCTGCTTTACGTGCGTCTATAGTGAACACGACGGCGCCGACATTTGAGGTCAAGTCGGCAGGGATGTGATTGCTCCCTGCGGCGCCTGGACCGAGCGCCGGGGGCTGTTTCGCTGCCGCGAGCTACAGGTTGGCTCGGGACGTCCCCTGCGATGGTCGGTTGAACACTGCGCCGTGGCCGTGCTGGCCAGGAGGGCATCCGCTATGGCGCGACCCGCTATGTCGAGAAGCTCTGAATGGCGGTACGACAGCGCATGCCGAGCTGTTACGAAACGTTCGTGGCAATCTTTAGCCTTGGCTTACCTCTGATGGCGGTTCTGGAGAAGGTGATCGAGGTTTGCGGCTCGGTCCACGAGGTCTGTTAGAGACTTGCGTTCGATGGCGGCGACGGCAACGCCCTAGTCTATGGCGGCGTCGAGGTCGTCCCGGCGAGCGTGGAGATGCCCAGGTCTATGTGGGCGAGTGGGCGTTGCTGGTGCGGTCGGGGCGGGTGTGGATTGGATGGTTTCGGTGGCGTGTTATTTGGCGCGGTCGTTGTCTTCGAGCCAGGTGAAGGCGGTGGCGGTGTAAAAAAGCCATTTGGTGTGGTCGAAGACGAAGTGGTGTCGGGGTTGCTGGGGTATGGGGAGTTTGGCGAGGGTGTCGGCGCCCCTCGTCAGGGCTTCGTCGGCTTTGTGGCGGTGGCCGATGCGGGCCAGGCCGCGGGCTTCTTGCAAGGGTGAGTTGGACTATGGCGCTGGTGTGGCCGGCGATGGCTGGGCCCCATGCGGGCGGCGGTGACGACTTCTTCGTGGCAGCCTTCGATCAGTGCGAACCACGCGGACGTCTCGTAGGCCCAGGCCATGAGTTCGCCGTGGCCGATCTGGCGATCCATCTCGTAGGCGGTGCGGCGGGCGGTTTCAGCTTCTTCTCGCTCGCCGAGGTCGTAGTGGACGCAGCCGAGGAGAGCGGTGAGCCAGCCGGTGATGACCAGGAGTTCGCGGTGCTGGTCGACAGTGATGTGGCGGAGAGCAGCCGTGTGATCTGGGGTCACGCGCTCCGAGATTCGGCGAGGCTGGCACCGAAGTGCGAATTAGTGGGGCACGTGATTAGCATCCGCAGACTTGCTCTATATATTAAGGGCAGCCCGCGTCATCCTGTGCTTGTCGGTGCTAGTGTTCCGCTACGACTACTGCTATAGAAGCGCCCTGAGATTGACCTCGAGGCCAACGGCTTCGAGTTCTCGGGCGACTGCGTTCTTCCAAGCCCCTGCTGGGTCGATCTCAATGTAGAGCATCCCATTGAGATCGCTCGGCAATTCGACGCTGGGCTCGTAGAGAATCACAGTCCTCGCTCTACCTAGTTTTCCGATGAAGAAGCCCAGTTCCAATATCACATTTTGTCTTGCGCGCAGTGAAGTGGCCCCGCTAACGGGTCCTCCCACATCATCAGCAGTCAGCAGTACGATTGCAGCTGTTGCGCCGGACACGTGCTTCTCGAACTTCTCGATTATCGTACTGCCACGATCCGGCTGCTCATGTAGGATGACTGGGGTGTAGCCAAGCAACCGCTCAGAAAAGCGGGCAACCTGCTGCTTTACGTGCTCGTTGTGGCCATGGACGATGAAGACGTCTCGCTGCTCGAAAAATTCATCTTGCTTGGCTATAGACATTTCCCTGCTCCGCCTCTGGTTGGGCGACGCAACACTTTGGACGATGCCTTCGTGGACCTTTTCGGCGCTTGGGAGAAATCGAACTACTCCACGCCCCGCAGGAGTGATTCGGTACTCTTGGTGCGAGATTTTCTCGACGAGGCCGCAGTCACGGAGTAGCCCCAACCGCACTCTAACCGCTGGGACGGAAAGGGGTTCACGGCCGTATGTTGAGCTCGTTTGGGCCAGACGGCTTGCTGTCATCGGACCAGGTTGGAGCTCGCGGAGAATCTCGCCAATGAACCAGACGTGCGTGTGCGCCACTACAGCAAGCCACATTGGATCGTCGCTGTCGAGCCAGGCTTGCGCAACCTTTGTGGCAGCCCAAATTTCAGAACCAGTGCGAGTGATCAATCCGAGCGTTCGAAGTGAATTCCGTGCTTGCTGAGCTGATGTTTTTGCAATACCACCCTCATGTCGGATGAGCAGATCAAGGTCTTTGTCTGATATTGACGGAATCGCTGAAGCTACAATATCGCGGATCAGTCTTAATGGTCCTTCGTCGCTACGTGGGCAGGGAAAGAATAGGCCTCGGGCTTCGGTTCTCGCATCATGTCCATGCAGCTTCAGCTTCAATAGCAGTTCCCCGACCACGCCCGTCGGCTGCTCAATGACTGCAGGCTCAGGATCGCTGTGTTCTGGTATTCCCAATCTGAGGCTTGCGAGCACCTCGCGGCCATGCAGAGTCAGGTGGACTGCGCCATCGTACTTCTCTACGCAGCCGAGCTGCTGCAGCCAGTTGGTTCGCTTGCGGAGCTGATCAAGGGCGGTCCACCCAACGCCGTATCGCTCATTTGCCAACTCGAGGAGAGCTTCGTGCGATTGTGGCTGCTCGACGATCATTTGGAGCAGCTCGCCGATAAGTCTCACGTGCCGATGGAGAAGCCGTATCAAATTATCCGGACTGCGTTCACCCAGCCACTCTCGTGCTTCAGGTGTAAGAAGGACTTGGGTGGGACTGCGTACCAAAAAGGTTTTCCCTAGGAACTTGATGAGATCTTTTGCCGGCACAGGACCTTCGACCCCCTCGATAGTAATCAGAGAGGAGCTGTCCAACGGGGTCCCGTCGATGGCTACCAAGATGCTCGGAAGTCGGGCAAGCCAGGTGTCCTGCGGCCCGGGTACTGATGGTGCCGACTGTGCCCGCAGATGCCAGGGAAGAGGGTCGAAACTCGGAAGGCGAGTCATGGGATGAGGTTAGCAAGTGGAAGAATTAATGTCCATATCCATCGGATTAGTGTCGGCAGCACTGTCATGTGCGCCTGCGGTCGGCCTATTCGTGCGCGAGATGTCGTTCCTGCTGAGCGCCTGTGCGTAGGTTGCAAGCATGGTAGAACGCTCGGTGTGGAGGAGCGGCGGGATCGGTTGCGGGCGCTGGGGGAGCTGTTTCGGCGGCTGCGTCGGGAGGCTGGGTTGACAGGCAAGGAGTTGGCCCAGCGGGCGCAGGTCGGGCAGCCGACGATCTCGCGAATCGAGACGGGGCAGCTTCTTCCTACACCGGAGACTGTTGAGCGGGTTTCGGCTGCTCTGGAGCTCGGCGAGAGGGACCGCGGCGAGCTTGATGCGCTGCTGGCGCGGTTGCGAGATGAGGTGTCGCGGCTGCGGGGTGGGCTGGCCGGCCGGGAGGCGGCGAATGCTGCCCGGGTTCGTTCGGCTCAGTGGATCGCGGTGTTCTCCTCGGCGATGATCCCGGCGCTGCTGCAGACAGCGGAGTACGCGCGCTTGGCGTTGGCGGTCGGCCGGGATGTGGATGAGGAGGACGCGGCCAAGGCGGCGGCCGTGCGGGTCGAGGCGCAGGCGGTGCTCTTTGAGGAGAGCCGGAAGTTCGCGTTCGTGCTGACGGAGGGGGCGGTGCGAACATGGCCCGGGTCCCCGTCGTTGATGCTCGCTCAGCTTGATCGGTTGGTTCAGGTGTCGACGTTGCCGCATGTTCGGCTGGGTGTGGTGCCTTGGAGGACTGAAGCGCCGGCCTTTCCGTTGCATGGGTTCACGCTCGTCGATGGAGCCGTGAGCGTGGTGGAGAGCCTGACGGGTGATCTCACGTTGACCGAGCCGGGTGAGATTGCGACGCATGAGGACGCTTTCGAGGCATTCGCGGCTGCTGCGGTGTACGGGGATGCTCTGCGGGATTTTCTGGGTGAAATCGGGGCGGACTTTCGGAAGTTGGCGGCCCAGTTAGAGTAGTGACGCATTTATGCGTCGAATTCCTTGAGGATGACCAAGGGCAGGTCATACGCTCGTGACGTGGGTGTATAGCCCTCTAGACGTTTGGAGCGTAACCATGAGCGCATGGCGCATGTCCCGGTCCTTCCTCGGCACTTCCCCATCGGTCAGGGAAGCCCGCCGATTCGTCACGACCTTCCTCGCGGGCTGGCCGATCGTAGAGTCGGCAGAACTCATCGTCAGCGAGCTGGCCGCCAACGCCGTCCGTCACACCGCCAGCGGCAGGTTCGGCGGGCAGTTTCAGGTGATGATTCACGCCCAGCACGACCGGGTCTGGCTGGGCGTCGTCGACGCCGGCGCCGCGCACGGCCCCAGCGTCTTCTCCCCGGAGGACGATGAGGAGGGCGGCCGGGGCTTGATGATCGTCGGCGCCCTGGCCGACACCTACGGCATCCGCGGCGACGAACGAGGTCGCACCGTATGGGTGCTGCTGCTGGTCAATGCGGGCAAGAACGCTCCGGCCGCACCTCTGCCGGGCTCCGAGGCGTCACGTGCTTGATCGGCTGCCCTCCCGTTGTGAGCGTGGTCCTTGTCGCGTGCGGCTCGCTGAGCGGGGTCTACGGTGAGTCCGCGCGGCGTGCCCAATCGCAGGTGGAACATAAGGGCGGTAAGCCTTCAAGGTGATGAACAGCTCAAACGCGTACTGTCTAGGGGAATAGACGACAAAGCGTCTAGGGGCCTAGACTCGGTGGAGCATCACCGAGAGGAACCGGCCGTGCCATCCAGCGAGCTTGAGCGTATCGCCGCGATCGAGGACCCGTACGTCCTGCTGCGCGCGGCCACCGAGCGGCTCAACGCCGCCCAGCAAGAGGTGACCGAGCTGGCTCGGCTGCGCCGCCGGGTGATCCAGGACCTACACGCCCAAGGCATGTCCTACGCCCAGATCGCCGAGGCCGCCGGCCTCACCCGGGGCCGGATTCACCAGATCCGGCACACCGGGCCGGCGCCGGAAGGGGCGTTCTTCGGTACGGGCGCAGTGACGGTGGTGACTCCGCTTCGGCTTGATCCCGCGACCGGGCGATCGGTGGTGGCGTTGGACGACATGCGGGCAGGGAGCCGGTTGGAGAATCTTGTCCGCGGCTACGGGCTCAGCGTGGTTTCCGACAACGTCTCGGTGGACGGTGACATCGACCTGAACCGTCCTGGCCTGCTGGTCATCTGCGGGCCGCGCATGTCCGCGGCGGTAAGCGAGTGCTACGACAAGGACCCGGTGATCCGGTGGGACCACGATGACAAGGGTTGGCTGCTGCGCGACACCCGCACCGGGACTGTCTACCGCTCGGGCACGCAGACCGACCCGCCTCGCGCCACGGACGCTGCGTATCTGGGACGCCTGCCTCGGCCGGACGGTAACGGCAGCCTTCTGATCATCGCGGGGATCCATCCCAATGGGTCGCTCGGGGTGATCCACCTGCTGGCTAGCGAGACCGTGACGCTGTGGGGGCAGGTGGGGGACCAGCGGTTCTCCACGGTGGTGGGGGTGGAGTACGACCCCGACAGCGGGGAGCCATTGAAGGCTGAGCTGGTCAGTCCGCTGTATCGCCACGACGAGGACTAGGGGTTACGCGACGTGCAGTTGACCTTCGCCACCGAGCCCGCCTATCCCGGCCGCTTGAACGAAGACTTCATCGCTGCCACACCGGATGCGGTCGTGTTGCTGGATGGCGCTGGAACGCCGCCGGGCGTGGAGTGCGGTTGTCATCACGGTGTGGCCTGGTACTCCCACACGCTCGGCTCCACCCTCGTCGCGTCGGTGACCCAAAGCGCCGGCACGCTGGGCGAGATCCTGGCCGATGGGATCAAGGTCGTGGCCGGTCTGCACGCGTCCAGCTGCGATCTAACCCATGCCGGCTCGCCTTCGGCCACCGTGGTGATGCTTCGCCGGACCGGCGAGATGCTGGAGTGGCTGGTGCTGGCCGACTCTGTCCTTGTCTTGGACGTTGCCGGGTCACCCGAGCCGGTGGTCGTCTGTGACGATCGGGAAGCGCGGGTTGGTGCGCGTTATCGAATCCTCATGGACTCACTGCCCGGCGGCAGCCCGGAACATCAGCGAGCGCATGTCCAGTACGTCGAGGCGATGCGCTGGCACCGTAATCGTGAGGATGGTTTCTGGGTCGCCTCGGTGGACCCTTCGGCCGGAGATCAGGCACAGAGCGGCGCCATGCCTGTTGGCGAGGTTCGTGCGGCTGCTGTGCTGAGTGATGGGGCTTCTCGGTTGGTCGACCGGTTCGAGTTGGCCACCTGGTGGCAGCTGCTGGATCTGCTCGACTCCTCCGGTCCCGGTGAGTTGATCGGCCGGGTGCGGCAGGCCGAGCGTTCTGATTTGGAGGGGCGTCGCTGGCCTCGCGGCAAGGCGTTTGATGACGCTACGGCCGCTTATGTCACAGCTCTCGGCGACGGTTAGTAAGCGACACGCCACTTTGCGTCCATGCCCCTAGACAACCGGGCTTCACGCTGCCTATCTTCTTTTGCATAGCCCCCTAGACGGTTCGTCTCAGCGATTCCGCTATAGCTGTCTAGGGGGATCGACAGGAGATGAAGCGATGGGTATCCGAGGTGCCATCCCGATCCGGTTCGAGGATGTGTTCCCCAACGGCTGCTTCATGGTCGGTGAGGTCGACCAGGTCAAGGACTTTGAGGCCTCCACCGCCACCAAGCCGGTCTACGCCCGCGACAAGACCACGGGCGAGTTCGTCTGGCAGGTCACCGTGATCGACTGCGACCCCGATGCTCGGGAGAAGACGGTCAAGGTCAAGATCACCTCGCCGGTCCAGCCGGTGCCTCCGGCGCCGATGCCGGGGTTGCCGTTCATTCCGGTGGAGTTCGGCCAGCTCGCCGTTACGCCGTACGTCAACGGCAACGGTCGGCTCACCTACTCGGTCAAGGCGCGCGAGATGCGCGCTCCGCGCAACGTCAGTTCGACTCCTGCGGCTTCGGCCGCGGTCAAGCACACCAACGTCTCTGGAAAGGAAGCCGCCTGATGGCTCGCCGCAGGACTGCCCGCATCAGCACGATCACGCTCAACACCGGCAGCGGTGCTCAAGCGATCAACCACCCGTACCCCGCCCGCACTCCGGTCCTGGCCCTGGACTTCGGCGCTCTGTCGGTCCTGGTCACCACTTCCACCGGCGACGAGGTCACCGCCACCGACCTGAAGTTCGCCCGCCAGCTCGCCCACCAGGCCCACCAGTTCGCCACCTCGGTGGAGCGCTGCTACCACGGCCTGCCCAACGGACGCGGGGCGGCTGCGTGAGGGACAACCAGCACCAGCCCTACACCCACCTGCGAGCCGCGATCGACGACGGGATCACCTGCCTGGACGTCTCCTTCTATACACCTGACCTCGCAGTATCGGTCTTCTGCATCGACCATGAGCGGGCCTGCCTGGACATCTCCAGCGCCGATGGCCAGGTGAGTATCTCCAGCACCGGCGGCGGCCCTGTCACCCGGGCCGACATCGCTCTGGCCCGCGAGCTCGCCCACGCGGCGGCGCGCTACCTGTCGGAGTGCGAGCGGCTGCACGCCAAGCGCCACCTGCCTCCAGCCGCCCGCGCCGAGGCCTGACATGTGGTGGGGCCGCTGGAACTGGTACTTCCGGCGGCCCCTCATCTCCCTGGACACAACATCAAGAGAGGGCTCTAGCCTAATGTTCAAGAAGCTTCCCGGCGATGAGACGGCACGCCTGGTCTCCACCACGCCGGACACCGCCGTCGTTTTCCGCCCGGCCGTTGTTCAGACTCCGGCCATCCTGACCGTCGCCATCGCCGTCTGGCGCATGCTCACCGGCGTGATCAGCCTGGTCTGGCGTCATCCGATCGCGCTGACCATCACCGTCGGCCTTGGCGTGATCTGGACCCGGTACGGCTACCTGCACGTCCTCGCGCTCGCGGGCCTGGCCGTCGCGGCTTGCGTCTCCTGGGCGCTGGTCGACCGGCCATCGTTCCTCCGGCTGGTTGGCTGGCCACTGCTCGCCTGGTGGCGGTTGGTTTCGGTCTACCGGCGTCACTGGCAGCCGGTGATGATCGTTTCCGGTCTCGGGCGGTATTTGCGAGGGCGCGACTGCCTTCCCCGGCTGCTCGCCGTCGCATGCACGCCGTGGGCGGACCTGGTCACGGTGAAGATGCTGTCGGGGCAGGCCGTCACCGACTGGATCGACCGCACCGAGCATCTCGCCCACGGGTTCGGTGCCATCTCCTGCCGGATCACCGTCCAACGCTCCGGCAGACTCCTGCTCACCTTCCCGCGCAGCGACCCACTCGCCGTCCCGCTTCCAGCCCTCCCCATACCTCAGACTGCCTCGGCAGGGCCGGTACAGGTCGGCATGCAGGAGAACGGCCACCCGTGGCTGCTCAAGCTGCACGGCACCCACGTCCTGGTCGCCGGAGCCACCGGGGCAGGCAAGGGCTCGGTGATCTGGTCAGCGATCCGCGGCCTGCTGCCCGCCGTCCGCGCCGAACTGGTGCAGGTGTGGGCGCTGGACCCCAAGCTCATGGAGCTGTCCTACGGGCGAGAGATCTTCGGCGACCGCTACGCCGCCGAGCCCGACGCGTGTGCCGATCTGCTGGATGCGGCGGTCAAGGTCATGCAGGAGCGGGCGGGCCGGTTCGCCGGCGTCCAGCGCAACCACACGCCTACCGTAGAGGACCCGTTCGTCCTGGTGGTCGTCGACGAGGTCGCCTTCCTGACCGCCTACCAGCCCGACAAGCACCTTCGCCAGCGCATCACCGCTGCCCTTGCCACCTTGACCACTCAAGGGCGAGCGGTCGGTGTCGGCGTGCTGGCCGCGCTGCAGGACCCGCGCAAGGAGGTCATGAACATCCGCAACCTGTTCCCCGACAAGATCGCTCTGCGGCTGGACGAGTCCGAGCAGGTGGACATGGTCCTCGGCGACGGAGCCCGCGATCGGGGCGCGCTGGCCGACCTCATCTCACCCCGCCCGGAGGTTGGGGCTGGCATCGGATACGTCCGCCTGGAGACCAGCCCCGACCCGGTACGCGTTCGCGCCGCGTATGTCTCCGACGCCGACATCCGCACGATGGCGGCCGAGTTCGCCCCGGTGGGTGAGGCCGTATGACGCTGACTCACTTACTCGACGGCCTGCGTTGCGAGGTGTGCCGCTGCATCAACGTCTTGTGGCTGGACCCGGCCTGCGGGCTGGTCGAGTGCCAGGAGTGCGGACAGACCGCCGTGACGCTGCCGGCGGAGGACGGTGGTGATGACCAATGACCAACGCCAACGACCGGTCCCTGCCTCGGGCGGTGCGGATGGCCATGCCGCTGGCGCGGGATGTCGTAGAGCAGATCGCCAAGCAGTACGGCGTGTGCATCCGTCCCGTCGCGCTCCAACGGCTGGACCTCGCGACCGGCAAGTCCGAGATCATCGATGTTCCCTGCGGCGCGACGCTGGAGTCCAAGTGCCCTTCCTGCGCCAAGCGCAACCGGCAGCTTCGGATGGCGCAGTGCCGGGAGGGCTGGCACCTGGAAGCCGAGCCGATCCACACCCCCGATGAGGCGGACGACTATCAGCGCTGCCTGGTTGAGGTACGGGCCGACGCTCAGGTGTGGCGGGATCAGGCCGAAGCTGCGGGGCGGTCCACCGACGAGTTGGATGCGGCGATCGCCGAGTTGGACGAGGAGATCAACAACGCCGGGATGCGCGGCAACGTCCTGGGCCGGACGGCGGGTAAGCGGTGCCGGTCCACCAAGCGGCGTCAGGATGCCCCGGATCTGCCCAGGCGCAAGATGAGCGCGACGACCCTCGGCCGGGTGTTCCACGCGCCCGACGGCAAGGTCTTCCGGCCGTCGATGTTCCTGACCCTCACCCTGCCGTCGTACGGGCGGATTAAGGACGGCGTCCCCGTCGACCCGAGCACCTATGACTACGTCCGAGCTGCTCGGGATGCGCTGCACTTCTCCAAGCTGGTGGACCGGTTCGTGCAGAACCTTCGCCGGGTGGCCGGCTTCGACGTGCAGTACTTCGCCGCCGTCGAACCGCAGAAGCGGCTCGCCCCGCACCTGCACATGGCCGTCCGCGGGACGCTGCCGCGTGCGGAGATCAAGCAGATCGCCGGGGCGACCTACCACCAGGTCTGGTGGCCGGCGATCGACGAAGTGAAGTACCAGGGCGATCACCTACCGGTCTGGTCCGATGGCATCGGTTACCTCGACCCGGCAACCGGTGAGGTCCTGCCGACCTGGGACGAAGCCCTCGACCAGCTCGACGCCGATGAGGAGGCGGACCCGCTGCATGTGGTCCGATTCGGCACCCAAGTTGACGTGCAAGGCGTGCTCGCCGGGACCAAGGACGCCGACCAGTGCATCCGGTACCTGTCCAAGTACCTCACCAAGAGCCTCGGCGACACCCTCGACGCCGACAATCCCGCCCAGCGGCTTCACGCCGAACGACTGGCGGACGCGTTGCGGTTCGAGCCGTGCTCGCCGACGTGTCCGAACTGGCTGCGGTACGGCGTCCAGCCCAAGAGCGCCAAGGCGGGCATGGCTGCGGGCCGGTGCCGGGGCAAGGCACACAAGCCTGAGCACTTGGGCTACGCGGGCCGGCGGGTCCTGGTGTCGCGGAAGTGGTCCAACAAGACGCTGAGCGAGCACAAGCAGGACCGGCGTACCTGGGTGCTGGAGGCCCTCGGCGTCGCCGACGAGCCAGCCGACCCGCACCGCTACGTCTGGCGTCCCGTCCCGCATGGCGATGCCAATGTGCCACCCCTGGCCCTACGGCTGCTGCGGTCGGTCCATGAGCGGCAGCGGTGGCGCAATCACATGAACCAGCTCCAGGCGCAAGGAGACGGACACGATCTTTCGGCAACCGAGGGGAAGGCCGCATGAGGAAGCGCGACGAACTGATGAACGTTCCCGAGATCCTCGCCGAGCTGGGCGGGATCTCGCTCCGTACCTTCTACCGCTGGCGGGAAATCGGTAAGGCGCCCAAGGGCTTCAAGCTGCCCAACGGGGAGATCCGTGTCTACCGCAGCGACTTCGATGCCTGGCTTGAGTCGCTACGGGAGACCGACCCCCGGAATGGCAGGGCCGCGTGAATACCAGCTATGACGTGAAGTTCTGGGACGTCCGCCGGAACAAGTCCAGTAAGACGGCGTCGTACGAGGTCCGTTGGAAGGTCGGTGGCCGGGAGAGGTCCAAGACGCTGCGCACCAAGGCCTTGGCCGAGAGCTTCCTGTCAGACATGCGGCAGGCGGCGAAGGCTGGTGAGGCCTTCGACGTGGAGAGCGGCCTACCCCTGTCGTTGGTCAAGGCCAAGGCCGCGCGGACATGGCTGCAGTTCGCCCAGGCGTACGTGCTGGCCAAGTGGCAGCACTCGGCGGCAAAGTCGCGCGAGGGCATCACCGACACGATGACCGGCGTCACGCTCGCCTTGCTGCGAGACCGGCCGAGTAAGCCCGACCTTCGGGTCTTGCGATCGGTTCTTCGAGGGCATGTCTTCCTGCCTGATGGCCGGCGGGGGAGTCTCGACCATGAGCACGCCGCAGCGCTGCGCTGGCTCGCCACCGCCTCGCTGCCCATGGTCGAGCTGGAAGAGGCCAAGACCGTGCGGACCGTGTTGGAGGCTCTGTCGGTCACCCTCGACGGGACGCGGGCGGCTGACTCGACGTTCCGGCGTAAGCGGGCGGTCTTCCATCACGCGCTGGAGTACGCCGTCGAGCTGAGGGATCTTTCGGCAAATCCCTTGGGCCGGGTGAACTGGAAGCCCGCCAAGGTGTCCGGAGAGGTGGACCGGCGAGTGGTGGTTAATCCGGTGCAGGCTCGGGAGCTCTTGGTCGCGGTGACGTACGTCGGCCGGTCTCGCGGAGCGATGCTGGCGGGCATGTTCGCCTGCATGTACTTCGCCGGCCTGCGGCCAGCTGAGGCGGCCGGGCTTCGGGAGAAGGACTGCCATCTTCCGGCAACTGGGTGGGGCCTGCTGACCTTGGAGGAGACGCGGCCGGAGAGCGGGCGGCGGTTCTCCGACTCGGGAAGCACTCATGATGTCCGTGGGCTCAAGCAGCGTCGGCGCAAGGCCATCCGGGACGTGCCCATCCCGCCTGAGCTGGTGAAGATCCTGCGCGAGCACATCGAGCGGCATGGCACTGCGGGTGATGGTCGGCTCTTCCGGACCGCGACCGGCGGCGTCTTCTCCACGACGGCGTACGCCAAGGTCTGGAAGGAGGCGCGGACGTACGCGCTGACGCCTGATCAGGTGGCGTCGCCGCTGGCTGGCAGGCCGTACGACCTGCGGCACGCGGCGGTGTCCCTGTGGCTCAACTCCGGGGTGCCTGCGCCGGATGTAGCCGAACGGGCCGGACACAGCGTGGACGTGCTGCTCAGGGTCTACGCCAAGTGCATCGACGGCCAACGCGAGATGGCCAATCAGCGGATCATGGACGCGCTAGCTGTATAAGGACAGACGGAGCATTGTCCCTTGTCCAGCCGACCCCTACGATCCGGGCATGTCGATCACCCACGAGTACGCCTATGCCTCTCCCTCACGTCCTCCGGAGAGCGTGTGCGTTTGGTATCGCTCGGCTGACGAGGCGTACGACCTTGTCAGGGCCGGGAGGCAACGCCCCTACCGGTGGCACGTCTTCGATGCGCAGGGACAGCACCTGCAAGAGTTCGGTACCTACGAGGACGGGCTCAACTGGATCAAGACGCAAGTTGGTGGGAACTGAAGGCAACGCCGAAGGGTCTCGGATCAGTCCGAGACCCTTCGGCGTTCTCCGGGTGGGTCTCATCCCGCAGAGGGCCGAAAACTGGCCTCTGACCTGGGCAAACGTCGTGGTTTCATCCCGCGTATTTCCCGTGAGCACCCGCTGAGGGCTGCTTCTGGTGGCATTCGGCTGCGGGTGGCGTCATGGGCTGATCAAGAGAAAAGACCAGGTCAGCAGGGGTGCGACCTGGTCCTGAGGGCGCGCCCTGCAGGATTCGAACCTGCGACCGTCGGATTAGAAGTCCGATGCTCTGTCCAGCTGAGCTAAGGGCGCTCTCGGATAATTGTGCATGATCTGTGGAGCGCCCGCGTACAGCTTGGGATGCGGCGCGCCCCGCCCGTGTGTCCTCCGTACCGGATTGTATGGCCGGTGGGCGGCGGGTGGGTGATCGGGCATGTGGGTGGGTGCCGCCGGTGTCCTGAGAGACCGTCGGTGGCGGCGTGTTGCCGAGGCTGGGGTCGTGGAGGGGCGGTCCGGGGAGGCCCCGGTGGTGGCGTGAGGAGGAGTCGGCAGTCGGGGAGCGTGGAGGAGGGCCTGTCTGGTTCTGTTCTTCGTCGCCCGTCGCCCGTCGCCCGTCGCCCGTCGCCCGTCGCCCGTCGCCCGTCGCCCGTCGCCCGTCGCCCGTCGCCTATGTCCTGGAGGAGCCCGCCGCTGGACTGGATGGAGGGCTTGTTGGAGGTGGGTTGGGGTGTCGGCCTTGTGGGGGTGGTGGATTTTGGGGTAATTGTGACGGCGTGCGTGGTGGTGGGAGAGCGCGGATCGCGGTGGTGTCTTGAACACGGCGTGGTTGGTGTGGGGTGGGCTGGTCCTCGGGTCGTTCGCCGTTCTGGAGACGATCGCGCTCCTGAACCACCGCGAGGGAGACACGTTGTCGGAGCGGCTCCGAGAGTGGCTGGGCATCTATCCGGTCAAGCACTGGAGGCTCGCCGCCAGCGCGGCTCTGCTGGGGTTGTTGGTCTGGTTCGGTTGGCACATCGTGTTCCAGCAGTAGCGATCAAGTTGGATTTGTTCTTCCTCGAACGGTTTGAGCGGTGCCCTGGGGGAATCTCACCGATCTTCGGGTGCTACCCCAGGGGGCGGGATACGTCTGTCGTCGGCCAGTGCACCGCTCATGCACGGTGACGGGTGTTGGGCGGGACGTGTCTTGTCTGCGGCGGATCCGCTTGGGTCAAAATGTGCCGGTGACGATCTCCGCTGACGATTCCGATCCGGTCCGGATTGTGACGGCCGTGCTTCGTGACGGCGATCGGGTGTTGCTGTGTCATCGAAGTGCCGGACGCCGTTGGTATCCCGACGTATGGGACCTGCCGGGCGGTCATGTGGAGGAGGGGGAGGACCCGAAGGAGAGTCTTGTCCGTGAGCTTCGGGAGGAGTTGGGAATCACGGCATCGGAGCCGTCCAGCCCGCCGATGCATGAGATCCGGACCGCGGCGTTCGACATGCGGATCTGGTTGGTCGACAGGTGGACCGGAACACCCGTCAACGCCGCGCCGGACGAGCACGACGCTGTGGCGTGGTTCAGGGCGTCCGATCTTGACAGCCTGCGTCTCGCCCATGAGTCGTATCTCTCGATGCTCACCGCCGTGCTCGTCACGTGACGTCGCTCCGGAAGCCAGGGGGGCGCGCTCATCGGCGGGTCCGCGCACTCGCGCTCCGTGTTCGGGCGTCTCGCGGAAGCGATCCGCCGTGACCCGCTGGGAAGCGGGTCACGGCGGATTGAGGTCGTCCGGTATTTAGAAGTTCTTGGTGCGGACGTACCAGGGGGACTTGGTGGCCAGCTCGGACAGGATGTACGAGCGTGCCGTGGCGTTGCCGTTGAGGGTCATGTCCAGGAAGTGGACCACCGCCGTCATGCCGTCGATCCTCTGGCTGCCGGTGATGAACCCGGTGTGACCGGCCTGCGGGTGCTCGGCCAGTACGGCGGGCACCTGGACCAGGTCGTAGTTGGCCCGCGTGTTGTCATAGGCGATGTCGGAGCTGCCGCCGTCCATGAACATCACCGGGGTGTGCAGCTTGTTGAGCTCCGAGCGGGAGTACCCGAAGGAGCCGTCGGCGAACAGGCCGCTGTCGAGGGAGATGACGCTCTTGACCCGCGAGTCCGCGCCGGCGATCAGCGCTTCGAGTCCGCCGCAGGAGTGGCCGGCGGTGGCGACCTTGGACAGGTCGAGGCGCTGGTAGAGCGCCGAACCGTTGCGGGCGTTCTCCTGCTGGGCCCAGCTGATCGCGTCGGTGAGCAGTGACGGGATCGGGTTTCCGCTCGCCACGCCGTTCGACGAGCCGTCGACCGACGCGGTGTCCACGACGACGAAACCGCGGGCCGCGATGAACGTCAGGATCTGGACCACTTCGCTGCCGTCGGTGTGCGCGCAGGCGCCGTTGCCGAAGGCCAGCACGGGCATGGTGCCCGCCACGGCCGACGGGTTCGACGGCCGGTACACGGTGTAGCGGTTGGTGCCGTAGGCGCCTTCACGGGTGACCGAGTAGTTGTTCTCGATGGCCGGACGGCCTGGCGACGTGGGGGTGGGAGTCGGCGTGGGGGTCACCGTCGGGGTGACGGTGGGGGTGGGCGTGGGGGTGCTGGTGCCGCCGCCGTTCCAGGTCCACTTCTGGTTGTTCCCGCCGTGGCAGGAGTAGAGCTGGATCGCGGTGCCGTTGCCGGTGCCCTGGCCTACGGCGTCCAGGCACAGGTTGGACTGCACGCCGGTGATGGAGCCGTCGGAGTTGTAGCGCCACTTCTGGTTGTTTCCGCCGTGGCAGGAGTAGATCTGGATCTTGGCGCCGTTGCCGCTGCCGGCGGCGTCCAGGCACTTGTTGCCGTAGACCCTGATCTCACCGGACGAGGTGGCGGTCCAGGTCTGGTTGTCCTGCCCGTTACAGTCCCACAGCTGGACGGCGGTGCCGTCGTTGGTGGAGCGGTTGGGCACGTCCACGCAACGACCCGAGGCCACGCCCTTGATCTCGCCGTTACCGCCGCCACCGGGGTCGGTGGGGGTGGTGGTCGGGGTGGGCGTCACCGTCGGCGTCACTGTCGGCGTGGGGGTGGGGTTGGGCGTGGCGTTGTTCAGCGCGTTGAGGACGGAGTTGTAGGCGGACTTCTTGTTGCCGTTGCCGTCGAACAGCAGCGCGCTGGCGCCGGAGCCGAGCCA
>NZ_JBVJHR010000032.1:0-49714 GCF_055586705.1 Sphaerisporangium sp. NPDC049457 | reverse complement strand
CCCCCCCCCCCCCCCCCCCCCCCCCCCCCCCCCCCCCCCCCCCCCCCCCCCCCCCCCCCCCCCCCCCCCCCCCCCCCCCCCCCCCCCCCCCCGCGCCTGTCAGGTCCGGGGTCTGTCACACAGATTCACGGTATCCGGATCGGCGGGTCCCGTGGCGGGCGGCAGAACACCCCAGGGATTCCCCCACCGGTACGCGATCGACGAGCAGTTTCCCCACGGGTGACCCAGGGTGGCGATCGGCGTCGGCACCCGGCTGAATCCGACGAAGTCCCCCTTCATCACGGGCGCCGCGGTCTGCGAGAACGCGCCCTGCTGATTCATCGCCTGGCCATTGTGGTACAGGTAATGGTCGGGCATGAGGCTGGCGTTCAGAATGGGCAGCGGCTCGCCGCCGGAGGGCGCGTGGCGGCGCACCGAGCCGTCCGCGCAGGCGAGGAAGTCCAGCTGCTGCCAGATGGGCGGCGCGTTGTAGAAGATGGAACCGGTGTTGCCGGTGCGGAACAACAGGTTGTAGATCTCCGCCGCGACCCTGGAGGCCGCCGGTGACATGGACGTCGCCGCGTCGATGCGGGACGCCCAGGCGCCGAACCGGTCCGGCACGGCCGTGCCGAGCATCGGGCCGTAACCGATGATGCCGCCCGAGACGTATCTGGCGTGCACACAGTCGCCGTCGCCGTTCGCCGGGTTACCCTGGTCGTCCACCACCGTGGCCTCGCCCTTGTCGGCCCACGCCCTGCCGGGCAGCCGGCCGGTGGAGTTGGGCGCGGCGGTCCTGGACCCCCCGTCGTGGCGGTTGAGATTCGCGGCGGTGTAGCCCAGGTCGGGTGGCGCGAATCCATAGCCCTGCTGGAACGCCGCCAGCGTCTCCATGACGAAGGCGGGCAGAACGGTGTCGCCCGTACGGTGTTCGAACTCCGTGGCCTCACTGCCGCTCACGATCGTCCCGGTGTCGTCCACCACGAACGACACCCGCACCCGGGATCTGACCTTGTAACTGGTGTCGTCGGTGTCGAATCGCGTGGGCTTGGCGGCGCTGGTCGGGCGATCGGTGTAGGGATTGGCGAAGTGGATCCAGTTGGTGATCGCCTTGCCGGGCGAATGCTGGACGGGATCGACGCCGGCCTCGACGACCTGCTGTCTCCACCGTTGCATCGCGTCCTTGAGCTGCGGCATGACACACGAGGTGGTGGGACCGCCCGAGCAGGCGGGGGCGGCCAGCACCTCACCCGTGACGCTCATCGCCCAGTCGTACAACGCCTGCCGGTTCTTCAGCGGCGTGTTGAGCAGCCAGGTGGACGCCACGTCGGAATCGATGTCCTGGTCCTCGTCGAACAGGGCGACGGCGTCGACCGAATGCTCCGCGAAGGTGCCGTGGACGGGCTGGAACGCGATGGCGTCCCAGACCACCGCCTGGCTTCCGTTCCCGTTCTCCATGACGGTGCTGAGCCGCACCACCGGGGCGGCGTCGAACAGGTAACCGCCCAGCGAGACCCACCGGTTGCCGGTCCCGTCCTGGTCGACCGTGCGGGTCCTCGTCCCCCTTGCGGTCTCGATCTCGTACTTCACCGCCTTGGCGGAGCCGTAGTGGTCGGGCAGGTGGACGAACACCCTGGCCGGGCCGTTGATGGCCTGGCCGAGCGTCCAGGTACCCGTGATCTTGAACTGGGTCTCGGCGCTCCTCCTCGCGTATCCGATCCACTGGTGGCCGCCGAAGCCGTTGCCGAGCTGCTGGAAGTCCGCCTTCGAGACCTCCTGCCCCGCCCCGTTCCTGCCGAAGGCGAGCGACAGCGTGCCGGAGTTGACCCACCCGGAGTTGTCGCAGCCGCCGCGTATCGCGGGCACCGAACGCGGCACGTCGTCGACGATGAGCGCCCCCGACGGAAGGCCGGGCGTGCGGCACGGGGTCAGGTAGTCGGCCGGTTCCTCCCTTTCCGTTCCCGCCCAGACCGCGTCGGAGTAGCGGATGGTCCCCTCGTGCCCGCACGCCGCCGTGCAGTCGGTCTTCCATGTCTTCGGCGCGTGCCACCAGCATTTGAAGTCCGCCCGCGTACATCGCCCGGGGGTGCTGTCGGCCGGTGACTCGTAGTTCGTCGTCCCCGGCTGGCATTCGTTGTGCTGGCCCCCGCTCGACGCGGGCAGGCAGAAGGCGTTGAGGTCGACCGCGAAGAGGTTCGCCTTCTGGACGACCGGCACCACGGCGGAGCGATAGGCGTCGCTGTTCCACCAGGCGGCGTTGTATCCCGCCTGCTCCTTCCAGGTGCCGGAAGCGGTGTCCCAATAGCTCTTCGTGATGGGCCAGGCCGCCCAGCCGAGCACCTTCTCCTGGTAGGGCCAGTACTGCGGCGTCGCGGCGTCGGCGTAGGTGTTGCCGTCCAGGAAGGGATGCCGGCCGGGCCGCCAGACGCCACTCGACGGGTTGTTGGTCCAGCCGAGGCCCCAGGCGCCGCCGTTCGCGGAGGCCTCGGCCTTCGGATGCCAGCCGGAGTTGTAGGCCCAGACGGCGTAGTACCAGCTCTCCAGCATGGCGGGATCGCCGTTGTTGGCCTTCATCGTCCCGCCGGTGTCGGCGTAGATCTGGTTCCACTTCTGCACCAGCGTCCGCAGGCCCGCGGCGATGTTGGTGACGTAGTCCACCGCCACCGCCTTCTGGGTGCCGGCCGGCCACGCGGTCTCGCCCGGGCGCTCCGAGCCGGCCTTGCGCATGCCGTCGGTCTGCTGTGATATCCCGTATCCGCAGTCGGCCTTGGAGAAGTCGATCGCCCAGTCGTTGGAAGGGTCGTCGTCATAGACGTCCACACCGTAGTAGTTGCCGACCAGGGGATTTCCCGTCTCGCCTTCCAGCGCGAGGCGTTGCGCCTGCCACAGGTTGGACTCCTGGGCCAGGATGCCCAGCATGATGTTGGTCGGCACCCGTCCTCCGCCCTGAAGGTCGCCGGCGGCGAACATGGTCTGCGGTGACCAGGACGGCAGCCCCGACCCCTTCCAGCCGGCCGGCCGCGACAGGGTCAGGCGTCTCATGACCAGCTGGTCCACCGCCCACTCCACCTGCCGCCAGTGCGGCTGGTACACCTGCACCAACGGGTCGTTCCTGGGAACGGCGCAGGTGTACCCCTCGTCCACCGTGCCGGCGGCCGCGGCCAGCCGGGGGTTGACGACCCGGCCGGCGTCGCCTTCCGGCGCCATCTCGGCGGCGGGCCGCACCTCGAAGCTCACGTCCGACTTGGTCGAGGCGACCGTCGCGGTGATCGCGATCGCCTCCGGTCCCGCCGTCGCACGACCGGCGCCGCTGATCCCCGTGCCCTGGGGGTTGTCGCGCGGCCCGTTCCGCAGGCCGCTCGGCACCACTCCGCGGATGACCAGCCCGCCGTCGGAGGAGACCTGCGCCTCGGCCTTCGCCGGCAGCACGGAGATGCCCTTCGGCAGCTTCTCGACCTCGGCCGGCGTCCCGACCAGGAAGGTCCTGCCGCCTCTTCCCCCGCGGACGGCGAGCCGGCCCGGCTCACCGGTGGCCAGGGTCCGGGTCTTCGTACCCCGGTGGTACCTGACCCGGACGAGCTTGCCGTGCGCCTCGGTGAACGTGACGCCGCCCTCGCCGTCCGCGCGCAGGTCGAACGGGACCGAGTCGCCGGTCGCGACGGTCGTGACCTTGCCCGAACCGGTGACCCGCACGACGGCGTCGCCGTCGACCGCGAGCAGGTCGTCGCCGGAGGGCACGGCGGAGGTGATCTGGCCGGGGACCACGGCCGCCAGTTCGACCTTCGCGCTGCCGGTGTCCACCTTCAGCAGGCGGCTGCTGTTCTTGACCTCGTCGGCCCCTTGGACGAGCGCGACGTCGCCGCCCGCGCCGCAGCCGGGGTTGAAGTACGCCAGCGTGACCTGGTCGCGCAGCTTGGCGACCGCACCGGTCGCCACGTCGACGACCGCGGCGAACGCTCCTCGGGCGAACAACCTCGTCCGGTTCGTGAAGTGGCGCGGGGCGTACACGACGACGACCTTCGTCCCGGAACCGGTCAGGCACGCGTTCCCGATCCAACGGTCGGTGTCCATGCCGGGCTCGCTCAAGGTGGTCAGCGTCCGCCATTGGTAGCCGGATCGCGCCTCCGCGACCAGCACGTGGAAACCGGTCGCGTCTCCCGCCGTGGCGACGGCCAGGTCCTTGGAGGTCTTCCACCCCTCCGGCAGCGTCTTGTCCCGTTCGGCGACCGCGATGGAGGAGCGATCAGGCGTGGCGGGATCCGAACCGGTCCCCGGTCTGTCGCCCGCCGTCCCGTCCGGCGCCGATTCCGCGACCGCGCTCGCGGTGGCGGCGCCGCCGGGAACCACGGTCGCGGGCCCGAAGAGCAGTGCGGTGATCATCAATACCCGAGCTGATGTGCTGACAGTCCGCAATAACACGTTGGCTCCGATGCAGGGCTGGAAGGCGCCTTCAGCGGCGCATCACGACGGCTCGGCCGGGCGCGTTTCGAGGGCCGGCGAACGGGTTTTCCACCGAACGAATGCATACGAAAGAGAAGGGGAGAGCACGAGTCGCGTTCGAAAGGCGCGGAGTACCGGCCGCCATCCCGATTCTGCATAGCGCCGGCATGCCGCTCAAGGATCTGACGGATCCGCGACAGCGTGCCGAATGAACCCTTGCCAATCAGACCGGCAGGTGTTATCAGCGGAAATGAGCGCGGACGTACGCGGAGGGAACCGGCTATCGGCCGCTGTGCGGCGTTCCGGCCAAGAAGCGGTCGGCCGCCAGCTCCACCACGCCGTCGCTGACCCTGACGATGGCGGGATACGCGCCGACCCGCATCGCCTCGTGGACCGACTCGCCCAGAGGCGCGACGCAGGCGACGACCATCCCGCGCGGCAGCCCGTCGATGACCTCCCGCACCTCGCGGCTCGACGGCGAACCCGCGACGAAGACGACGGGCGGCGCCTCCTCGTAGCTGATCTTGTGCAGGGCTTCCACCACGCCTTCGCAGGCATCGCAGTCCGGAGTGACGAACACGGCGAGCCTCGGTCCCACGGAGAAGTCCGCACGAGACAGCCGGGTGCCGTTCAAGGCGGTCACCTCGAATTCACCGACGACGTGCCCGGCTTCGGGGAGCGTCGAATGCTCGTCATGGTGCCCCGCTCGTTTCAACTCCCGCAACCGCCGCACGATGGCCAGCGTCACCGCCATGTTCGCCGCCAAGAGCAGACCCATGAACGCGACCGCGATTTCCAGCATGAGCGGGACCATAGGCGCGGCGCGTCCTTCCGCACCACGTGCGCCGATCAGGCGGTCGGAAACCCGACAGAGACCACGCCTTTCTGCGCCTTTTCCGAGGCCGTCGGCGGCATTGCCACCGGGAAGACCTGGCCGGGGACGAAAGCCCGCGACGATCGGGCGCGGGCCCTGGAAATGACTGTGGGCACCCTCCGTCAAGTGGAGAGTGCCCAGGTCATCGGCTGTCGCCGTGGTGCGCCGCCAGGGACTCGAACCCCGGACCCGCTGATTAAGAGTCAGCTGCTCTAACCAACTGAGCTAGCGGCGCGTTGACTACCGTGACTTTAGCAGTCCCGGCGAAGCTACGCACATCGGCGGGAGGTCGGCGTGCCGGTACCAGGGGGAAGCACCGGCACGCCGTTTCCCGGGGAGGCTCGGGAGCACAGCGGCTTCGGCCCGCCTCGATGTGCGCTGAAGGTCAGGGAGCGGAGACGAGCGCCAGGGTGGGCTCGGCGGGGTCGTGGTCGTACTCGCCCCATGCTCCGTCGGAGAAGGGCACCGGGAGGTTCTTCTTGCCCGGGCCGCCGCCCCACTTGGTGATGACGTAGTCCACCTTGATGTGGCCGGCGTCGAAGCCGGTCACCATCAGGTTGGAGTTGTTGAAGTCGCCGCCGGTCAGCTCGGCGAAGGTCTTGCCGTCGATGTCGAGCATGACACCGCTCTGGGAGGGGATGCCGGGGCCGCGGTCGCCGATGAAGAACGGCGCCTTCCTGCCCTTGTAGATCACATAGCCTTCGGTGCCCAGCGGCCAGCTCGGGCTCGCGAACAGACCCTTCTGCATCGGCTTGCCGATGGCCGGCAGACCGGTGTCACCGGCGCGGCCGGAGGAGTCGTCCCAGAAGTAGGAGGCCATGGTGGAGCCCTTCAGCATCACTCGCTGAGTGGCGACGGTGGTGGCGACGCCGTCCTTGGTGCGCTCCGGGGAGCTGGCGGCGTGGGCCGCGCCGGCCGTCCCCACCGCGGCGGTGCAGATCATCGTGGCGCCGATGATGCGGGAGACCATGCGACATCTGGGGGTGTTCGTGAAAAAAGACATGGGAGGTCAGGATCTTTCATCAGAAGACATGGGGACCCGGGCTCCGAGTTCGGTCAAGAGGGTTCGGCGCCGGGAGAGGAAAGCGTTCTCAACAGGCGCGAGCGGGCGACGAGGGCATGGTCTACCGCTGCGCGAACGCTTTCTTACGTGGGTCGGTCGGGGGGTGGCGTCGATGCCACCACGTCGCAAGGCTGCTGCGAGTCACCCGGTCGGTTGTTAGAAACCGACTTTTGTGCCGCTTCTGACGGCAAGATCCGGGTCTAGGGTAGCCCGGAGGACGGAGTGGGGCGGTGTGTCCACTCGAGTCTCCTCTCCAATGACGTCTACCGGGTTAGCTGACGGGTTCGGACGTGGAGTTCGCCCTACCGCTCGCGCGGATTCACCCCGGAAGGACTTGGGTCCCCGGTTCCCGTGGGCCGGGTAGGCCCGATGGGATTCGACGTTCGGACGGCGGCCTTCCGGCTGAAGACCAGGTCACCGTTCGTTCTGGTAGAAGACGTTACCGGCCAAGTCAGGACAAAGCAAACGAAGTGTCTACAAAGCATTAGAAGATCTACGTTACAGGCACGAAACACCACATATCGGGCAATTCTCCCCAACCGGGCGGCCGACGCGGGGGTCCGACGCGATACGGGTGTGACGGCTGTGACCACAAGGGAAGCGGTGCCTGCCAGAACGTCTTCGCACGCCCCTCCTGGGCCGTCATCGGTAAAGCCCTGGTTGGCGAACACCCGCCGGAGAAGGTGCCCGCCCGCCACCACAACGAGGGCGGCAGCTTCGCGGCGGAAGGGCGAGGGGCCTCGCGAGGGTGAAGGGCTCCGGGATGGCGAGCGGCTTCGCGAGGGTGCGGCTTCGCGAGGGTGAGGAGCTCCGGGAGGGTGAGCGGCTCCGGGAGGGTGCGGGGCTTCGGGCGACCGGGGGTGGACATGAGTCGGGGCCGGACAGTCCCCCGCCTGTCCGGCCCCGACCTTTCACGGTCCAGCGCCGATGCCTTCCCCCAAACGCATCGGGCGGTCCCGCTATACGGACGCGGTCCCCCACCGCGTCCTCTGGTGAAAGCTTCGCCGCGCCCTTCCGGGCGCCGGTCGCATCCCCCTTGACCTGCCTTAACACTACATACCGGGGCCTGAGGCGCTCGTCATCCCACGGTATAGATTCGGTCTAAGTCGCGGGCATGACCAGGTACGGGACGACCCGGCGGCCGGAGCGGCTATTCGGGCAGTTCGAGGTTGACCTCGACGCCCTTCTGCAGCGTCCGGCTGACGGTGCAGTGCCGCTCGTGCACCCGGTGCGCGACGGCGCGGAAGACCTCGTCCGCCTCGGCGTCGCCCTCGGGCAGCTCGACGTCGTAGGTGATCGTCATCGGTCCGAGCAGCGTGGGCTCGACCTTCTCGGCCTCGACCGTCATCGCCAGCCGCACGAGCCGGTGCCCGCGCTTGGCGGTGAGCGGCTCGACGGTCACGATGTTGCAGCCGCCCAGCGCGGCGAGCAACAGTTCCACAGGGGTGAACAGACCCTCTTCGCCGCTGCCGATGGGGATCTCCGCCCCGCGCCCGTTCCGGGCCACGAAGCCGCTCTCAGTACGCTCTACATTCACCGATGCCATAACTGGAGCCTAAGAGCGTGTCCGGCGTCCTCAGGCGTCGGGGTGCTTGGACAGGTACGCGAGGTACACCGGGCGCAGCGCTTCGCCGAGTTCGCCCTCGCCGGACGCCACGGCGTCGCTGAGCAGTGCCGACACCCGGCTGAGGTCGTTGGCCGTCTCCTCGGAGTGACCGCTCGCGGCCTCGGCCGCCGGGATCACCTTGAGAAGGTCCCACAGGAAGCCCAGGTCGCCGTGCGTGACCGCATAGCGCACCGCCCTGTCGTGCAGTTCCCTGGGCGACAGCGACTGCAGCTCGTCCTGATCCATACCGGCTCACCCCCTTGTAGCCCTTTCCCCCCGATCACAAGGGATATGCACATCCAGCCCCCCTGACGATCACCTCGCACACCTGCCCCGCGCTCGGACGCCCGCCCCGCCGCCGCCCTCCGGAGGCGGGGATAGGGCCGTCCGGCGACCGGCGGTCCCGGCGGCATCGATCTTCACCGGCGCGAAAAGCGCGTACACCAGGTCCTCACCCTCTACCGCCCGCCGTCGACTGGTGCCACCATCGAAAGAGTGAAGATCATCATCAAGATCCTTATCGTCGCGGGCGCACTCTGGGCGGCGACCCGCCTGATTCCGGGCATCACCGTCTCGGGGGGCACCACCGCGCGCACCGCCGGCACCCTCGTGGCGGTCGCCCTGATATTCGGCATCGTCAACGCGGTGCTCAAACCGATCATCAAGACGTTCGGCTGCGCCTTCTACGTGCTCACGCTCGGGTTGTTCGCCCTGGTGGTGAACGCGCTGCTCCTGCTGCTGACCAGTTGGATCGCCGAGCAGGTGGACCTGCCGTTCCACGTGGACGGCTTCTGGGCCGCCTTCCTCGGCGCCATCCTGGTCGGCGTGATCACCTGGCTGCTGGACATGCTGCTCGGCCTCAACGAGGACTGAGGGCTACCGCGCCGGCCTGCCGGCCCTCAACGAGCGCCGAGGTCGGCCACCGAGCCGCGCTCGCACAGCTCGGGCGCCTGGATGATCCTGCGCCTGCGGTGCCGGCCGTCCGCCGCCGCGGCCACCAGGCGGACGGCCGCGCGGACGATGCCGTCGATGTCCCAGTCGACCGTGGTGAGGCCCGGGGTGAGCAACCTGGACATGGGATGGTCGTCGTAGCCCATGACCGAGATCTCGCCGGGGATCCGCAGGCCCAGTTCGGCCGCCGCCGCGTACACCCCGTAAGCGATGGAGTCGGAGAAGCAGAACGCCGCGCTCGGCCGGGACGCGCCCGAGAGCAGCTCTCGCGCGGTCCCGGTCATGGCGGCCAGCCCGTGCGGCGCGGTCACCACCTCGATGTCCAGCCCCAGGCGCTCGGCCTCCGCCGTCACGTGGACGTCGGCCGGGCGGTCAGGGGTGCTGGGCCGGGTCGGAGTCAGGACGGCGATGCCGCGGTGCCCCTTACGGCGCAGGTAGTCGAGGGCCAGTGTGACCCCGCTGCGGTTGTCGAAGACGACCTCGCCCGCCGTCCTCGCGTCGAGGAGCGCGTCGCCGATGGCGACCACCGGAAGGCTCTCGGCCAGCTGTGACCAGAACTGCGCGGCCGGGTCGACCGGCTGCACGATCAGCCCGTCGACGCGCTGGTCGCGAAGCTGGAGCGCCAGCGCGCGCTCGCGGGCGGGGTCGCCGGCGGCGTCCAGGATCAGCGCGTAGCGGTCCTTGTCGCGCAGAGCCCGCCCCAGGCCGATGGCGAGCGACTGCTGCCAGAGGTCCTCCAGCGAGCCGCACAGCACGCCGATCATGCCGGTGCGGCCGCTGGCGAGCGCCCTCGCGATCGGATCGGCCTCGTAGCCGAGCGCCGCGGCGGCCCGGCGCACCCGCTCGATGGTCTTGTCGGAGACCTGCATGCCGCGCAGCGCGTACGAGACGGCCGCCGGCGACAGGCCGGTCGCCTCCGCCACCTCGCGGATCGTCGCCCGTTTACGCGGCTGGGAACGCGGCATCCGCCCAGCTTATGCCGAACCCCCCCGACCGGTGGGGTCCAGACCGTCTCGCAGCATGGACGGACGGTTGACGGGCGAAGAGGTGAAGCGTTTCACTGAAACGTATCAGTGAAACGATTCACAGGCGGCCCGACGAATAGCCAACTAAGCCAGTAGGTAATATAGGATGGCCTGGTCGACGAGGAGGTGTCATGGGGATCGACGTTCACCAGCACATCTGGACGCCCGGGTTCGTGAGCGCGCTGCGCCGGCGCGCCGCGCCGCCGTTCCTCTCCGGCTGGACGCTCTTCCTCGACGGCGAGGCGCCCTACGAGGTGAACCCCCTCGACCATGACCTCGGTCACCGGCTCGCCTTCAACCGCGACCACGGCGTCGGCCTGGCGCTGGTGTCGCTGTCGAGCCCGCTCGGCGTCGAGCACCTGCCGCCGGCCGACGCCTGGCCGCTGCTCGACGCCCACCACGAGGGGTCGCTGGCGCTGCCGCCGTCCTTCCGGGCCTGGGCCTCCACGTGCGTCAGCGAGATCGACGCCGGCCGCACCGCCGAGGCGCTGGACGCGGGCTTCGCCGGGCTTCAGCTCCCCGCGACCGCCCTGGCGGACGCCGCGGGCCTGGCCCGCGTCGCGCCGCTGCTCGACCTGCTCGAAGAGCGCGACCTGCCGCTGTTCGTCCACCCGGGTCCCGCCGCGGCCGCCGAGGGTCCCGCCTGGTGGCCGGCGCTGGTGCCCTACGTCCAGCAGATGCACGCCGCCTGGTACGCCTTCCAGGCGTTCGGCCGGGCCCGGCACCCCCGCCTGCGCGTCTGTTTCGCGCTGCTGGCCGGTCTGGCGCCCCTGCACGTGGAGCGCCTGATCGCCCGGGGCGGTTCCGGCCGCGGCACAGTCGACCCGGACGTCTTCCTCGAGACCTCCTCCTACGGCCACCAGGCCATCGACGCGATCACTCGCGTGGTGGGCGTGGAGGTCGTGGTCCTCGGCTCGGACGCGCCCTACGCCGCGCCCGCCCCCACGCTGCTCGGCGAGGCCATCGAGCAGCAGATATCCCTCACCAACCCCACGCGTCTGCTCGATCTGGAAGGAGCGGTGCACCGATGACCTGGGAATCCCTGCCCGACCGATACCTCGACAAGCACGAACTGCGCGTCCTGGTCGAAGACCTCGCGGCCCGGCCCGAGCTGTGGTCGCCGCACGTGGCCTTCGGAGAGAGCGGAGAGGCGCGTCACTACGCCTCGCTGCACCGCGACTCGTTCGTCGACGTCTGGGTCATCTGCTGGCGCCCCGAGGACGACACCGGCTGGCACGACCACGACGTCTCCTCCGGCGCCGTGCGGGTGGTGGCGGGCACGCTGAGGGAGTCCAACCCGCGCATCGGCGGCGCCCCGCTGGAGACCCTGGTGTCCGAGGGCGAGGTGCTGGCGTTCGGCCCCGAGCACATCCACCGGATCAACGGCCACGCCGAGGCGAGCGTGTCGATCCACGCCTACTCTCCCCCGTTGTGGCGCCTCGGCCAGTACTCCATCAGCGACGACGGCGTCATGCGCCGAGCCTCGGTGAGCTACGCGGACGAGCTGCGCCCCGCGGGCTCCGAGGCGCTCGTCTGACCGAGGCCGCCCTCGACGGGCATTTCGACCGCCATGGCGTCGCGGACGTGCCGCGCGATGCCGGGGTCGTCGCTGAACACCCCGTCCACCCCGAGCCCGTACAGCAGCCGTAGCCAGCCGGCGACGTCGCCGTGCGCGCTCGCGTACCGGGGCGCCGCCGGGTCGCCCCGGCGGAACGCGCCGGGCAGGTAGGCGTTCTCCGGCCGGACGGTCCAGACGTGGATGTCCAGGCCCTGGAGGTGGGCGTCGGCCACCAGCGTGGTGGCGGCGCGCAACCGGCCGTCGCGGTCGACGGGCTGTACCAGATGGGTCGGGACGCCGACGGCGTCGGCGTAGGAGGCGATCTCGGCGAGCCCCTCGGGGGTCGCCAGATCGCGGTAGGTGCGCGGGTCGCCCTTGACGGCCAGGTCGCGCGGCGCGCCGGTCGCCTCAAGGAGCTGGACCAGCCGCAGCCGCGTCCTGCCGTGCAGCGCCCGCAGGTTGCCGGTCTCGAACGACTGGACGAAGACCGGGTCGGTCCGCTCACGCCAGCCGTGCCGGTCGAGCGTCGCGAGCATCGGCTCCTCAAGCGGCAGCCCGATGGAGGCGAAGTAGCTCGAATGCTTGGTCTCGGCATAGACGCCGACGCCCCACCGCTTGGCCAGCGCCACCACCTCGTCGAAGGTGGCGATCGGCGCGAGGCCGTCGAAGGCGGCGCTGAGCGGGCGCAGGGCGGGCAGCCGCTCGACGGCGCGCAGGGTGCGCAGCTCGGCCAGCGTGAAGTCCTCGGTGAACCAGCCGGTGAACGCGCGGCCGTCGATCACCTTGGTCGTCCTGCGCGAGGCGAACTCCGGGTGCCGGGCGACGTCGGTGGTGTGGGAGATCTCGCTCTCGTGCCGGACGACGAGCACGTGGTCCTTGGTGGACACCAGATCGGGTTCGAGGAAGTCGGCGCCCATCGCGATGGCGGTCCGGTAGGAGAGCAGGGTGTGCTCGGGCCGGTACGCGCACGCGCCGCGGTGCCCGATGACGATCGGGTACGACCTCGAGACGGCACGGCGCGCGGAGAAGAGGCCAACAGACGCGGCGGAGAACGGGCCGGCCGCAGCGGACACCTGACCGGCCGTCACGGAAACCGGACCGGCCGTCGCGGACAGCGGACCGGCCGCGGCGGAGACCGGGTGAACCATCGCGGCGGTGAGGCCTGACGTGCCGGACGACGCGCCGGCGGATGCGGCGCCGCCCGGCAGCAGGGTCAGCATGCCGGCCAGCGCGCCGGCCACGGGCCATCGAACGCAGGTCACACTCGATGGTATGCCTGGTCAAAGGCCATGCTCTCGGCAGGACACGCGCGGCGGGACATACCGATGGGCACCGACTATCGGCGATCACCAGCGACCGCCCGCCTTTATCGGCAATCATCTCCACAGAGGAACGATCATCCCCGCGTACCAGTAGAACCGGCTGCCTTTCCGGCCAGATCAGCCCAGATCCGTCCAAATTCGTGGCGGGATCCGGCCGGATCCGGCGCGGACGTGTGGGCAGCGCGATCTCGGAGGCTTGCATGCAGGGCTTACCCCTTCCCCGCCGCGCCTTGCTCAAGGGCTTGGGTCTCGGCGCGCTCGCGGCGGCCGGCACCGCCTGCGACGTGGCCGGCGGGGACTTCCGGGGCGACACCGACAAGATCGTGATCGGCTTCGTGAGCCCGCAGTCCGGAGCGCTGGCCGGCTTCGCCTCCGGGGACGACTTCGTCGTGGACCGCGTGCGCCAGACCCCGCCCTACGCCAAGGGATTCACCGTCGGCGGCAGAAGGTACGACGTCGAGATCGTGGTCAAGGACAGCGTGTCCGACCCCCGCCTCGCCGCGCAGGCGGCCCGCGACCTCATCGCGCACCACAAGGCCGACATGATCCTCACCAGCTCGGCCCCCGAGACGACCAACCCGGTGGCGTCGGTGTGCGAGGCGAAGGGCATCCCGTGCGTGGCGACCGTCGTCCCCTGGGAGGCCTGGTACTTCTCCCGGCAGGCCGACCCGGACAACCCCCGCCCTTTCACCTACACGACCATGTTCTTCCTCGGCGTCGACCAGTTCGGCGGATGCTTCGTCCCGATGTGGGAGCGGATCCCCACCAACAAGGTGGTGGCCGGCATGTTCCCCGACGACCCCGACGGCAACGCCTTCCGGCGCGCCTGGCCGCCGATCATCGAGAAGGCCGGGTACACCTGGGTGGACGGCGGCGCCTACCGCGACGGCCGCGACTTCGCCCGCATGATCGCCAAGTTCCGGCGGGAGCGGTGCGAGATCTTCATCAACGCCCCGCTCACCCCCGACTTCAACCGCATGTGGCGGCAGGCGGCCATCGAGGGGTTCCGTCCCCGGCTGGCCACGGTGGCCAAGGTCCTGCTGTTCCCCTCCGACACCCTGCCCCTCGGCCACCTGGTGGACAACATCGCCACCGACTCCTGGTGGGGCCCGTACATGCCGAACACCTCCTCGCTGGACGGCGAAAGCGCCAAGAACCTCGCCGAGGCCTACCAGTCGGCCGGCGGCCGGCAGTGGCTGCAGACCCTCGGCTCGGTCTACTCGCTGTTCGAGATCGCGCACGAGGCGTTCACGAAGGTCGACTCGCCCCGGGACAGGCAGGCCGTCGCCGCGCGGCTGAGGACGCTCAACTACTCCGGCATGTCCGGCGTGCTGGACTTCTCCCGCGGGCCGGTGCCGGGCGTGGCCGTCCAGCAGCCCGTGGGGGTGCAGTGGAAGCGGGGCGTCGGGCGGTTCCCCTACGAGATGATGGTCGTGGACAACAGCCTCAACCCCGCCGTCCCGATCGGCGCCGACCTCGCCCCCACCAACCCCTGAGCGGGCCGTGGCGCCGGGGTCTCAGGTCCGCGGGTGAGCGGGCGGACGTCCGGCCAGCACGCCGGAGACGAGTTGCAGCCCGCACACCGCGAGCCCGGCGGCGAGCGGCGCCGTCCAGCCGCCCGAGAGCTGGTGCAGCAGGCCGATCGCGAAGGGGCCGAGGGCCGCGAGCAGGTACCCGGACGACTGCGCCACCGCCGACAGCGCGGTCACCGAGGCCGGGTCCGGCGCCCGCAACGTGATGATCAGCAGCGCGAGCGCGATCGAGGCGCCCTGGCCGAGCCCCAGGATGACCATCCAGAGCCACGGCAGCGTGGCCGGCGCGAACAGCACGCCGAGGTACCCGGCGATCGTCAGCAGCGCGGCGGCCACGATGTGCGGCACCTGCGTCCGGGCCCGGCCCGCGTGCGAGGGCACCGTGAGGGTGGCGGCGATCTGGGCGACGTTGGTGAGGGCGAGCAGGTAGCCGGCCTGGTCGGCGGGCAGCCCGGCGTCCCGGAAGATGGTGGGCAACCACGCCAGCATGATGTAGAAGGTCAGCGACTGCAGGCCCATGAACGTCATGACGTGCCAGGTGACGCGGCTGCGCAGCAGCTCGGCGTACGGCCGGTGCCCCGCTCCGCCGCGCCCGGCGCCCGCCCGCCGTCCGAACGCCTGGGGCGCCCACAGCAGCGCCGCGGCCAGCGCGAGCACGGCCACCGAGCCGGCCGCCGCGCGCCAGCCGTATCGCTGCTCGATCGGCACCATCAGCGCCGAGGCCGACGCGGCGCCGGCCACCAGGCCCGAGACGTAGACGCCGGTGAACAGCCCGACGCGCTCGGGGAAGTGCTGCTTGACCACCCCGGGCATCACCACGTTCATGATCGCGATGGCGGCGCCGGCGACGGCGGAGCCCGCGTAGAGGGTCACGACGCCGCCGAGGCCGCGCACGAGCGTGCCCGCGGCCAGGATGAGCAGCCCGATCAGCAGGGTGCGGTCGAGCCCCGCCCGGGTCGCCAGCGCGGGCGCGACCGGCGCCAGCAGACCGAGGCAGACCACCATGACGGTGGTGATCGCCCCACCGGCCGCGGGCGTCAGGCTCAGATCACCCATGATCTCGCTGAGCAGCGGCGACACGCCGGCCAGCGCCGGCCGCAGGTTCAGTGCGGCGAGCACGAAACCCGCGACCAGCAGCACCCGCGCCGCGCCGGACCTTCCGCCGAGGCCGGGAACGGACGCCCGCCCGCGCGCGGCGGCGGGGCGGGGAGACCGTGACCCTTCTCGTTCCGGTTCTGGGGCGGTGGACGGGGAAGTCATAGACCCCGGAGC
This sequence comes from Sphaerisporangium sp. NPDC049457, assembly GCF_055586705.1. Taxonomy (NCBI): domain Bacteria; kingdom Bacillati; phylum Actinomycetota; class Actinomycetes; order Streptosporangiales; family Streptosporangiaceae; genus Sphaerisporangium; species Sphaerisporangium sp. NPDC049457. The sequence continues at coordinate 34,095 of NZ_JBVJHR010000032.1, read as the reverse complement.
CTACCCGTGGCCATCAGTACACCCGCGGCCGGCCATCGGCGCAGGTGGCGGTGACCATCAGAACGGGTACGGGGCGATGTCGCCCTGCATGGTCACCCACTGGGTGTCGGTGAACGCCTCGATGTTCGCCCGGGTGCCGCCGAACCTCGACCCCGTGCCGGAGGCGCCGACGCCGCCGAACGGCGCCACCGCCTCGTCGTCCACGGTCTGGTCGTTGATGTGGACGATGCCGGTGGGGATGAGGTCGGCGAGCGCCAGCCCTTTCATGGCGTCGCGCGTGAGGATGCCCAGCGACAGCCCGTACTCGCTGTCGGACGCCAGCGACGCCGCTTCCTCCAGGGACGAGAACGGCATGACCGGGGCGACCGGGCCGAACACCTCTTCCGCGTACGCGGGCGCGGACGCCGTCAGGTCCGTGAGCACGGTCGGGCGGTAGAACAGCCCCTCGTAGGTGCCGCCCGCCGCGAGCCGCGCGCCGCTGTCGACGCTGCCGGTGACCAGCGCGTGGACCTTGTCCCGCTGGCGGTGGTCGATGAGCGGGCCCAGGGCGACCTCCTGGGTGGCCGGGTCGCCGACCGGCATGTGGTCGGCCTTGGCCGCGAGCCGCTCGACGTACTCGTCCTTGATCGACGCGTGGACGAGGTGGCGTCCCGCGGTCATGCAGATCTGGCCCTGGTGGAAGAAGGAGCCCCACGCGCCGGCGGAGACCGCGAGGTCGAGGTCGGCGTCGGGCAGGACGACCAGCGCCGAGTTGCCGCCCAGTTCCAGGTGGACGCGCTTGAGGTGCCGGGCGGCCAGTTCGCCGACCTTGCGGCCCGCGGCCGTGGAGCCGGTGAAGGAGACGACCCGGACGCGGGGGTCGGCGACCAGCGCCTCGCCGGTGTCCGCGCCGCCGGGCAGCATGTGCAGCACGCCCGCGGGCAGCCCGGCCTCCTCGAAGACGCGGGCGATGGCGACGCCGCCGCAGACGGCGGTGCGCGGGTCGGGCTTGAACACCACGGCGTTGCCGAGGGCGAGCGCCGGGGCGACAGACCTGATGCCGAGGATCAGCGGCGCGTTGAACGGCGAGATCACGCCCACCACCCCCACCGGCACGCGGCGGGCGAGGCTGAGGCGCTTCTTCGCGGTCGGCAGGATCTCGCCGGGCGGCTGGGAGGCCAGCGCGGCGGCCTCGTAGCACTCCTGCGCGGCGACGTAGGTCTCGAAGCCGGCCTTGCCGGGGATGGAGCCGGACTCGCGGATCAGCCAGTGCTGGATCTCGGCGGCGTGCTCCTCGAACAGCCGGCCGGCCCGGCGCAGGACGGCCGCCCGCTCCTCGAACGACGCGGCGGCCCACTCGCGCTGGGCCTTGGCGGCCCGCTCTGCCGCGGCGGCGACATCGGCGGGGCCGGCGACTCCGGCGCGGCCGATCTCCTCCCCGGTGGCGGGCTCGATCACCGGCGCGTCACCCGCCTGGGACCGCGCCCATTCGCCGCCGTAGACCGCTCCGGACCAGATCTTGGGTTCGAGGAAATCCATGGTCAACACCCTTTCTGTGGTGCTGTGGCGCTGTGGTGCCGTGCTTCGGTTTCGTCGGTGGGGCGGCTGCGGGGGAACGCTCCAGGCGACTGCGGAAGGCGACATGCCGTTCGCAAAACGAACGATCGTTCCGAGTGAGAACTTTTCACTGCAAGCTATCCCCGCCGCAAGATCGCGTCAATGTCCGAAAACACCATTAGCGCGACGCGCCATGACGGCCCGCACGCCAAGACCTGCCGGTCACCTGGGAACGTCCGTCCGGCGAGCCGGTTCTCCTGGCCGCCTGCTATAACCGTCTCGGACCACTCGCACCCCGCCGGTACGAACCGCGCGGGGTCGCCTGATCGCCTGCTGGTACAACGGTCACCGCGGAAGGGGCCCCGAACATGGCGGAGGAGTACGTCCAGTCGCTGGCCCGCGGGCTGGCGGTCATCCGGGCGTTCGACGCCGCGCACCCTGAGCTCACGCTGAGCGAGGTGGCCCGCTCCACCGGGCTCACCCGCGCCGCCGCGCGCAGGTTCCTGCTCACGCTGGTCGAGCTCGGGTACGTCCGCACCGACGGCCGGCTGTTCGCGCTGTCCCCGCGGGTGCTGGAGCTCGGGTACGCCTACCTGTCCAGCCTCTCCCTGCCCGAGGTCGCCCTCCCCCACCTTGAGCGGCTGGTCGCCGAGGTCCACGAGTCCGCCTCTGTCTCGGTGCTCGACGCCTCCGACATCGTGTACGTGGCCCGCGTGCCGACCACCCGCATCATGCGGGTCACCATCAGCATCGGCACGCGCTTCCCCGCCCACTGCACCTCGATGGGCCGGGTGCTGCTGGCATGGCGGCCGCCCGACGCCCTTGAGTCGTACTTCGCCGCCGCCGGCCTGGAGCGGCGCACCGCCCGCACGATCACCTCGCGCGAGGCGCTCACCGCCGAGCTCGAACGGGTGCGGGCCCAGGGGTGGGCCATGGTCGACCAGGAGCTGGAGGAAGGGCTGCGCTCGATCGCCGCGCCCATCCGCGACCGCGCCGGCCAGGTCGTCGCGGCCGTCAACCTCTCGTCGCACGCCAGCCGCACGTCCGTCGAGTCCGCCCGCCGCGACCTGCTCCCCTCGCTGCTGGCGACCGCCGCCCGCATCGAGGCCGACCTGCGGACCACCGCCGGCCCCCACCGCACCGTCCTACCCGCCACCTGACAGGCCGTCCGACCGGCCCCGGCGTCGAGTCCCCGATTGCTCGCTCATCACCTCAGGGCCGCCGATAGGGCGATGCAGGACACCCTCATCGAGAATGGCCCAAAGCATCGGAGGCTCGCTGGCGTCTGAGCTCACGACGAACGCCGTCGTCCACTCCGACTCCCGTGACGGCGGATTCATCGTCATCACCCTGGCGCAGTGTGACCAGACCGTCCGGCTCACGGTGCGGGACGCGGGGGCCGGCACGCGGCCGTGCGTCTCCAGAGATCTCGACGGCGAAGGAGGACGCGGGCTGTTCCTCGTGGAGCAGATCTCCCAGCGCTGGGGAGTGGACGAGAACCTCACCGGCCGCGCCGTCTGGTGCGAGGTCAAGTACTGAGACCGGCCCACGCCCCCGGCGGGAGCCCGGACGCGAGGTGGGGCGCCGCCGCTGATCCGGCCTTCCCGCAGGAACCTCCGGCAGGAATCTTCCCGTAGCGGTCTTTCCGTCGGGACGGGGCCGGAGGTGGCCGGGGTAGCGTGATTTCGTGACGCGAGGAAAAGGGGGCTCGCGATGTCCGACTTCCAGGAAGTCACCAGCCGGATGGTCGATGCCATCAACGCGCACGACCTTGAGGCGCTGGCGCACTGCTACACGAAGGATGCGCTCTACATGTCGCCCAGCGGCAAGGGGGAGGGCCCTGACGAGATCGGCTCCTTCTGGGCGTTCTTCCTGGCCGCGTTCCCGGACATGCGATTGACGCCGTGGGTGAAGTTCACGCACGAGGACACCGTGGTCATGGAGTGGATCCTCACCGGGACGCACACCGGGCCCTTTCTCATGCCCGACGGCGAGGTGATCGAGGCGACCGGCCGGGGGGTGTCCATCCGGGGGTGCAGCAGCCGCGTCTTCCAGGACGGCCTGATCACCATGCACTGCATCTACTACGACCAGCTGGAGCTCCTCACCCAGCTCGGCGTCCGCCTCGTTCTCCCCGAGCCGGAGTGACGGCCTCGGACCGCCCGGCGCCCGGCGGGTCTCTCGCTACGGCGACGGATCGGCGGCAGCCGTACGAGGGGGCGTCGACCGGCCGCGCGTACCGGTGGATCAGCCGGTGTGCACCGGTGCAGACGCGGCGGGCCGGGGCTCGGGCCGGAGATGCGGCGCCAGGGCGAGGGCGGCGAGGGTGCCGGCGGCCCCGATGATCCCGATGGCCAGATGCGCGGGGACCAGTTCGGCGATCGCGCCCGCCAGCGCGGCGCCCAACCCCTGGGCGGTCATCTGGCCGGAGGTGAACAGCCCGAACGCCTGACCGAGCGCGTCGGGCGGCGCCGCGTCGACGAACCGCCGTTGCAGTCCGAGGTTGTAGGCCAGGCACACCCCTGTCAGCACCGCGAGCGCGAGGCACCAGGTAAGCGAGGGGCGGGCGGCGAACCCGGCCAGCGGCACCCCGGCCGCCAAGGCCAGCGGGAGGGACAGGCGCTCGCGCAGGGCGGGCGCGGCGAACCTGCCGACGACGAAGTCCCCGAGCGCCATCCCGACCGCGAACGCCGCGAGCACGACTCCCGCCTGGGACGGCGCGCCCCGTTCGCTGAGGTACGGGATGACCAGCGCCTCCGCCCCGGCCACGAACATCACCGGAACCCAGCCGCACAGCAGCAGCCCCCGGAAGCGCCGGTCGGCGAGCAGCCGGCGGTTCACCCGGAGCGTCGCCAGCACCGCGTTCCCTCCATCGCCCGCCACCGGACCGCCGTCGTCGCCGGCACCCGCCCGCGCCCGCTCCCGGTTCGCCCGTACGTACTCGCGGCCCCGCGGGCGGGTCACCCGGGCGGGACGGTCGGGAAGGCCGAACCGGAGGATGACCGCGCTGATCGCGGACAGGGTCGCGGTGATCAGCAGGGCTCCCCCTGGTCCGGCCAGCGCCAGCACGGCGCCGCCGGCGGCCAGGCCGGCGATCTGCGCGGCCCCCGCGGTGACCGTGAGCACCGAGCGGCCGAGGACGAACGCGTCGCCGGGGAGCAGCTCCGGGAGCGTGGCGGTGCGCGCCGCGCCGAACACCGGGTTCAGCGCCCCGGTCAGCACGACGAGCAGCAGCATCGCCCACACCGGCAGCCCGGCGAACCCGAGGATCAGGCAGACCGCGACCCGGACCAGCTCACCTGCGATCATCAGCCGCCGGGGGCGTACCCGGTCGGCCAGCGAGAGCAGGAACGTCCCGCCGACGACGTAGGGCAGGAACCCGCTCATGTAGGCCATCGCGGACAACCCGGCGGAGCCGGTCCGCCCGTACACCAGCGCGGAGAACGCGAGCATCTTGACCGAGTCGCCCGCCACCAGCAGCGCGAAGCCGCCGAACAGCACCCGGAACTCGGAAACGGCGAACACCTCGCCGAACGTGGCCTGACGCTTGTGATCTGTCTGGGTCATCCACACCTCCCGTGACGATGCTGTGGTCCGCGGCCGCCAGTGGCTAAGGTTTCGGAAATAGCCGAAAGATCAGATCTGGCCGAGTGGGCGGAGGTATGGGGTGACGTGGGAAGAGTGATGCGGATCGAGGTGACTCCGCAGGACGTCATGACGAGCCGATTCGCCGTCTCCCGGCTGATCGAGACCATGCACGCCCTGTGGCTGCTGTCGGGCAGCCATGAGGCGGGCGTGCACCGGCCGTGGGTCGAGCGGAACCGGCCCGCCTACGAGCGGCTGGGGGAACGGCTGCCCGCGCTGCCCGCACTGATCTCGCTGTTCCGGCGGGGCCAGTACAACGCCGACTTCATCGCCCCTCCCCCGACCGGGGTGAACGTCGCCTTCGAGAACGAGCTGGCGGTGATGCGCGCCACGCCCCTGGCGCAGGCCCGCGAGGAGATCGCCAGGAACCTGCGCGGCGGCCCGAAGCCGTCGCGGGAGGCCATGGCCGTGCTCCAGCGGCCCGACATCGTCGAACTGCTCGCGGACGTCCTGCGAGCCACCTGGGAGGAGATCATCGCGCCCGGCTGGCCGCGCTTCCAGGCGATCCTCGAACGCGACGTCGCCCACCGCGCCGGGCGCCTGGCGGCCTACGGGTGGGCGGCGGCGCTCGACGACCTCAACCCCCGGGTGCGCTGGCGCTCGGACGGCGGCACCGGCCACATCGCGGTACGCCTGGACGTCGACGGCGACGACGAGCGACACCGGCTCGACGGCCGCGGGCTGCTTTTCGTCCCCAGCGTCTTCGGGCCGGGGGTGGGAGCGTACCTGGAGGACGCCTGGCCGTACGCGCTGGTCTACCCAGCCCGCGGCCTCATCCCGAACGAGATGCCGTCGCGAGGGCTGGCGCGGCTCATCGGCGGCACCCGCGCGGCGATCCTGCTGAGGCTCCCGGCCACCACCACCCAGCTCGCGGCCCTGCTCGATCTGAGCCTCGGCGGCACCGGCGACCATGTGGCCGCACTCCGCGGCGCGGGCCTGATCAGCGGCACCCGAGTAGGACGCTCGGTGGTCTACCGCCGGACCCCTCTCGGCGACGCTCTGACGGAAGGCGGCTGAGCCTTTCCATCCGACGTGGCGACGGAAGAACCGCGCGAGGCCGGCGAGGCGTGCCGCGCCGAAGCCGGCGTCCTGCGCGGTCATGGATCTCGGAGAGCGCTTTCACCTCGGATGGCGGACCTCATCTCGGCCGGCGGCCTCCGATTTCGGGCAGGGTCCTCATCTCGAATAGCGGACCTCAGTTAAAACCGACGTTTCACCTCGTCGAGAACGCGCTCCGCCGAATGCTTTTCGGGGATGGCGGCGGACGCTTATGAACACCGATTCTCACATCAGCTCCAGGCGGGAAGCCCGCGACCCGTGCGATCTGAGATTCGCCAATCCAGACCGAAAGTATCGGGATTCTGCCGAAACTTCTGGGAGAAGCGCGACAGCACGTGACGGCTGGCGTCCTGTCTTCATAGCGGGCGGCCGCCGTCCTTCGCCCGACAGGCGATCGGCCTCTTCACTACGAAAGTTTCATCCTGTGCGACCGGAGCGGGCGCGACCCTTCCCCTGGCCAGCACGTGCGGAGGGCACGTCCCACGGGCCCGGCGTCCGGGGCCGCGAAGCAAGTTACTTGACATCCGCAATGAGGTCGTATTTGCTCCCTTGCACTACACCTGATACAGCGCGCAAACGACATACCGATAAGTCCTGTAAACGTTAGCGCTCACATTTCGGTTCCGGTTTCGCAGCCCCCGGCATTCGATGCCGCTGATGGAGAGGAACGCAGAACATGTCGTTATCGTCGGCCCGGTCCCTACGGCCAGAGGGAATCGCAAATGCTCAAGCATAGGTCAATATTCGGGGCCGTGGCGCTCGCGGCGGCCGTCGTCCTGGTGACGGGGCACGCGGCGATGAGCAGCGGCAGCAGCACGGGAGCCTCGGCGTCCGCCGCCGCGCTCGCGGGTACCGCGGGATGCGGGAAGAATCCGACGCTGACCAGCGGAACGCGGAACATCACGACCAGCGGCAAGAACCGCCAGTACATCCTGCGGCTGCCCTCGAACTACAACAACAACACGCAGTACCGGCTGTTCGTCGGCCTGCACTGGCTGAACGGCACCATGAACGACGTCGACTCGGGCGGAAGCGCCGGAGCCTCCTGGTCGTACTACGGGCAGCGGCAGCTGTCGAACAACAATGCGATCTTCGTCGCGCCGCAGGGCTTCAACAACGGCTGGGCCAACAACGGCGGCGAGGACGTCACCTTCGTCGACGACATCCTGCGCCAGGTCGAGTCGGACCTCTGCGTCGACACCTCGCTGCGCTTCGCCATGGGGTGGAGCTACGGCGGCGCCATGAGCTACTCTCTCGCGTGCTCGCGCCCGAACGTCTTCCGCGCGGTCGCGGTGTTCTCCGGCGCGCAGCTCAGCGGCTGCAACGGTGGCACCCAGCCCGTCGCCTACATGGGACTGCACGGCATCACCGACAACGTCCTGAACATCTCGCAAGGCCGGTCGCTGCGCGATACGTTCGTCCGTAACAACGGCTGCACCGCGCAGAACCCGCCCGAGCCGAGCCAGGGCAGCCGGTCGCACATCGTCACCGCCTACTCCGGATGCCGCGCCGGATACCCGGTCGTGTGGGCCGCGTTCGACAACGGCCACCTGCCCGACCCCGTCGACGGGACCTACACCGGGAACGGCGCCCAGACCTGGACCAAGGGCGAGGTGTGGAAGTTCTTCTCCCAGTTCCAGAGCACCTCCACCGACCCGACGCCCACCCCGACGCCGACCGTGACCCCGACCGTCACCCCGACGCCGACCGTCACCCCGACCATCGGGACCGACTTCCGGCTGCGCAACGAGGCGGCGGGCCGGTGCGTGGACTCGCCCAACAGCGCCACCGCCAACGGCACGCTGATGCAGATCTACGACTGCCACACCAACGCCAACCAGCGCTTCACCTACAACTCCGGCCGGCTGCAGACGCTCGGCAAGTGCCTGGACTCCCCGACCAACGCCGGCTCGGGCACCCGCGTCCAGATCTGGGACTGCCACACCAACAGCAACCAGCAGTGGACGTTCAACTCCAACGGCACCATCACCAACGGCGCCAACAACCTCTGCCTCAACGCCAACGGCACCGGCAACACCTCCACCGTGACCGTCAGCTCCTGCAACGGATCCGCCAACCAGAGGTGGACCCGGGCATGATCACCCGCTAACCGATGACGGACGCCGGGTCCGGGCGAAGTTCGCCTGGGCCCGGCGCGCTTCGCGTGCACGGCGGCCGGGAAATGTCGGGGCGGCGTAATAGCGTGGGCCGAGCGCGCGGCGGACGTACGGCGTGCGCCCTGCAGGCATCGAGAGGTCCACGCCGAACGTCCACACCGAGAGGTCCGAACCTTATGAGCTCCCGCACCGCCCGCGACCGTCACGCGGCCCGCCGTGGCTGAGCGCGGGCACGGCCACCCCGCCCCCGAGATCCTCACCACCGTCGTGTCCGACGACTGGGACGGGCGCGACGTGACGGGCGAGCAGCACAGCCAGGTGGCCTTCGTCGACGTCGACATGACCGAGATGATCAACGAGGGGGCGGTGTTCTCCGACTGCTCCTTCCGGCGCGTGCGGTTCAACGCCTCACGGCACACCGACGCCGCGTTCGTCAACTGCGCCTTCAGCCGGTGCAACTTCTTCGACACCGAGTTCACCGGGTGCAAACTCGTCGGCAGCGCGTTCGACGGCTGCGCCTTCGACCTGCTGAAGGTCGACGGCGGCGACTGGTCGTTCACCGGGCTTTCCGGCGCCAATCTCGCGGGCGTCTCTTTCAAGGACGTGCGCATGCGCGAGGCCGACCTCAACGGCGCGCGGTGCGAGGGCGCCACGCTCCAACGGGTCGACCTGTCGGGCGCCTCGCTGCACCAGGCCGATCTGTCCCGCTGCGACCTTCGCGGCAGCGACCTGTCGTCCGTCGACCCGCTCAACGTCAAGCTGCGGGGCGCGGTCGTCGACCTCCCCCAGGCCGTTCTGATCGCCACCGCCCTGGGCCTGGACGTCCGCTGAGCCAGGACGGCCACTGAGCCCAGGACCGCCGCTGGGCCCAGGCCACTGGGCGCAGGAGCGCCACTGGGCCAGATCGTCCGCTGAGCCGGGTCGTCGCGGTCAGGGGGCGAGCTCGGGCCGGCGGCGCCGTGCGTGCCAGGCCCGAGCTCGCGGGCCGCATGTCCCAGGGTCCGGTCTCCACCCCTCCGAGGTGACCTCGCCCCTCGTGCGGGACACGGGCCGTCGTGGCGGCCGGCCCACGGCGGCGCCCCGCGCGGGCACGCCGCGCGCGACCGGAGGTCTCCCACCGGCGGGGGCATGCCCCGGGACGAGGGGCTCGGCCATCACGCAAGTGTTCCATCAACCAACGCGACGCGCTCATTTCCCGTCACGATTCGCATGTATGAAGGCCGTCGAACGCCGCGCGGGGGGACACCCGTGGTTTCCACCGCCGAATCGTGATTTCCAGGTAGTGGTCCGACGGATCCCTGTCAAGGTCGTACGACGCCCCCGGCATGCCCGGCCGAATACATAGTTTTTCAGGAAATACCACCTTCCGTAATTGTGACCGTATTGGTTACTCTGCTCTGATCACGCACAGCGAAGGCGCCCGGCTTGGCACGTTCCCGCGTGAGACGCGATCAGCCGGACAGAGACCCACGATCGAACGGCAGGAGATCGACGGTGGAGCGACGACAGGGTCACCTCGCTCCCCCTGACGTCCTCCGGAAGATGCCTGCTCAAAACATGTTTTCGGCCGATCCGTTTCATACGAAGAGTGATCTACCCAGGCCACGACTGCGATCCGCCATCACGGAAGGTAAGATTCCACGAGCATCGGCCTCGCGGACGACCTCCGGGCCGGCAAGGCACCTCACGTCGGGAGACGCAGATGGAAACCGTCGACCTCGAAGACCTGAGCCTCGAACTCCTCCTCATAGCCGCCCTGCACCACGAGGCCGAGCGCCTCGCCGCCGACCTGCCCGCACCCGCCGAAGGCCGCGCTGATTGGCGCGGCCGGCGTCCCGGACCGCCGCCGCGCGGCCTCGCGACCCGTCCGCCCAGGACATAAGTCGCCACGAGCAGTAATTGCGACTTTCAACTTAAAGGTGTCCGCTTTACCACCGCCGCTTTAAACTGTCGGTGGCGGCGGTCACACTGCGAGCATGGCCGACCTTCCTCAGGAACCATCCGCTCCGGGCGGCTCCACGCCGAAGAACGACCCACCCCAGCAACCCCCGTCCGCCCCCGCCGCGCCCGCCGCTTCCCCGCCGCGCGACGCCGTGCCCGTGCCGTCCCGTCCCGAGGTCACCTCCCTCGAAGACACGCCGATCGAGCTCGGCGAGGTCTCCATCGGCGACTGGTACGCCCACGTCGAGACGATGACCGGGGTCGGGTTCCTCACCGTCGCCCGCAGGCTGCCCGCGCTCATCGGCCACGCCGTCCGGCTCGCCTGGCAGGCGAGCCCCCGCGACACCGCGGCGACCGTCGCGCTGAGCGTTCTGGGGGGCGTGTTCACCGCGTTCGGCCTGCTCGCCACGACGGGCGTCCTCCAGGCGCTGTTCTCGGCGGGCCCGACGCCCGAGCGGGTGAGGGCCGCGCTGCCCAGCCTTCTGCTCGTCGGCGGCGCCGCGACGCTGCGCACCGCGCTGGAGGCCGGGGCCGGCTGGGCGCAGTCCCGGCTCGAACCGCAGGTCAGCCGCATCGCCGAGCGACAGCTGTACGACCTGACCAGCCGCGTCGACCTCATCCGCTATGACGATCCCGACTTCCACGACGCGCTCGAACGGGCCCGCCTGCGCGGCGTCTCCACGGTCGACAGCGTGGTGACCTCCGCGATCGACCTGCTCACCGGCCTCATCGGCATCGGGGCCGCCGCCGGAGTGCTCGGCATCCTGCACCCGGCGCTGCTGCCGCTGCTCCTGCTGGCCGTCCTGCCCGACGCCTGGGCGGCCGTCCGCTCGGCCCGCATGCGCTACACGACGATGTACACCCTGGTCCCGGTCCGGCGGCGCAGGTGGATCCTCAGCGATCTCATGGCGGCCCGCGAGACCGCGGCCGAGGTGCGCTCGTTCACCATGCGCCGTTTCCTCACCCGCCTGTTCGACGCGGTCGCGGGCGCCGAGCAGGACGCCATGCTGCGCATGGCCCGGCGCCAGACGGTGGCGCGCGTCATCGGCGAGGCTCTCAGCGGCGTCGGCACCGGCATCGTGTACCTTGCGCTCGGCGTGCTGCTCGCCGTCGGCTCCGTGCCGCTCGCCGTGGCGGGCACCGCCGTGCTCGCCATCCGCTCCGGCCAGACCTCCCTGGCGAACCTCATGTACGCCACCAACCGGCTGTACGAGGACGGCCTGTACTTCACCGACTTCCTCGACTTCTGCCGGCAGGCCCGTGAGCGCACCGGCCCGGCGCGCGACCACGAGGCGCCCCCAGAGTTCCAGCGCATCACCGTCGAAGATGTCACCTTCAACTATCCGGGCAAGGACGAACCCGCCCTCGACCACGTCTCGGTGCACATCGACCGTGGCGAGGTGGTCGCGCTCGTGGGCGAGAACGGCTCGGGCAAGACCACCCTGTCCAAGATCATCGCCGGCCTGTACGACCCGGCCGAGGGCCGGGTCCTGTGGGACGACGCCGACATCGCGCGGGTCGACCAAGAAGAGCTGCGACGTCACATCGCGGTGATCGCCCAGGACCACACCCGCTGGCCACTGACCGCCCGCGACAACATCACCATGGGCCTTGAGAAGGGCGAGCCCGTCCTGCAGGCCTCGGCCCAGGTCGCGGGGGCCGACCAGGTGATCGCCGAGCTGCCGCACGGCTACCGCACCCTCCTCGACCGCCGCTTCAAAGACGGGCACGAGCCCTCCGGCGGGCAGTGGCAGCGCATCGCGGTGGCCCGCGGCTTCTATCGCGACGCGCCGCTGCTGATCTGCGACGAGCCGACGGCCGCGCTGGACGCCCGCGCCGAGCACGCGCTGTTCGAGCGCATCCGCGGGCACGCCGACGGGCGCACCGTCCTGCTGATCACCCACCGCCTGGCGAGCGTGCGCTACGCCGACCGCATCTACGTGCTCGACCACGGCAAGGTCGCCGAACAGGGCACCCACGACGAGCTCATCGCCCTCGACGGCATCTACGCCGACCTCTACACCCTCCAGGCCAGCGCCTACGGCCCCGCCTCCGACCACCGGCAGACCCCGACCAACGCCATCTGACCCCGCTCTGAGAACGCGCCATGACCGGGCACCGCCTGGACGACCCCAATACTTTGCCCTTGCGCTAAGTGTTCCGGTGCACCAAACTTAGCCGCATGGCACAGTATTCGGCCGAGCTCGACGGCGTCTTCGTCGCCCTCGCCGACCCGACGCGGCGCGACGTCATCCGACGCCTCAGCCGTGGCCCGACGAGCGTGGGCGACCTCGCCCGCGAGTTCCCGATGACCCTTCCCTCGTTCATGAAGCACGTGCGGACGCTGGAGACGAACGGCCTGATCCGCACCGTGAAGCTCGGCCGGGTGCGCACCTGCGTGCTCAACCGCGAGCGTCTCGCCCTCGTCGACGACTGGCTCGCCGAACAGCGCCGGCTGTGGGAAGAGCGCACCGACCGGCTCGAACGCCTCGTCACCGATCCTCAGGAGAACCAACCGTGAACGTCGATCTCGACCTGGCCCTCGAACGGGTCATCCGCGCCCCTCGCGAGGCCGTATGGAGCGCGTGGACCGTTCCGTCGCGCTTCGAACAGTGGTGGGTCCCGGCCCCGGCCCTGTGCCGCGTCGACCGCCTGGAGGTCCGGCCCGGCGGCGCGCTCGTGACGCGAATGAGCGACGACGGGGTGGAGTTCGTCCCACACCTCGACGCGACCTTCCTCGTCGTCGAGCAGCTCAAGCGCATCGTGTGCCGGATCAGTTGGAGGCGGCGGTCTCCTCGGTTCGGGCAGAGGAGTTCGGCTCCTCGGTGAGGGTGCAGGAGGCCGACTCGTCGTGCTCGGCGAGGATGTCGCGGTAGTGGCGGATCTTGCGCTGGATGGCGGCCTGCCGCTCTCTCAGCCGGGCGATCTGCTCCTCGACCTCCCGGTCGTGGGCCTCCAGCAGGGTGATGCGGTCGCCGATGGTCTGGCGCCCGCCGCGAACCAGCGCGGTGAAGCGCAGCATCTCGGCGATCGGCATCCCCGTGTCGCGCAGGCACCGCACCATGCCGAGCCAGCCGACGTCCTCCTCGCTGAACCGCCGCTGCCCGGCGGCGTTGCGCTCGATCGGTTCGAGCAGGCCGATGCGCTCGTAGTAGCGGAGAGTGTCGAGGCTGAACCCGGTCTCCTCCGCGACCTGTCCCGGTGTGTAGACGCTCACCCACCGAGAATGCCACCTGGAGTGGACTCCAGGTCAACCCTCCGGCCCTCCGGCGGTCCCCCGTCTACCCCCGTGGCGGCGGAGTCGTCGCGGAGTCCAGCCAGGCGTCGATGAGCGGGGTGAAGTTCTGGCCGGTCCGCGCGTTGACGAAGGCGGTGAAGGAGGCCCGGTCCTGCTGGGTGTCGCGGTGCTCCTGCGCCCATGCGCGGGCGAGCGCGAAGAACTTCTCGTCCCCCAGCGTGTTGTATGGTCCGGAGGCCGCCCGCCGTGTCGACGGTGAGCCCGAGCGGGTGACTGTCGGGCCGCTTTACCGCGGACGCCGTTCAGCGTTCGGGCAGATGGTCGGCCAGGTAGCGGCGGATGAGGTTCTTGCACTCGGCGATCAGCTCGGGGTCGCCTTCGGGGTGTGCGCGGAACGCGAGCTTGAGCACGGCGTCCGCGGCCTCCACGGCGACCACGAGCGCGCGGTCCAGGCCCGGCCCACGGGGAGCGCCGAGCAGGTCGATGGTGAGCGCCCGCAGCCGGTCGGCCACGATGACGTTGTTCTCCAGCGCGGCGTCCAGCAGGCGGTTGGTGCCCTTCAGCGGCGGCGCGCCGGGGGCGGGCATGATCTCGCCGAAGTCCACGATGGCGAACCCGGGGGTGCTGCGCTTCATCGCCACGAACTCGTCCACGGCCAGATGGACGGCGTCGGTCCAGTCGGAGATCTCGGCCGCGGCGAGCCGGACGGTCAGCCGGTCGAGGAAGGCGTCCAGGTTGCGCAGCGCCAGCGCCCGCACGAGCCCCTGCTTGTCGGGGAAGAACTGGTAGAACGTGCCGATGGGCACACCGGCGCGGCGGGCGACCTCCTTGGTGGTCAGCCCGTCGTATCCGACCTCGTCCAGCAGTCGCGCGCATTCGTCCAGCATCCGCTCGACCCGCTCCAAGCTGCGGCGCTGGGCGGGGCGGCGGCGAAGCGTCCCTGTGGAGGCGTTCATCATCCTCCCATCATCCTCCCGAAACCGGTTGCCGCGGTTAACATGAGGATCACTCATATCACCGGAGGTCGTCATGTTCCTTTGGGGTACCGCCACAGCGTCCTACCAGATAGAAGGCGCGGCGGCGGAGGACGGCCGGGGCAGGTCCATCTGGGACACCTTCGCCCACGAACCCGGCCGCGTGCGTGACGGCCACACCGGAGACGTCGCCTGCGATCACTACCACCGCTGGTCAGAGGATGTCATGCTCATGGCGGATCTGGGGGTGAACTCCTACCGCTTCTCCATATCGTGGCCGAGAATCCACCCCGGAGGCGGCCGGGAGGTCAACCAGGCCGGGCTCGACTTCTACGACCGGCTCGTCGACGGCCTGTGCGCCAAGGGCGTCACCCCGGCGGTCACCCTGTTCCACTGGGACCTCCCCCAGGCGCTGGAGGACGAGGGCGGCTGGCTCAACCGCGACACGGCCCACCGCCTGGCCGACTACGCGCACACCGTGGCCGGCCGCCTCGCCGACCGGGTGCCGATGTGGATCACGCTCAACGAGCCGTTCGTCCACATGGTCCTCGGCTACGCCCTCGGCACGCACGCGCCGGGCCGCGCCCTGTTCCTGGACGCGCTGCCGGTCGCGCACCACCAGCTTCTCGGGCACGGCCTGGCCGCCCAGGCGCTGCGGGCGAACGGCGCCGGACGGGTGCTGGTCACCAACAACTGCACGCCCGTCTGGCCCGCGTCCGACTCCGCCGAGGACGTGCGGGCGGCCGACGCGTACGACACCCTGCACAACAGGTTGTTCAACGATCCGGTGCTCCTCGGCGCCTACCCGGACCTGTCGGCGTTCGGCGTGCCGGAGATACAGGCCGTCCGCGACGGCGACCTTGAGATCATCGCCGCGCCGCTCGACGGCCTCGGCGTCAACTACTACAACCCGACCCGCGTCGCGGCCCCCGCGGCCGGAGCCGACACCGGAGGGCTGCCCTTCGTCGACGCGGGCATCACCGGCTACCCGACGACGGCCTTCGGCTGGCCGGTGGTGCCCGACGGGCTGCGCGAGCTGCTGACCGGCCTCAGGGCCCGCTACGGCGAGGCGCTGCCGCCGGTGTACGTGACCGAGAACGGCTGCTCCCAGGCCGACGAGCCGGGCCCGGACGGCGTGGTGGACGACCGCGAACGCATCGCCTACCTGGACGGGCACATCGCGGCGGTGCGGGCCGCCATGGCCGAGGGGGTGGACGTGCGCGGGTACTACGTCTGGTCGCTCATGGACAACTTCGAGTGGGCCGAGGGGTACGGCCAGCGGTTCGGCCTGGTCCACGTCGACTTCGCCACCCAGAAGCGCACGCCGAAGGCGTCCTACCACTGGCTGAGGAACCTGCTCGCCGCCGAGCCCGAGCCCGGGACGCCGACCGCATAGCCCGAGCCCTGGACGCCGGTCGCCGGGCACGAGCGCGCGACGCCGGCCTAGAACACCGAGACGTGGACGTGGTCGTAGTGGTTGGCGGTGATGCCGCCGCGGTCGGACATCGTCCGCCAGCCGGCCCCGGTGCGGATGTCGTAGTAGCGCTGCCGCCAGATGATGTACATGATGCCGATCTGGCGGCCGTTCTCGATGCACCACTGGGCCAGGGCGTCGCCGCGCGCCTGTGCGGCGGCGTCCGGCATGCGGCCGCCGCTGCTCATCATGAAGTCGCAGGCGCGTCCCTTGCCGTGCTCGCCGGGGTCCCCCGCGCGCAGGCAGCCGACGCCGAACGGCATGGGGAAGCTCTGCATGATGACGTTGCGGATGCTGACCATGCGGGCGGTGAGGCCGCTGCCGGCGTCGGGGGTCTGGAAGCCGAACTTCTTGAGCAGCCGCTCGACTTCGTCCTTCTTCTCCTCCAGCCGGGCGATCTCCTTCTTGAGGGCGGTGATCTTGCCCTCGGCCTCCTTCTTGGCGGCCTTCGACTCCTTGATCAGCCGGGAGATGCGGTTGAGCCGCTGGTTCTTCTCCTCGGCCAGGTAGGTGACGGTGGCGACCTGCCCGAGGATCGAGTCGGGGTCGCCGGTGTAGGTGAAGACCTGGGGGCCGTCGACCGAGCCGGACATGTAGGAGTTGGCGAAGAACTGCCCCATGCGCCGCTCGGTGTCGGCCAGGTCGTCCCGGAGCGCCTTCACCCGCCGCCCGGACTTCTGCACGGCCCGGCGGGTCTCCTCAAGGCTCTGGATCTCGCCACGGTAGGTCTTCTGGAGCTCGGCCGCCTGCTTGGTCAGCTTGTCGAGCTGGGACTGCGGGCTGGGCTTGGCCTCGGCGGGCGGGATCACCAGCGCCGTGAACAGGCCCAGGAGGACGGCCGCCAGCGCGATCGCACGGCCTGATCGCATGAGCCCTCCCCATTCCAGACGACGCCCCGGGACTATAGAAGCCGATCTTCGGGGCTGTAGCTCGACCGGAGGAACCTATACACCATTGGCGAAGTATCTACCACTTCGCGACAGAGCAACGTGCGGGAATCCCGAGAATTGGGCCCACTACACATCCGGACAGTCGGCAACATATCGCGACATCGATGGATGGCGTGGACGCCGCCTTCGCGCACCCGCGCGCCAGGGCGACCGATCCTATCGGGGGCCGACCGGCCAAGCCGCCCACTCCGCACTCTTGTCGAGATGTACAGAACATGGTTCTGTCATATCCACCGGACGCCGCGGATCCGCCGTGACGTACCCTCGCGACGGGTCAAGCGAAGCAAGCGTCCGGTCAACAGACCAGGCCCGCCCGACCAGGAGGCAAGACTCATGCTCCAGCACGACCGTCTGTTCATCGGGGGCGACTGGGTGACGCCCGCGGGCACCGCGACGATCGACGTCGTCTCGCCGCACACCGAGGAGGTCGTCGGCCGGGTGCCCGACGGCGCCCCCGCCGACATGGACCGCGCCGTGGCCGCCGCCCGCCAGGCGTTCGACAACGGTCCGTGGCCGAGGATGTCCATGGCCGAGCGCGCCGAGGTGGTCGGCAGGCTGGCCGAGCTGTACGCCGCGCGGCAGGCCGAGCTGGCCGAGCTGATCACGCTGGAGATGGGGTCTCCCATCACCTTCTCCCAGCTGGGCCAGGCCGCGCCGCCGCTCGGCATGCTGCAGTACTACAGCGAGCTCGGCAGGACGTTCGCGGTGGAGGAGGAGCGCCCCGGCTTGTTCGGCCCGATAACGGTCCGGCGCGAGCCGGTCGGCGTGGTCGCCGCCGTGGTGCCGTGGAACGTCCCCCAGTTCGTCATCATGACCAAACTCGCCCCGGCCCTCGTCGCCGGCTGCACGGTCGTGATCAAGCCGGCCCCCGAGACACCCCTCGACTCCTACCTCCTGGCCGAGATGATCAAGGAGGCCGGCATCCCCGAGGGCGTCGTCAACATCGTGGCCGCCGGCCGCGAGGCGGGCGAGCACCTCGTCTCGCACCCGGGCGTGGACAAGGTGGCCTTCACCGGGTCCACCGCCGCCGGCCGCCGCATCGGCGCCATCTGCGGCGAGCAGCTGAAGCGCTGCAGCCTTGAGCTCGGCGGCAAGTCGGCGGCCATCATCCTGGACGACTGCGACCTGGGCTCCGCCCTGGGCTTCCTGTCCATCGCCTCGCTCATGAACAACGGCCAGGCGTGCGTGGCGCAGACCCGCATCCTCGCCTCCGCGTCCCGCTACGACGAGGTGGTCCAGGCGATCGCCGACATGGTGGCAGGCCAGCCCGTCGGCGACCCCGCCGACCCGGCCACCGGCATCGGCCCGCTGGTGGCCCGGCGCCAGCAGGAACGCGTCGAGGGCTACATCAAGATCGGCATCGACGAGGGCGCCAAGCCGGTGATCGGCGGCCTCGACCGGCCGCGCGACCGCGGCTGGTACGTGGCGCCGACGGTCTTCGCGGGCGTCTCGAACGACATGCGCGTCGCCCGCGAGGAGATCTTCGGCCCGGTGCTGTCGGTGATCCAGTACGAGAACGAGGAGGACGCGGTCCGCATCGCCAACGACAGCGACTACGGGCTGTCCGGCTCGGTGTGGACCGCCGACACCGACCACGGCATGGACATCGCCCGCAGGGTCCGCACCGGCACCTACGGCGTCAACGTGATGAACACTCTGGAGCCGTCCACGCCCTTCGGCGGGTTCAAGGCGAGCGGCATCGGCCGCGAACTCGGGCCCGAGGGCCTGGCCGGCTATCTGGAGTACAAGTCGATCGCCCGCCTGGGCTGAGGCCCCGTCTCGGCCGCCGCAGTGCGCAACCGTCGCCCAGCGCGCCCCCGCGTCGCTGGGCGACGGCCCCGCAGTACAAGGATGTCCGAGATCGCCCCCGTCAGGAGTCCAGCCCCGGTAAGGACTTCCCCTGGCGGACCTCATACCTCCTTTGGAGGTAGACGACGTTTATTCGGATTTGGTTCTCGCCACTATGTCGGCGGTCTCGATGGCGATCTGCAACTCCTCGTCGGTCGGCACGACGGCGACCGCCACGGCCGAGTCGTCGCAGGAGACCAGCCGCGCGCCGCGGACCGAGGAGTTGCGCAGCGGGTCCAGCCGGATGCCCATCGGCGAAAGGCCCGAGAGCACCTTGCGCCGCACCGCGCCGGAGTTCTCGCCGACGCCGCCGGTGAAGACGATCACGTCCACCCGGCCGAGCACCGCGGTGTAGGCGCCGATGTACTTGCGCAGCCGGTGGCAGTACACGTCGTAGGCCAGCGCGGCGTCCTCGTCCCCCGCGGCGGCCCGTTCGAGCACCGTGCGCATGTCGTTGTCGCCGCACAGGCCACGCAGCCCGCCGCCGTGGACGAGCATCGCCTCGACCTCGTCGGGCGTCATGCCGCCGCGGATCAGATGGAAGATCACCCCGGGGTCGAGGTCGCCCGACCGGGTGCCCATGACCAGCCCTTCGAGCGGGGTCATGCCCATGGAGGTGTCCACGCAGCGCCCCGCCGACACGGCCGAGGCGCTCGCGCCGTTGCCGAGGTGCAGGACGATCACGTTCGCCGCCTGCGGCTTGCCGACCAGCTCGGCGGCGACGCGCGAGACGTAGGCGGTGGAGGTGCCGTGGAAGCCGTAGCGCCGCACGCCGAACCGCTCGGCGACCTCGCGGTCGATGGCGTAGGTGCGCGCGGCCGGGCCGATCGTGCTGTGGAAGGCGGTGTCGAAGACGGCGACCTGCGGCAGGTCGGGGTGGAGGCGGCGCATGACCTCGATGCCCGCCAGGTTCGACGGGTTGTGCAGCGGGGCCA
This sequence comes from Sphaerisporangium sp. NPDC049457, assembly GCF_055586705.1. Taxonomy (NCBI): domain Bacteria; kingdom Bacillati; phylum Actinomycetota; class Actinomycetes; order Streptosporangiales; family Streptosporangiaceae; genus Sphaerisporangium; species Sphaerisporangium sp. NPDC049457. The sequence goes on along the minus strand of NZ_JBVJHR010000032.1, from coordinate 14,378 downwards.
GCGGCGAGGCCTCCTGGATCTGCTTGACGACGTCGTCGGTGATCAGGACCGGCCCGGTGAACGTGGCCCCGCCGTGGACGACGCGGTGACCGACGGCGGCGAGGTCGCCGGAGTGCGCGGCGACCTCCTCGGCGACTCTCCCGAGGGCGGCCTCGTGGTCGGGGAACTCAGACCCCGGCTCGCCGATGCGCTCGATGGTGCCGGTCAGGTGCCGCGTCGGCCCCTCCAGGCCGATGAGCTGGTATTTGACCGACGACGACCCAGAGTTGACCACAAGGATCACTGCCGTGCCCCCACAATCCACGTTCCGATGCGTTTGATGAGGTCAGGGGTGGCGGCGGACTCGGCGTGGCCGTACCCGGGTTCGACCCACAGCTCCTTCGGCTCGTGGGCCGCGTCGAAGAGCTGGTGGGCGTGTTCGAGCGGGAAGAAGGCGTCGGCGTCGCCGTGCACGATGAGCAGCGGCGTGGGCGCGATGCGCGCGACCGCCTCGTGCGGCGCGAGCGGCACGGGATCCCACGTGCCGGCCTGGATGCGCGTCCTTTTGGCCAGCCGCGCGACCAGCCGCCCGGACGGCCGTTCGATGGCCCAGTGGACCTGCCGCATGGGGCGGGTTCCCCGGTAGTACCAGCGGGCCGGGCCGCTCACGGCGACGACCGCGTCGGTGCCCTGGTGCAGGGCGGCGTGCCTGACGGCGACCGCGGCGCCCATGGAGAAGCCGACGGTGGCGACCCGGGTGTAGCCGATGGAACGGGCGTGCGCCACCGCCGCGTCCAGGTCGAAGACCTCCGCGTCTCCGACCGTGGAGAGCCCGCCCGACCTGCCGTGGCCCCGGAAGTCGAAGGCCAGCACCCCGCCGAAGCCGCTCAAAACGTGCGCGATGCGCCGTGTCGTGCCCTCACGCCAGGAGCCGGTGAAACCGTGCGCGACGACGATGCCGAGATCGGCGTGGCCTCGCGAGGGGGTGTGCGCGGCGTCGATCCGTACGCCGTCCTTGGTCATCAGCGTCGCGGGGAATGCTGCGGCAAGGGGCATGGGAAGAGCTTATTGGGCGAGCCCGCCGCACAGAGGGCGGAGGTGTGCGCCGAAGTTCCCGCCGAAGAGGCCACCGAGGTTCCCACCGCGGTTCCCGCCGGCGTGAGCGCCTGCGCCTTGGCGACGACCGGCGCCGTCACGCTTCCGACCACGAACGCCGCCACGACCACGCCCCAGACGGCGAGGCGGCACCGTTCTCCCTTGCGCCGCCTGCACGTGGTGTGGCCTGCCGAATCGGTGACCCGGTGCACAGAGGCGGCGAGTTGCGTCAGTCCTTCGTCCACCATGCTGGCTGTCTTCCCGGGCGAGGCGCTTCTAGTCCAGAACGCGCCCTCGCGGGCCGTTTACGGGCGGCCCGCGGCGCGGGCGGAACCGGGCTTCGCCGCTGGTGGGAGGCCGGTCGAAGGCCGTATCACGAATTTGTGAACACGGCCGGAAATGTTCTCTTTGCGCGGCCGCGGCACATGGTGGTAACGCCGATCAACTAAAATGGTGGAGGCCGCAGTGTCCGCGGCCGGCCTCCACGACCCAGAGCGAGACTCCATCATGCCTTTGAACAGCCGCGACGACCTGCGGAACATCGCGATCATCGCGCACGTCGACCACGGCAAGACCACGCTCGTGGACGCCATGCTGTGGCAGTCCGGGGCGTTCCGCGCCAACCAGGATGTCGACGAGCGGGTCATGGACTCCAACGACCTGGAGCGCGAGAAGGGCATCACCATTCTCGCCAAGAACACCGCGGTCAAGCACGGCGGCATGACCCTCAACATCATCGACACCCCCGGCCACGCCGACTTCGGCGGCGAGGTCGAGCGCGGCCTGTCCATGGTCGACGGCGTCGTCCTGCTGGTCGACGCCTCCGAGGGGCCGCTGCCCCAGACCCGCTTCGTGCTGCGCAAGGCCCTGGGCGCGAAGATGCCGGTCATCCTGTGCATCAACAAGGTCGACCGCCCCGACGCCCGCATCGCCGAGGTCGTCGACGAGGTGTACGAGCTGTTCATGGATCTCGACGCCACCGAGGAGCAGATCGACTTCCCGATCGTCTACGCCTCGGCCAAGGCCGGCCGCGCCAGCCTCAACCGTCCCGACAACGGCGGCATGCCCGACTCCGAGGATCTGGAGCCGCTGTTCCAGACGATCGCCGAGACCATCCCGGCGCCGGTGTACGACCCCTCCGCGCCGCTGCAGGCGCACGTCACCAACCTGGACGCCTCCAGTTACCTCGGCCGCATCGCGCTCTGCCGCGTCCACCAGGGCACGATCAAGAAGGGCCAGCAGGTCGCGTGGTGCCGCACCGACGGCACCATCCAGCGGGTGAAGATCAGCGAGCTGCTGATGACCGACGCCCTGGAGCGCAAGCCCGCCGAGCAGGCCGGCCCCGGCGACATCATCGCCATCGCCGGCATCCCCGACATCATGATCGGCGAGACGCTGGCCGACCCCGACGACCCGCGCCCGCTGCCGCTGATCACCGTGGACGAGCCGGCCATCTCGATGACGATCGGCACCAACACCAGCCCGCTCGTCGGCAAGGTCAAGGGCTCCAAGGTCACCGCCCGCATGGTGAAGGACCGCCTTGAGAAGGAGCTCGTCGGCAACGTGTCGCTGCGCGTGCTGCCCACCGACCGGCCCGACTCCTGGGAGGTCCAGGGCCGCGGCGAGCTGGCGCTCGCCATCCTGGTCGAGCAGATGCGCCGCGAGGGCTACGAGCTGACGGTCGGCAAGCCGCAGGTCGTCACCAAGACCATCGACGGCAAGGTGCACGAGCCGGTCGAGCGGCTCACCGTGGACGCCCCCGAGGAGTACCTCGGCGCGATCACCCAGCTCCTCGCCGTCCGCAAGGGCCGCATGGAGCACATGACCAACCACGGCACCGGCTGGATCCGCATGGAGTTCGTGGTCCCCGCCCGCGGGCTCATCGGCTTCCGCACCGAGTTCCTCACCGAGACCCGCGGCACCGGCCTGGTGCACCACGTGTTCGAGGCGTACGAGCCGTGGTTCGGCGAGCTGCGCACCCGCAACAACGGCTCCCTGGTAGCCGACCGGGCCGGCGTCGTCACCGCGTTCGCCATGCTGAACCTTCAGGAGCGCGGCACGCTGTTCGTCTCGCCGACCACCGAGGTGTACGAGGGCATGATCGTCGGGGAGAACTCCCGCTCCGACGACATGGACGTCAACATCACCAAGGAGAAGAAGCTCACCAACATGCGCTCCTCCACGAGCGAGGAGACCGAGAAGGTCATCCCGCCGCGGATGCTCTCGCTGGAGCAGGCGCTGGAGTTCTGCCGCGAGGACGAGTGCGTCGAGATCACGCCCGAGACCGTCCGCCTGCGCAAGGTCGTCCTGGCCGCGGCCACCCGCGGCCGCTCGGCCGCCCGCGCCAAGCGCGGCGGCTGACCCGCCGCGCACCGCGTTCAGGGGCTCGTGCTCTGCTCCCGCCGCTCGTCGGTCTCGCCGGCGTAGCGGCGGCCGGGCACGAGCTCGCGCGGGCCGTACAGTTCTGACACCGTCACGAAGGTGTAGCCCTTGGCGCTCAGCTCCGCCAGCAGGTGGGGCAGCGCCTCCATCGTGGTCTTGTGAATGTCGTGCATCAGCACGACCGCGCCCGGCCGGGCGGCGGAGGCCCGCCGGGCGACCAGGGCGCTGTCGCGGTCGCGCCAGTCGAGGGTGTCCAGATCCCACAGGATCTGCGCCAGCCCTGCCTTCCCGGTCTCGTCGGCCACCTTGCCGTCGGTCGCCCCGTACGGCGGGCGCATCAGCCGCATGGTGATCCCGGTCACCGACTTGACCACCTGCTGGGTGCGTTCGAGCTGCGACCGCAGGCCGTCGCGGGACAGCGAGGTCAGCGGCGGGTGATCCCACGAGTGGTTGCCGAGCTGGTGCCCCTCGGCCACCATGCGCCGCAGCAGGGGCGCGGTCACGGGGGTGACCATCTGCCCGACCACGAAGAACGTCGCCCTGGCGTTGTGCCGCGCCAGCGTGTCGAGCACCCTGCCGGTGTAGTCGAAAGGGCCGTCGTCGAAGGTCAGCGCCACGCATCTGACCTGTCCGCAGCGGATGGAACGGTCGCCCGGGGCCACGATGGGCCGGGTGCCCGGCCACCCGGGTTGCTGGGCGATCACGCGCAGGGCCAGCAGTGCCGGATCGGAGACGGCCCGGACCGGTGCGGACCCGCGCACCCGGATGACGTCATCCTTCGTCCCCTTCTGCGCCGGCGCCCGTACGTGGCCGCACCCAGGCAAGCCTACGAGCAGGCCGAAGAAGAAGGCCAGCCACAGCAACACCACCCGTGCAGACGCCACCGCGCGCTCCCCCCGTACAGCGGCAGGGGTCACGGATAGTTCTCGGCCGCTTCCCCCCGCAGAGTCTTGGCCAGCTCGTCCCACCAGGGAGGAGCGACGGCCTGCAACTCGGCGTAACGACGCGCCACCCGAATGGCGCAACCCTCCGCATCCGTACCCAGATGGCGACGTTTCACCACACCCTCCTGCCAACGGTAAAAACCATCACGGAAGGTCACTACTAGGCCAATCCAGACAGAGAGGATCGCTTCATCGCATACGTCGTACGCGTCGGTCACCCCCAGGCTCTTGAGCTCCACGCGGAGCTTCGCCAGAGCCGCGCGGGCCTCAGTCACCCGTCCACCCCCCGGAGGGGGCTCGGCGGGCCGGACCGGTAAGGCGTCAGGGCACACACAAGGGTGATGTACCCCCGTTGGCGGAAGCTTTGCACTCGTGTGGTCGAGACGTGACCTTTCAGCGGTGAGCCGCGTCAGTGAACCTGTCGAGCCGGACCCGGACGACACCGGGGCCGGCAGGGGCCCACCGCCGGCCGGGCGCACCGGTCGGGCGCGTCACCCCTGGTCGCGGGCCTGGCTAATGGTCGAGAGGCTCGCGCGGCTCGGTGACGACCATGACGAAACGCAGCACCTCGCCGCCCTCGTTGGCGTAGCGGTGCGGGCGGTCGGCGCTGAACAGGACGGCGTCGTCCCGCTGGAGCAGGTGCCTGCCGCCGTACACCGACAGGGTGAGCTCGCCCGACAGGACGGTGAGCATCTCGCGCGTGCCGGGCGGGTGGGCGTCACCGTCGTGGTGCTCCCCCGGGTGCAGCGTCCAGTCCCACAGTTCGAGGATGGCCGGGGCGTCGGAGCCGAGCAGCAGGCGGGCCGAGCCGCCCTTGTCGCTGCGCCACAGCGTGGCCGCGTCCGCGGCGGCGACGACCCGGACGACCGGCGTGTCGGACACCTCGACCAGGCGGGCCACGGTGACCCCGAGCGCGTCGGCGATGCGGGTGAGCGTGGTGACGCTCGGATTGGTGCGGCACTGCTCGATCTGCACCAGCATCCCGCGGCTCACGCCGGACCGCGCGGCGAGGGCGTCCAGGGTGAGGCCGCGGTGGGCCCGCTGGGCCCGCACGTTGTTGGCGATCGCCGCGGTGACGGTCTCCGGGTCAGCCATGCGTACAGTGTAGTGGGATTTGTTAACACCACATTGCACCCAATATATTGCACAAACAGGACAATGTATTGGGGGCTGAGCGATCATGATGGCGGTGTTGCTCGCGACCACGTGCGCCGTGGTCTACGGGACGGCGGACTTCCTCGGCGGTCTGGCGACCAAGCGCTCCCGCGTCGTCGCCGTGGTGATGCTGACCCAGGTCACCGGCCTGGTCTTCGTGCTCCCGCTGCTCCCCCTGCTGCCCGGCAGGCCGAGCGTCGCCGCGCTGGCCTGGGGCATGACGGCCGGCCTGTGCGGAGGGCTCGCCGTGATCCTGTTCTACCGGGCCCTGGCGGGCGGGGTGATGTCGGTGGTGGCGCCGACGACCGCGACCACCTCGGCCACGCTGCCCGTCGCGGCGGGCCTGGCGATGGGCGAACGCCCTGAGGCGGTGGTCCTGTGCGGGGTGGTGCTCGCGCTGGCCGCCGTGGTGCTCGTCAGCCGCGAACCCGGGGGCAACGCCGGCGGGGCGTCGCTCTACCCGGTCATGCAGGCTCTGGTGGCGGGCCTGGGGTTCGGCGCGTTCTTCGTCCTGCTCAAGCAGGTGCCCGCCGACGCCGGCATGTGGCCGCTGTTCGGTGCCCGCCTCGCCTCGGCGATCGGCGCCGGCGCGCTGGCGCTGACGACCGGGCGCACGCTCAGGCCCGGAAAGGGCGCGCTGCCGGCGATCGTCGCCGCCGGGGTCCTGGACATGCTCGCCAACGTGCTGTACCTGCTGGCCGTCCAGCGCGGCCTGCTGGCCGTCGTCGCGGTCCTCGCCTCCCTCTATCCGGCGAGCACGCTGCTACTCGCCAGGTACGTGCTCGGGGAGCGGCTGAGCGCGTTGCAGGCCACGGGGGTGGGGCTCGCCCTCGGCGCGGTGGCCCTCATCGCCTCGGCGTAGGAGGGCCGGCCGCTTCGTCCACCGCCCGTGGCGGGGCTCAGGTCAGGCGCGGTGGGCGGTCACCTCGATCTCTATGCGCATGCGCGGGTCCGACAGGCCGCAGACGAGCATCGTCGCCGCCGGCCGCACCTCGCCGAAGTAGCGCCGCAGCACCGGCCAGCACGGCTCGAAGTCGTCGGCGTCGGGCAGCATGTAGCGCACGCGGATCACGTCCTCGAACGAGCACCCCGCTTCCTCCAGCGCGGTCCCGATGTTCCTCATGCACTGTTCGACCTGGTCGACCACGCCGTCGGCGATGGTCATGGTCGCGTAGTCGAACCCCGTCGTCCCCGCGACGTGCACCCAGTCGCCGACGACCACCGCCCGCGAGTAGCCGACTTCCTTCTCGAACGTGGAGCCGCTTGAGATCAGTCTGCGTGTCTTCATGGCGAGCACGCTAAGCAACGGTACGGCGTACGTCCACAGGACGAGCCGGTCGGCGCGCGTCCGACATCGGCGCCCGCGGAGAACACGAGCGGAAAGGCGAGGAAGGGCGGGCGAGGAACGGTGAGAAACGCGTGAAAAGCCCGGATGACGGCATGCAAAGACCGGCGCGGCGGGCGCCACGCCGGTCCGGTCGTCTCGTCTCGGGCTCAGGCCGCCTGGAACTGGGCGGGGGCCCGCAGCGCCCCCTCCTCGTGCGCGTAGCCCTCCAGCATCGTCCTCAGCTGGCGGCGTCCGCGGTGCAGCCGGGACATGACCGTGCCGATGGGCGTGCCCATGCGCTCGGCGATCTCCTTGTAGGCGAACCCCTCGATGTCGGCCAGGTAGACCGCGACCTTGAAGTCCTCCGGCAGGGAACGAAGGGCGTTCATCACGACGCTGTCCGGCAGCTGCTCCAGCGCCTCGGTCTCAGCGGAGCGCAGCCCGGTGGACATGTGGGACTCGGCGGCGGCGAGCTGCCAGTCTTCGATGTCCTCGGCCGCGGACAGCTTGGGCGAGCGCTGCTGCTTGCGGTAGTCATTGATGAAATTGTTGGTCAAGATGCGATGCAGCCACGCCCGCAGGTTCGTGCCCGGGCGGAACTGGTGGTAGGAGGTGTACGCCTTGGCGACGGTCTCCTGCACCAGGTCCTCGGCATCGGCCGTGTTGCGTGTGAGGCGCATGGCGGATGCGTAAAGCTGGCTCGTCACGGGCATGACATCGCGCTCGAACCATGCCTGACGCTGCTGTTCGGTCATCGAGATCATTTAATCCCCCTCATGCCTGCTGTCCCCCGTTACCCATCCGGCATGAACCCATGCAGGCTCTGTAACCGCTTTACTCCATCTGACGGCTGATCACATGCTCACGGTTCACCCATAAGGGTGACGTTAGGGGTCGAAGCAGGTCAGCAGGGGTTCACCGGTGACAGGCGAGGAGCGGCGTCTACACACCCCCAAGCCGGACAAGTCTCATTATAGTAACAGACAACAGGCAAATCACGGGAAAGTGTGGTAAGGGTCACACATATCGGCCACAAGTTAACGTATGCCCATGAAGTACGTGGATAGGCATGATCCGGAAGCCCGCACCTGGGTGGCCGAAGCGATCCGGACGGTCGAGGCGGACGCCAACCGCAGCTGCGACACCCACCTGCACGTGTTCCCGCTGCCACCGCAGTGGGGCATCGACCTCTACCTGAAGGACGAGTCCGTCCACCCGACCGGCTCGCTCAAGCACCGCCTGGCCCGCTCGCTGTTCCTCTACGGGCTGGCCAACGGCTGGATCGGGCCGCAGACGACCGTCATCGAGGCCTCCAGCGGCTCGACCGCGGTGAGCGAGGCGTACTTCTCCCGCATGCTGGGCCTGCCGTTCATCGCGGTGATGCCGGCGTCGACCTCGCCGGAGAAGATCGCGCTGATCGAGTTCTACGGCGGCAAGTGCCAGCTCGTGGACAACCCCCGGGCCATCTACGAGGAGTCCCGCCGGCTCGCCGAGGACACCGGCGGCCACTTCATGGACCAGTTCACCTACGCCGAGCGGGCCACCGACTGGCGGGGGAACAACAACATCGCCGAAAGCATCTTCCAGCAGATGGCCCTGGAACGGCATCCCGAGCCGTCCTGGATCGTCGTCGGCGCGGGCACCGGGGGCACCTCCGCCACCATCGGGCGCTACATCCGCTACCGGCGCCACGCCACCCGGCTGGCCGTCGTCGACCCGGAGGGGTCCGCCTTCTACCCCGCCTGGGTCGCCGACGACTCCCGCATGATCGCCTCCGGCTCGGGGATCGAGGGCATCGGCCGCCCCCGCGTGGAGCCGTCGTTCCTGCCCACGGTCATCGACCGCATGATCCAGGTGCCGGACGCCACCTCGATCGCCGCCATGCGATGGGTCCGCGAGGTCACCGGCCGCCACGTCGGCGGGTCCACCGGGACCAACGTCGCGGCGGCCGTGCAGATCATCAAGAGCATGCGCGAGAACGGCAAGCAGGGCAGCGTGGTCACCCTCATCTGCGACGGCGGCGAACGCTACCGATGTACCTACGACAACGACGACTGGCTCGCCGAACGCGACGTAAACATCCGTCCGGCCCTCGCCGAACTGCGTTCCTTCCTCACCTGCTAGCCCGCCCGGCGGCCGACCCCGGGCGCCGGCTTCGTACCGGCCGGCGCCGGGGCGGCGGCGACGCGGGGAGGTCAGGCGGTCTTGGCGGCGTCCACCTGGAAGAACCCGGCCACGTCGTCGAGGATCACGTGCGCGCCGAGGATGCCGCAGGCCGTCATCCAGGTGATGTCGGCCACGTCGTGCCGCTCGCCCTTCAGCCGGCCCCACAGCGGGTTGGCCTCGAACTTGTCCTGCACCTTCTTCACGTCGCCCTTCTCGTCGGGATAGGAGGCGATGAAGAGGTGGTCGGCGTCCAGGTCGGCGATGCGCTCCTCGCTGATGTTCACCGCGATCGTGTCGGTGCTCGTCGGCTGGTCCTTCGGGCGCGGGAAGCCGGCGTCCTTGAGCACGACGCCGGAGTAGGAGTTCTCCACGTACAGGCGGACGGTCGGCTCGCCGGCGAAGCGCGCGACCGTGACGGTCGGCATGGTGCCCCCGTTCTTCTCCTTGACCGCCTGGCCGATCTTGGCGGCCCGCTCCTCGAACTGCTCGATCTTCTGCTCGGCCAGGTCCTCCTTGCCGAGGGCCCTGCCCACCAGGCGGAGGTTGTCCTTCCAGATCGCCCCGCTGGTCTCGCTGAACACCGTCGGCGCGATCTGCGCGAGCTTGCCGTACAGGGCCTCGTGCCTGACCTTGGCCGAGATGATCACGTCGGGCCTGAGCGCGATGATCTTCTCCAGGCTGGGCGCCTCCAGCGTGCCGACCGACTGGGCGTTCGCGCCGTACTTCTGGGCGGCGGGGCCGAGGTAGTCCGGCAGGCGCTCGGTCAGCGCCCGGTAGGTCGTGAAGCCCACCACCTCGGCGTCCAGGGCGAGCGCCGCGTCCACGAAGCTCTGGTCGAGCGCCACGACGCGCACGGGCTTGGCGGGGATCGTCGTCTTCCCCATGGCGTGCTCGACCACCCGCGGGAAGGCGCCGGCGCCCGCCGCTCCCCCGCTCTGCGGCGCGGCGCCGGGGTCGGCCGTGGTCGTGGATCCGGCTCCGCATCCGGACAGGCCCATGAGTACGGCCAAGGTCACGCCCAGCGCGCTCAGCACTCGCATCGGAAGTCATCCCCCAATAAAGGTTAGGTCAGCCTTAGTTAGTTTAGGCATGCCTAACATGGCATACTCGGCTCAGAACGGCAAAGAGCGGGCACGATCGAGAGGGTGGTCATGACAACGCAGGCCACCTGCACGGAGCCCACGACGGGCGCCGCCCCGACGCGCGTCACCCGCGCGGAGTTCATGACGGACGCCGTCCCCACACACGTCCCGGCCACCCGCGCGGAGTTCACGACGGGAGCCGTCCCCTCGCGCGCCCCGGTGATCGCGTCACGGACGTGCGCCCGGCATCCGTTCGCGAGGACGGGCGGGTGAGCGGGCTCATCGACGTGGCCGGCCGCGCCGCGCCTCCGGCGCGTACGCCCCTGCGCGCTCTGCGGGCCCGCCGGCTCACGACGCTCGGCGTCCTCGCCGGGGCCGTCCTGGCGGCGGTCGTGCTGAGCCTCATGATCGGCGCGAAGGCGGTGGCCCCCGCCGACGTCTGGCACGCCCTATGGAGCCCGACCGGCACCGACGACGACCTCATCGTTCGCGGGCTGCGCGTCCCCCGCACGGCCCTCGGCCTGCTCGCGGGCCTCGCCCTCGGCGTCGCCGGCGCCCTGATGCAGGGGCACACCCGCAACCCGCTGGCCGACCCCGGGCTGCTCGGCGTCACCCAGGGCGCCGCGTTCGCGATGGTGCTGAGCATCGTCGTGCTCCGGATCGGCAGCGTCTACGGGTACATCTGGTTCGGTCTGGCCGGAGCCCTGGTCGCCAGCGCCGCCGTCTTCGCCCTCGGGCTGGCCGGCGGCGGGCGCGCCGGTCCCACGCCGGTCACGCTCGCGCTGGCCGGCACCGCCGTCAGCGCGTTCCTGCACGCGCTGACCTCGACCGTCGTCCTGCTGGACCAGCAGGCCATGGACGTGTTCCGCTTCTGGCAGCTCGGCTCGATCGCCGGCCGCGACAGCGTGGTGGCCGGGCAGGTGCTGCCGTTCGTCGCCGCCGGCGTGCTCATCGCGTTCGCCAACGCGCCGGGCCTCAACGCCCTGGCCCTCGGCGAGGACGTCGCCCGCGCGCTCGGCCGCAACATCGCGCTCACCCGCTTCGCCGGCATCGCCGCGGTCACGCTGCTCACCGGGGCCGCCGTGGCGGCCTGCGGGTCCCTGGCCTTCATCGGCCTGATCGTCCCGCATCTGGCCCGCGCGCTCTCCGGCCCCGACCACCGCTGGCTGCTGCCCTTCTCCGGCCTCATCGGCGCGGCGCTGCTGCCCGCCGCCGACGTCGTCGGCCGGATGGTCGCCCACCCCGGCGAACTGGAGGCCGGCGTCATCCTGGCCCTGCTCGGCGCCCCGTTCTTCATCATCTTGATCCGCCGCGCCCGATCGGTACGCCTGTGACCGCCCACCCGGCCTCGACTCCGCCCTACCGGACCGCCGAGCCCCCGGCGCCGGCCCCTGCCACGCCCACCCGGCACGACGGGCCACGGCGGCCCGCCGGCCGCCGGGCGGTGCGCGTCGGCGGGCTGTCCTTGCTCCCCCGGCCGCGCGCGATCGCCGTCGCCCTGATCGGCCTGGCCCTGCTGGCCCTGCTCGTCGGCCTGCACCTGCGCCTCGGCGACATCCCGATGACCCTGGCCGAGGTCTTCCGCGCGCTGCTCGGCGGCGGCACCGGCGGCGAACGCCTGGTGGTCATGGAGCTGCGGCTGCCCCGGGCGCTCACCGGAGTCCTGGTGGGCACGGCCCTGGGGATCGCCGGAGCGATCACCCAGGCCATCGCCCGCAACCCGCTCGCCGACCCCGACATCCTCGGCGTCACCTCCGGAGCCGGTTTCGCCGTCGTCGGAGTCATCGTCGCCAGCGGGACCACCCACGGAGGGCCCGGCGGCACGCTGGCCTCCGTCGGCATCCCCCTCGTCGCCCTGGCCGGCGGCCTGGCCGGCGCGCTGCTGGTCTACGGGCTCGCCTGGCGGCGCGGACTGGACGGCCACCGGCTCGTCCTGGTCGGCGTCGGCGTCGTCGCGGTGTTCGCCAACCTTCGGTTCTGGCTGCTCACCGTGGGCGACGTCAACGACGCAGGCCGGGCCATGGTGTGGATCAGCGGCTCGCTGAACGCGCGCGGCATGGAGCACGTCGTCCCGCTCGCCATCGCGCTCATGGTGATCCTCCCGTTCACGCTGGCCGGCACCCGCGTCCTCGGCGCTCTGCGCCTCGGCGACGACACCGTCAAGGGGCTCGGGGTCCGCCTCGACCTCGCCCGGGGCGCGATGCTGCTGTGCGCCGTGCTGCTCGCCTCGATCTCGACCGCCGCGGCCGGGCCGATCGCGTTCGTGGCACTCGCCGCGCCGCAGATCGCCCTGCGGCTGGCCGGGGTCGCGCGGCCCCCGCTCGTCGTCTCCGCCGTCACCGGCGCCGTCCTGGTCACCGCCGCCGACCTCGCCGCGCGCACGGCGACCCCGGTCGAGCTGCCCGTCGGCGTGGTCACGGCCGTGCTCGGCGCCCCGTACCTGATCTATCTCCTCGTCCGCACACGGCGCGCCAAAGGTGGGATATGAGACTCCAGGCCGTCGACGTCAAGCTCGGCTACGGCGATCGGCTGATCGTCGACGGGCTCGACCTCGGCATCGAGACCGGGACCGTCACCGCGATCATCGGCCCCAACGGGTGCGGCAAGTCCACGCTGCTCCGCGCCCTGGGCCGGCTGCTCAAACCGGTGTCGGGCCATGTCCTGCTCGACGGGCGGCGCATCGACCGGATGCCCAGCCGGGAGGTCGCCAAGATCCTCGGCGTGCTGCCCCAGTCCCCCGTCGCGCCCGAGGGGCTCACCGTGGCCGACCTGGTCGCCCGGGGACGGCACCCGCACCAGGCGTGGTACCGCCAGTGGTCACCGGGCGACGAGACCGCCGTCGAGGACGCGCTGCGCATGACCGGCCTGCTGGACCTGGCCGACCGCCCCCTGGACGAGCTGTCCGGCGGCCAGCGTCAGCGGGCGTGGATCTCCATGGCCCTCGCCCAGGGCACCGACCTGCTCCTGCTGGACGAGCCGACGACCTTTCTCGACCTGGCCCACCAGATCGACGTCCTGCAACTGGTCACCCGCCTGCGCGACGAGGCGGGACGCACGGTGGTGATGGTGCTGCACGACCTCAACCTCGCCGCCCGCCACTCCGACCGGCTCATCGCCATGCGCGACGGCCGCGTGGTCGCCGCCGGCACCCCCCACGAGGTGATGACCGAACCCGTCCTCGACGAGGTCTTCGACCTAGAAGCCAAAATCATCCCCGACCCGGTAACCGGCACCCCCCTCGTCGTCCCCATAGCCATCCGCCACCCCCACCGAGAACAACCCGCTTGACCGAACGGCCGGCACCGTTGTCCCTACCGCGCCCCCGGCCAGCCGAGCACTTCCGGTAGCAGCTCCTCGACCCGTTCGCAGCCGAGCGTGGTGAAGGATACGTGCCCGGCTCGTCGTGCCTTGTCGGCCGCTCTTCGCGAGGTGGCACTCGGCTGAAAATTTCTGCACCCTTCACGCCGGTCGGTGGGACCGTGGACCGGTAAGTGTGAGTAAGTCCTGGTGGGAGCGGATCATCCCGCACCACGGCGGGTGGCGCCGGCACCGTCACTTGACGGGACCCCGGCGGGTCGGATTTGCTCCGCCGCGTCACACCTACTGACCCCTGGCGGAGAAGAAGAGGCGCGTCTCAGTGAATGTTAGCGCTAACATGGCGTTCGCGATCTTTGCGCTCCTTGATCGGACCGCCTGAGCTCAGACAACTCGGCCATGTCAACGCCGCCGGCTCGCTCTCCTCGCTGAACGCGTCCCCTGGAGTCCGCATGAGGATCTCTCGCTACACGTCCGGCCTTCCGCCAGGGTCGCCACGGTGGTCGCGGTGACCCCGGCCGTCCTTCGATGCCGCGGCACCGGGCGATGACCGACCGATGGCGGGGCGATCTCCGCGACGGGCGTGAACACCAGCGAGCGCGGCGTCCCGGTCAACGGCCGGGACCCGACCTGGTCGGTTCTCGCCGGACGGACGATCGGCCGATCCCCTCTACCCAGGCCTGCCAAGGCACGGGTCCTGACGGCGGTGGCGCCCACAGCGCACCGCCCTGGCGGCTCGGACCGCCACCCCAGACGAATTCCACCTGCTGACGCCGGGAGATCGCATGATGTACGCATGGAAGCGGTGGCTGACCGCCGCGTTACTGGCCGTCGCCGTCGTGGCGACGGGAACGGCGACCGGGATGGGCGTCGCCAGCGCCGAGTCCAACGGCGGGGTACGGGTCATGCCGCTGGGCGACTCGATCACCGAGG
>NZ_JBVJHR010000031.1:0-66409 GCF_055586705.1 Sphaerisporangium sp. NPDC049457 | reverse complement strand
CGCCCAGTCCTCCACCTTGATCACCCTCCAGAGTTACTGAAGGGGGTCCATTTTCGGCTGTCGCCAGGGGGTCCACATTCGCGCGCCGTCGACAATGGTCCCTGGAGATGGGGGAGCCTGAGCGCGAACCGGGGGTGCTCCCCGCGCACGCGGGGATGGTCCCACCGCCACCGCGTCATCCTCGGCAACGGTCCCGTGCTCCCCGCGCACGCGGGGATGGTCCCGACGACCGCGAGCCCGAGCCGCCCGAGGACAAGTGCTCCCCGCGCACGCGGGGATGGTCCCCACGCCAACGACAGCATGGCCAACGACGCGGCGTGCTCCCCGCGCACGCGGGGATGGTCCCGTTCGTGTCCGCTGTGCGGCGTACGGGCAGCAGTGCTCCCCGCGCACGCGGGGATGGTCCCCGCGGCGGCCGGCGCACCGAGCCGACGATCCGGTGCTCCCCGCGCACGCGGGGATGGTCCCGGGCGTCTGATGGCGTTCACGAATCCGGCTGTGTGCTCCCCGCGCACGCGGGGATGGTCCCTCCCGGGACAGAGTCTCATCGTCTTTGTCCGGGTGCTCCCCGCGCACGCGGGGATGGTCCCACGGTGCGGGTCCGCATCCCCGCGCACCGCATGTGCTCCCCGCGCACGCGGGGATGGTCCCGTCGGCCTCGCGATCTTGTCGGTGACCGCGAAGTGCTCCCCGCGCACGCGGGGATGGTCCCGAACTACACCTGCTCGCCCTGGCCGTGCCGCTGTGCTCCCCGCGCACGCGGGGATGGTCCCCTGGCCGCCGTACCACTCCGCCTGCGCGGAGGAGTGCTCCCCGCGCACGCGGGGATGGTCCCCTGGCCGCCGTACCACTCCGCCTGCGCGGAGGAGTGCTCCCCGCGCACGCGGGGATGGTCCCTACGCCCTGCCCGGATGGTCCGAGCACGGCCAGTGCTCCCCGCGCACGCGGGGATGGTCCCTACGCCCTGCCCGGATGGTCCGAGCACGGCCAGTGCTCCCCGCGCACGCGGGGATGGTCCCGCCGGCTCGATCCGGGTGGCCACCCTGATGACGTGCTCCCCGCGCACGCGGGGATGGTCCCTCCGGCACGTCTGGGTCGGGGGTCAGGGCCACGTGCTCCCCGCGCACGCGGGGATGGTCCCCTCGGCCGCATCAACCTCGCCGGCGGCGAACTGTGCTCCCCGCGCACGCGGGGATGGTCCCAGGTGTGTGGCTTGCGAGTACATCGCGAGCGGGTGCTCCCCGCGCACGCGGGGATGGTCCCCTGGACTCCTCCGCCAACGGGTCGCGCGCCCTGTGCTCCCCGCGCACGCGGGGATGGTCCCGGTACTCCGCTGCCTACAACGCGCAGCGCTCCGTGCTCCCCGCGCACGCGGGGATGGTCCCCTCAACGCGTTCATCACTGAGGATGGCGACGCGTGCTCCCCGCGCACGCGGGGATGGTCCCCAGTCGCCGCTCGGCTGCTTCAGCGGTTGCCGGGCGGCCGCCGGATGGGGCCGGTCTTCCTCACCGGTCGCCGCGCCCGCGTCGTGCTGCCGCCCGCCGACCTCGCCCCTGCCTCCGGGCGGGCCCGCCCGTCCTAACGCCGGGCCGCCGAGTGCTTCGAGACCGCCACCGCTGTACTTGCGGGCGGGCCCTGGACGCTGCACCAGCTGCGCCATTGGGCTCTGACGCATGCGGCCGAAGACGGCGCCAGCACCTCTACTCTGCTCGTTTACCCCGGCCACACCTCCGTCGCCTCCCTGGCCCGCTATGCCCGTGTTTCGCCCGAGGCGCTGGCCCGCTGGCAAGAGGACCGGGATCCCGCCAGCCGTCGCCGATGAAGAACGGCACTGAGGGTGCCGGTGCCGGCCCGTTTGACCTGTAGCTCATGGCCGTTTGATCTCCAGGCGGGGCTATTCCATCAAATGCATTTGATGTATCGTCCGAGGCGTGGCGTTATCGAGTGAGGCGGTGCCGGGGTTCGTGCGTCTGGCCGCACACCCGCTGCGCTGGCGGTTGTTGACTGAGCTCGCCGTCGGCGACTTGCGGGTGCGGGAGCTCATGGCGTTGGTCGAGGCGCCGCAGAACCTGGTCTCCTACCATCTGCGGCTGCTGCGCGAGGGTGGCCTGGTCGCAGTCACACGCAGCAGTTTCGACGGCCGCGACAGCTATTACCGTCTGGACCTGGACCGCTGCGCGCAGACCCTGGCCGATGCTGGGGCCGCTCTGCATCCGGCACTGCGCCGCGCCGCCACGCCATCGCCGTCCCCGGACGGCCGGCAGCGGTGGCCGCGCCTGGCGGTGCTGTTCGTGTGCACGGGCAACAGCGCCCGCTCACCGATCGCCGAAGCCCTGTTGCGCCACCACACCACCGACGGTGTGACCGTGACCAGCGCCGGTAGCCGGCCCAAAGCGCGCATGCACCCTCACGCTGTGCAGGTGCTGCGCGAGCGGTACGGCATCGACATCGCCGGGCAGCAGCCCCGCTATCTGGACACGTTGCGCGGCCGTCGGTTCAATTATGTGATCACCTTGTGTGACAGGGCCCGCGAAGTCTGCCCCGAGTTAGGGGAGCACGCGCAGCGGGTTCACTGGAGCATCCCCGACCCGGCCACCGCAGGCCGCGGTGAGCAGGACAGCGCCGCCGTATTCGGCCACGCCACGGCGGACATCGACGCACGCGTCCGCCACCTGTTACCCGTCCTCGCCCAGACCCCGGAGGCCCATTCATGACGGCACCTGACCGCTACGCCGGCGTCCGCTACCTCGTCGACGACGTCCAAGCGGCCGTCGGCTTCTACACCGCCCACCTCGGCTTCACCCTCAACAGCAGCGCCGGGTCCGCGTTCGCCGACGTGGTACGCGGGCCGCTACGGCTGCTGCTGTCCGGGCCCGCCAGTTCCGGCGCCCGCGCCACACCCGCCGACGCCGCCGACGCGGGCCGCAACCGCATCCACCTGGTCGTCGACGACCTGGACGGCGAGATCGCCCGGCTGCGCGCCGCGGGCCTGTCGTCGTTCCGCAGTGACGTGGTCTCCGGCCCCGGCGGGCGGCAGATCCTGCTCGCCGACCCCGCCGGCAACCTGATCGAACTGTTCCAACCCGCCTGACGCGAAGGAGCCCGCGGTGGCCGAACCCCGGCACTGCCCCTACTGCAACCTCGATGACCCGACGCGGCCTGAGCCGGTCGGCGGATGGATACTCCGCGATGAGCACTGGCTGGTCAGCCAGGGGGACCCGGAGACCACGATGGCGGGCGGGGTGCGGATCACCTCGCGTCGCCATTACGTCGACTTCGCCGATATGGACACCGAGGAGGCGACTTCCTTCGGTCTGCTGGTGGCCGTGCTGGACCGTGCGCTGCGTGCGGTGACCGGTGCCGAGCGGGTGCATGTGCTCTCGACCCGGGACCGAGTCCAGCACTTCCACGCCTGGCTCTATCCCCGGCCCGCCACTCATCCGCTGCGGGGCACCGAGTTCCTCAACGCGCCGCAGCACAGCCTCGCCGAAGATGCGGAACGCGCCGTCCGCGCCGTCCGCGAGCGGCTCCTGGTGTCCGCGCCCGCCTTCTCAGAGCCAAATGCAGTTCCAGGAGATCGTCCCGGCCGTCGCTGACATTCAACAGGTATCGACGGGCGCGTGCGGGGTCCTTCCGGTGATCCATTTGCTGCGGTTTACCGATGCCGTCATCTGTCTGTCCGCGCGGCGGTGACCGTCAGGGGCGGCATCGGAACCCGAGAGGGTCACAAGGACTTGCCTTGAACCAGAGCATCCGCGCGCGCACCTGCCTCGACAGCAGCGTGCAGGCGGGCATCGATCGAGTAGCGTCCGGCGCCGACGATCAGCAGGAAGACGGTGCCGCACAGTTGGGCCACATCGACGCGCGCCTCATGGGCGAAGTCCCACCACCCGGCTTGTTTGGCGAACAGCGGCGAGCCCCCCCACAGGATCGGCACCTTGGTGATGAACAACGCGCCGAGCATGTCGATCACCATGGGCACAGCGGCCAGGCGGGTGAGGAATCCGGCCAGTATGGCGACGCCACAGGCGATCTCGGCCACGCCGTCCAGTGTGGCGAGAAACCCTGGTGCCGGGATGCCCGCCTTGTCGAACCGGCCGATGCCCAGCCGGTCGGGAAACAGGAACTTCTGGATCCCCTCGGACAGGAAGATCGCTCCGACGAACAGGCGGATCCACACCGTCGCACCTGGCGCGGTCGTTGCCGTCAGCCTGGCCCACACACTGCGCCGGTCACTCATCGGCGCCCCCTCTCGCCGCGCGACCACGAAAGCGATCTATCGGATACCGATATCGCCATTCGTTCCCACTGTGGACCTCCTGGTCAGCGGGTCACGGGAGGCGGGCCCTGATCGCGCGCCGCGCCCCGTAGGCGGCGGCGCCGGCGGCGAGCACCGCGGCGCCGGCGATGACCGAGGAGGCCGGTAGGGCGAAGGCGAGGATCAGGCACCCGGCCAGGCCGAGGGCGGGCACCACCCGCGGCGAGCGGCCCTCGGCCGGGGTGAGGGTCCAGGCGCTCGCGTTGGCGATGGCGTAGTAGACCAGCACACCGAAGGAGGAGAACCCGATCGCGCCGCGCAGGTCCGCGGTCGCCGCCAGGACCGCGACGACCGCGCCGATGACCAGTTCGGCCCGGTGGGGCACGCTGAAGCGGGGGTGGACGGCGGCCAGCGCGTGCGGCAGGTGCCGGTCGCGGGCCATGGCCAGCGTGGTGCGGGACACCCCGAGGATCAGCGCCAGCAGCGAACCGAGCGCGGCCAGCGCGGCGCCTCCGCGTACCAGCGGCGCCAGGCCCGGATGGCCGGCGGCGCGGACGGCGTCGGCCAGCGGGGCGGGGGCCTGGGCGAGACCGGCGGCGCCCAGCACGGCCAGCGCGGCGACCGCTACCGCCGCGTACACCACGAGGGTGAAGCCGAGCGCGAGCGGAATCGCCCGGGGAATGATGCGGGCCGGGTCGCGCACCTCCTCACCCAGAGTGGCGATGCGCGCGTAACCGGCGAAGGCGAAAAACAGCAAACCCGCCGCCTGCAGCACTCCGGCACCGGTGGCGCCGGAGGTCACCTCCAGCCGCGCGGCCTGCGCCTGTCCCGAGGTCAGGCAGGCGGCGACCACCGCCGCCAGCACGGCCACCACCACGGCCACGATCCCCCTGGTCAGCCAGACCGTCTTGTGCATCCCTGTGTAATTGACCACGGTCAGCGCCACCACGGCCGCCACCGCCACCGCGTGCGCCTGCTCCGGCCACACGTACGCGCCGACGGTCAGCGCCATCGCCGCACACGAGGCGGTCTTGCCGACCACGAACCCCCACCCGGCCAGGTAGCCCCAGAAGTCGCACAGCCGCGCCCGCCCATAGACGTAGGTGCCGCCCGAGGCGGGATAGCGCGCGGCCAGCCGGGCCGAAGAGGTGGCGTTGCAGTAGGCGACCACTGCCGCCGCCGCCAGACCGAGCAACAGCCCCGAACCGGCCGCCCGCGCCGCCGGAGCGAAGGCGGCGAAGACACCGGCGCCGATCATCGACCCCAGCCCGATGACCACCGCGTCGGCCAGCCCCAGCCGGCGCTCCAGCCGCCCGGACTCAGTACGGGTCGGTATGCCTGCCATCACGCCCCCTCCTAAAACGAAATCCGATATCGGACTACGATACTTTGCCTCGTTGGGTCGGGATCCGCCAGGTCCTGACGGGGCGGCAACACCCGGTAGCCGGGCGAGGCATTCACTCGGTCGGCGGCGTGCGGACCGCCCATGCGGGGAGTGTCCCGACCGCATGCCGTGCGCGTGGACAACGTCAGGACCGGGCGAAAACGTGAGATGTCGTGACAAGATCGCAACTCACCGGCGGTGCGCCGCCGTGACCTGCTGGGCCTGTCCACCGCGGCCCTGGCGAGCGCGGTGAGCCTGACCGCCTACCGCGGCCTGCCCGGCGCCTCGGCGCTTGCGGCGACGTCCGGCCCGCCCGCGGCACCCCCCTGAGTAGGAGGCGGAGGTGACCCCGCCGGAAGACCTCATGCGCGAGCACGGCATGCTGAAGCAGATCCTGCTGGTCTACCGGGCGGGCATCCGCCGGGTCCAGAGTGGTGAGCCCGCGCCCGCCCAGCCGCTGAACTCCGCCGCCCGCATCATCCGCAGTTTCATCGAGGACCACCACGAGCACCTGGAAGAGCAGTACGTCTTCCCCCCGCTGCGCAAGGCCGGCAAGCTCACCGACACCGTCTCGGTCCTCCAACTGCAACACCGCAGAGGCCGGGCGCTGACCGCCCGCATCCTGGCCGCCACGGGCGCTCCGGCGCCTCCGACGCCCACGCCCGCCGCGCCCTGGTCGCCGACATGTCCGCGTTCATCCGCATGTACGAACCACACGAAGCCCGCGAGGACACGGTGGTGTTCCCTGCCTTCCGCGAGGTCGTGCCCTCAAGCAGTTCCTTGAACCGGCCGAACGCTTCGAAGACGAAGAGCACCGCCGCTTCGGCCAGCGCGGCTTCGAAGGCACCGTCGACCAGGTCGCCGGCAACCACGGCAGGGCATCCCCGTTGCACTGCCGTGATCGAGGAGATCGGGGCCGCTGCCCGCGGTACCGGCAGGCGGTAAAATCGGATACCGATATCGGTTCCATCACATCCGATGCCGCTCAGAACGGCACGGCAACCCGGGGGGGCAAGTGCGGGAATTCCTCCGCGGTGCGGTGCGGCTGCACATCCTGCACCACGCCGCCGAGCAGGAGATCCACGGCGCGTGGATGACCGAGGAGCTCAAGCGGCACGGCTACGCCATCAGCCCCGGCACGCTGTACCCGACCCTGCACCGCCTGGAAGCCGAAGGACTGCTGGTGTCCGAGCAGCGCACCGTCGCCGGACGCGTGCGCCGGGTCTACCGGGCCACCGACGCCGGCCGCCAAGCACTGGCCGAAGACCGCGCCGCCCTCGCCGAGCTCGCCCGCGAAGTCCTGCCCGGCCAGCAGTAGCCCCACGGCATCGTGGACGAGATCGCGGTTGAACTCGCCGCCCGCGGCGAGCGAGTCATGCTCACCAAAGCCGAACACCAGACCGCCGCAGCACAGATCGTCGCCTGGGGACACGGCCGATGCCATTGGGACTTCTGCCGCCGCCAGGAGATGGCCTGCCGGTTGCCGCGCCCGTCGTCGCGCGGATCTTTCACGAGTTCATCGGCGGGCGGGGCCTCTACGCGATCGCCGAAGAGCTCACCGCCGACGGCATCCCGAGTCCGGCCGCGCACGACCCGGCGCGCCTCCGGCACCCGTCCGGGGTGGCGTGGTCCAAGAGCGCCGTACGGGCGATCATTCTCAACTTCCGCTACACGAGGCGGCAGGTCTGGAACCGGCAGCGTAAGGACGAGGTGCTCATCGACGTCGACGACGTCGGGCTCTGCCACACCACCAAACTTCGCTGGAACTCGGCCGAAGAGCGGGTCTGGTCGGACGAGGTGGTCCACCCGCCGATCATCACCGCCGAGGACTTCGCCGCGGCGAAGGAGACGCTCGCCGGGCGCGGTGGCCGGCAGGCGGGGCGGCGGATCAAGCGCACGGACAACCCGTACGTCTTGCGCGGGCTGCTGTTCTGCGGGCCTGCGAGCGCCGGATGCAGGGGAACTGGGTGAATGAGGCACCTTATTACCGGTGCCGCCACGCTCGACCTCCTCGTACAGGCGCAGAAGATCGACGTGTCGGAGAGCGAGACGCTCGTCGCGGCTCGCCGTCAGGTGGCCGAGTGCGATCGGAAGCTCGCCCAGCATCGCGCCGCCCTGGAGGCCAGCGCCGACCCGGCCGTGGTCGCTCGGTGGATTCGGGAGGAGCAGGCGAGGAAGGTCGCGGCCGAGGCGAGGTTGCGCCGGGCGCCGGCCCGCCGTCGTAGGCTCACGCGGGACGACATGGCCGAGATGATGCACGCGCTCGGCGGGATGGTGCAGCTGCTCGGCCAGGCCGAACCGGTCAGGAAAGCCCGCCTGTACGCCAAGCTCGGCCTGCGGCTGACCTACCACCCGCGCAAAAGAAAAGTCCTGGTCGGCTCTGTGAGCGCCCAGGACCCTATAGGCGAATCGATGGTGTCCGAGGAGAGACACGACCAGTTACCCACACGTCCCTGTCGGTGGAGGGTGTCAGTGGTTCCTCGGGCGTTAGTGAGACGGAGAGGCCTTGGGTGGTTCGGTGAGGGTCTTCCGTCCAGGAATGGGCCAGGTGAGGTCGTGGATCGACATACCTTGTTGGTCGCGATTCAAGCGGGACATCTGGCCCATCTGCCGTTTCTGCTCGTCGGTCATGCCGTGGAAGAGGCCCTTTTCGGTGATGAGGTGGTCTCCGCTCGACGCCTTGGGCCGCTGGACCTCGGGGGCGGGCAGGACAAGGCCGGTGAGGGGTGTGTCCTCGGGGTGATGGTACAGAGACGTGCGCGCTCGCACCGCTGTCTCCTGGTTCATCGCCTTGGCGGCTCTCGTCGTACCGGCTTCGAGGAAGTCGGCACTCTCTCTTATGTTCGCGGGTAGCCGGTTGCGGGGCTGGATGTTCAGGCCGATGCGGCGGCTCAGGGGGATCATGAAGAGGTCCGCGGTTGCCAGCCCGACGCCACTCCACGAGGGATATTCGGGCCCGACCAGGAGCGAGACGGGGTGATCGGAGGTGATGAGCGCCTTGCGGGAGAAACGAATCTGGGTCCAGTGGCAGTCGTAGAAGTAGCGGCTGGTCCTGTCCAGAAGCGAGGTGAGGAGCCTTAGATGGTCCTCGGCGTTCGGAACGAGGTCCGGGCCCTCCGGCTTGGTGAGATCCTGCCATTCTGCGTCGAGTTCTTCCTGTGAGATCGGCCGACCCTCGGCCTTCTCAATGACTTCCCGCAGCGCGTCCTTTCCAGAGACGCCCACGATGAGCTTGATCATCTGCGCGTTCATGTGGCTCTGCTGGGTGCGGATGTCTTCGGATCGCAGGTGCTGCAGCGCGATCCACGTGGAGAGGGCGAACCGGTCATCGCCTGTGATGGGCCATGTCCCTTGAGTGATCAGCCGCAGCGCTTCGGCCGCTGGCGTCTCGACCTCGTTGAAGGCGTGCTCGAACGCATCGGACAAGGTGCCGTCCGGTAGGACGATCGAGTAGAAGTCCTTAATGACCGTGGCATTGTTAATCGACAGGAGATGGTCCCGGTCCCCGGGAAGGGCGACCCTGCGGACCTGGTCGGATTCGTCCGCGAAGCCCTTCAGGTAGAACCGGGAGACCACGTGCTGCCGAACGATGCGCTTTGCCATTGCTCCCTCCGGGTGAGCTGCGTGCTGGCCCGCGAGCCTCGCGGGCTTTGAAACGACGGAACGTTGAGCCGGGCGATGGGTGCTCGCGGGAAGGGGGGTGCCCATCGTCGGGGGGCCGACAGGCACCACTCAACCAACGAACGCTAGGCGGCGACACGCTGGGGTGGGTTGGGTAGTCCGCGCCCGAGCGTCCCGCTGGGGTGGCAGAAGCCGCAGTCGGGCCGGGGCCTGCTGAGGATATGGTCGCGTTCTCCGGCACGGGGGCGGTGGAGGATCCAGGCCGGCGGGCCAATGGATTCGTCGTGAAGGCCGGTCACGGAGTTCATGAAGTGGTTGACGGCTTCGGCGGCGGTGAGGGTGTTGAGGCCGATGACGCTGGCCGCCGGGACTTCGGCGACGTAGCGGGCTACCTGTCGTTCGTGTTCAGGGTGCAAGTCGATGGCCAGGTCGGTCGAGTTGATGAAGCCGGTGCACCACAGGCAGCCCTGTCCGGGCAGGAGGGGTCGGGTCACGGCGTGAATCTGGCCGACGTCTCCGGTGTCGGGGTTCACGGGGATCTTCACACCCATCTGGGTGACGGGGATGAGGTACCGGCTGCCGATCTCGGTGGCGATGTCGCGGGCAGCGGGTCCGTCGGCGGCCAGGAAGATCCAGTCGACGAGAGCGAGCTCGTTCTTCGCGGACGGGCGTTCGACGCGCTCGTTGATGACGGTGAGCTGGATGTCGGGGTTGGCCCTGCGGGCGTTGCGGATGGCCGGTTCAGTCTTGGGCTTTCCGATGTCGGCGAACTCGGCGGCGATCAGGCGGGGCAGGTTCGTCTCGTCGACGAGGTCGTTGTCGATCAGGACGAGGTGGCCGACGCCCAGGCGGGACAGGAGCTCGACGACGACGCTGCCGACCCCGCCGAGGCCCACGACCGCGACCCGCAGACGATTCAGGGTCTCCTGCCCGGCGTCTCCGAACAGCCGGGCCTGCCGGTCGAAGCGGCTGTTCTCGTGTCCGGCGGACTGTCCCGCAGGGTGAGGCCGCAGCCTCAGCAGATTGGAGGTCAAGACGTTGACCTCCGCGAGGGCGGCCCGGGTACCGTCGGGGAACCACAGGTCTCCGGCGGCCGCGTGCGGGGTGAAGACGAGCCCGCCGACGGCCCGCCCGGTGAGCTGGGCGAGAGCGGGATAGCCGCGTTCGTGGGAGTTCAGGTCGACCTCGGAGAAGCCGACCCGGTTCCCGGGGCGATGGTTGTGGACCGAGAGGTACACGAGCCCTTCCCGCTGAGCGCGGTCGGCGGCGTCGCGGACGAACGTCGCGGTGAGGGTGTGGCCTCCCCGGGGGCCGGCCATGTAGTGCTTGCCGTCCCCGGCCAGGAGCAGCTCTCGGACGAGGAGACGCTGTCCGCGGGGGCCGGGCGCGGTTCCCGCCAGGAGGACCGCGCCGTGCCCGCAGCCGTCGGAGAAGAGATGCTCGGACAGGGTGACCCACTGGCGGTGGGTCATGGTGACGGTCCACCCGCTCGCGGGCGGGTTCATCGGTCGCGAAGCCACTTGATGATCCGTTCTGCCTTGTTGGCGGCGTTGTCGACGTCCGGGTTCCAACTGTTCGACCTGCGAGACAGCTGGAGGGCCGGACGCCCCTGGAAATTGCACACGGTGATCGCGTCGCCGAGGTCCGCACCGTCGGAGCGGGTCAGCCGCCCGACGTAGTGCGGGTAGACGTCGGCGCGCGGGTAGGCGGAGCCGATCTGGAAGCCCAGCCAGGTGATGTCGGGCATGTAGAGAGGACCGACCTCGATCTCCTCGACGATGACGTGGGCACCCCCGACGCCGTCCGGGACCACCTCGACCGGCTTGCCGGTGAAGTGCGCCCGAACGGCGTCAATGGCCTCGATGACCTCGGGATTCATCGAGGTCAGGAGTTGTCGTCCGGAGCGACGGCGAGGAACTCCTCGTCGCGGTGGACTCGGATCACCTCGTTGTCGTCGACCTGGACGTAGTGGTTGCCCTGCCGGACCGACAGCGGGAAGTTCGCCTGGATGAGAACCCCCTGCTCGATCGCCTTGAGCTTGACGCCCATGCCGGTCGTCTCGCGGTCCGGCAGCACGACGGCCTGCCCGTTCACCTTGATGTGCACCGGCTCCGGCCGACGGGCGGCCACCTTCTCGACCAACTCGGTCATGTCTTTCCTTTCGAAAACGCTGATGACGCCGGCGTCCGTAGACCCCGAGGCCGGTGTCCTCTCCGGACCCACTTCCCACTCTAGCACCAACCTCATCACCCTAAGGGTGATGAGGTGTTGCGCATGTAGAATTCCGTTCGCGGGACCTGAGGGGAAGGGGCCTTGTAGCATCCACTCGAAGCGGGGGGCGAGCGCGTCATCAGCCGATGGGTGATGGAGAACAGATACGTGGACCGGGAGTACATCGATGAGGAGCTTCGTCGCCTGGCCACTGATCTCGCGTTCCAGCCGGCGGGCTGGAGCGCCCAAGAGGTCTCGGACTTTCGAATCCTGGTCCAGTGCGCGAGGGCGGCTCAGGTCGATACCGACCTACGAAACTCCCGCATGCTCCGCATTCAGCACGATGGCGCCCGTGACTCGAACAAGGCGCGGGCGACTCTAAGCTCCGGACGCGTTATCAACCTGACGTTCAAGAACGCGGAGAGCTACGGCGCCGTGGTCTTCGAGCTCTTGACTCCAGAGATGGAAACCTCGCGATGAGTAACCGTCCACATGACCCGCTACCGATAGCTCAAGTTCCGGTTGGCGAAATTCTCGCGATGGAGCTTGAAGCGAGAGATTGGTCCCAAGCTGATTTTGCTGCGGTTCTAGACCGCCCTACTCAGTTTGTCTCTGAAATCGTCACGGGGAAGAAAGAGATCACCAGGGAGTCGGCGGCTCAAATTGGTGCTGCCCTCGGCCATACGGCAGAGTATTGGCTCAACCTCCAGGACCAGTACCTGCTAGCCGAACAATCTAAGAACGAAAAGACCAGGGTCAAATTGGACGAAGTGCGTCGCCGTGCTCGCCTAAACGAAAAAGGACCCATCCAGCTACTTAGGAAGCGAGGGATTCTGGCTGGAGCGACCCTGGATGAACTTGAGGCTGAGGTCAAGGAACTATTCGAACTAGACTCTCTTGACGATGAGCCTGGATTCGCTGCGGCGGCAAGGCGCACCAATCTTGTCGAGGACATCAGCCTGGTTCAGCGAGCATGGGTCGCCTGTGTAAGGAGAGAAGCTCGCAAGAACCCTCCGAGGAAAAACTACTCGGAAAAGGGTCTGAGGGGCCTCGCTGCTACACTCACGCGAACACTAAAATCGGCCGCTGATTTTGAAGGCTTGCCCGAGCGGTTCGGCTCTGTCGGCGTGCGGTTGGTCTATGTTGAGGCCCTTCCCGGGGCCAAGATGGACGGGTGCGCCATGTTCGTCGATGGTTATCCGGTCATTGGATTGTCCGGTCGAGGAAAGCGGCTCGACAAGGTCCTCTTCACGCTATTGCATGAAATTGCACATATTCTGCTCGAGCATGTCGATTCCGACAGGCTTATCGTCGAAGAGCTTGATGGTGCTCAGGAAGACGAAACGGGCCGGGAGGAAAGCGCTAATAGGGAGGCTGCCAGCTTTGCCTTCCCGGGCGGCTTCCCCAGTATTCCGCCCCGTATCAGTGCGCCGTGGGTCAGCCAGACAGCCGCCGCGCTTGGGGTAGCACGCATTGTGGTCATCGGCCACCTTCAACACCGCCGCCGTCTCGACTGGAGAACAGCGATGGCAAAGAACGCTCCATCAGTGACCGACGTCTTGGAAGGGTGGGACTAGCGATTGGCCTCCTGTCCAGTTTCTCCCGCGCGCTTGATTCTGGCGGCCCCCTCGGGTGGCCGCCGATCATGGCTGGGCGAACGAACTGGACCTTTCGGAGGAGCGGGGGCGGAACGTCCTGGAAGAGTCTGGTCTGGCGTTCCCAGGCGGCGGCGAGGTCCATGAGGAAGAAGTCGTCGTGGTCAGGGGCGATGACTTGGAGGCCGATGGGGAGACCGTCGGAGAAGCCTGCGGGATGGCGAGGGTGGGGGCGTTGATCAGGGCGCCGATGTGGCGACCTCCATCTCTCGATGCCTTCGATGGTCGTGGGCCACTGGGTGGTGGCGTCGAAGGGCATGACCTGGGCGGTGGGGAGGACGACGTAGTCGTAGGTCTGGGAACAGGACGCGGAAGGCCTCATAGAGGCCGCTGCGTTTGAGCGAGTTGGTGTAGACGTCGACGTCGCTGATGGGGCCGTTGCCGTCGGTGCCCTTGGTGAGGCCTTCGTACTCGTAGATCCTTCGGGCTTGATCAGGGCGCGCAGGGGTGAGTCGTAGGCGGTCTTGACCGACATAACGGCGAGCCGGTGGCGGTAGGTGAGCCAGGTCGGCCGAGGTCGGTGTTGCCGTTGAAGCCGTCGGCGGTGGGGAGCGCGTCGAGGGTGGTGACGGTCATGCCGAGGGCGGTGAAGTGCCGAAGCGCGGCCTTGGTGGTGGTCAGGACGGCGGGCTGCATGGGGCGGTAGCCACCGGGGTTGCCGAGCCAGGCGATCTTCTTGCCGCGCAGGCGGGTGTCGCTCAGGTCGGTGAGTTCGGCGGGGTCGTCGGTGTGGGATCGGGGGGCGCGATCGTCGTAGCCGGACATGGTGCGCAGCAGGAGGGCGAGGTCGAGGGCGGTGCAGGCGATGGGGCCGTTGACGCCGCCCTGGTCGACGAAGACCTCGCCGCCTGCGGGGACGCGGCCGAAGGAGGGGCGCAGGCCGAAGACGTTCTTCCAGCTGGGCGGGTTGCGCAGGGAGCCCATGAAGTCCGAGCTGTCGGCGACGGGCACCATGCGCAGGGCGACGGCGACGGCGGCGGCTGGTTCAGCTGCGCGCCCTACCTCGCCAACGAACCCACCCACCACCTCCTCGACATGCTCAACAGCAGCTCCCCGCGCACGCGGGGATGGTCCCGAGTGGCTCAACGGTTCGGTCACCGCGGTCCGGTGCTCCCCGCGCACGCGGGGATGGTCCCACGTCGGGGGCGTGGCAGACGGCCGCCGGGTTGTGCTCCCCGCGCACGCGGGGATGGTCCCAACGCTCGTGAGGGCATCAACACCGTCGCTCAGTGCTCCCCGCGCACGCGGGGATGGTCCCGACCCGCAACTGCACATCCACAACGCGATCCTGTGCTCCCCGCGCACGCGGGATGGTCCCGCCAACATGGGCGCCCGCCGCGTCCGGGAGATGTGCTCCCCGCGCACGCGGGGTGGTCCCACCGCGAGCCACGCCAACGAGGGGTGGCCGGCGTGCTCCCCGCGCACGCGGGGATGGTCCCAGCTTCGCGCCGGGCACGGACAGCCGGGCGAGGTGCTCCTCGCGCACGCGGGGATGGTCCCCTCGAGTGGCTGGTCTGGTCGTTCCGGATGCCGTGCTCTCCGCGCACGCGGGCATGGTCCCGCGATCAAGCAGGGTCTGGGCTACGTCCCGCCGTGCTCCCGCGCACGCGGGGATGGTCCCCGCGACATGGTGACCTGCCCGAAAGCCGGAGCGTGCTCCCCGCGCACGCGGGGATGGTCCCGAAGACGGCGAGGCGAACCTGGACCCTGTCCGGTGCTCCCCGCGCACGCGGGGATGGTCCCGCCGTGACCCCGCCGGTGGCCGAGCTGCTCGTGTGCTCCCCGCGCACGCGGGGATGGTCCCGGTCTCAGTCAATTCGGGATTGACGTCAGGAAGTGCTCCCCGCGCACGCGGGGATGGTCCCGCGACCAAGGAGGTTGCCCTATGAGAAGCATCGTGCTCCCCGCGCACGCGGGGATGGTCCCCGCCGACCGCCGCGACGGCGGTCGGCGTCATGGTGCTCCACGCGCACGCGGGGATGGTCCCGGGTCGGGTGTGTGCCGGGCCTGCATCAGGTCGTGCTCCCCGCGCACGCGGGGATGGTCCCGCCCGGCAGGTCACCGACGCCGAGAACGCGCTGTGCTCCCCGTGCACGCGGGGATGGTCCCTGGCCAAAGCGATCGGCTGCGCCGAAAGCCTCGTGCTCCCCGCGCACGCGGGGATGGTCCCCAGGACTACACCCAGCGAATGCGTGACGACATGTGCTCCCCGCGCACGCGGGGATGGTCCCGACGCGAGCGGAAGGGGACGTGATGGAGGCTGGTGCTCCCCGCGCACGCGGGGATGGTCCCAGTTCGCGCAGTTAGGCGCGGACGCCGTCGTCGTGCTCCCCGTGCACGCGGGGATGGTCCCGATGCCGACAACCGGCCACATCGCCCCACGAAGTGCTCTCCGCGCACGCGGGGATGGTCCCGCTGAGGTGAACCTGTGAACCCTGAGGACTACGTGCTCCCCGCGCACGCGGGGATGGTCCCCGCGGCGTTCAAGACGTCGCCGGCGATGTAGACGGCGGCGGCGTACTCGGTGGTGCGGCTGGTGAGGATCACCTGGTCGCGGCGGGTCAGTGAGTGGTTCAGCGCGGTGATGACCTGAGCACGGGCTGGGGCGGGCAATTCGTCTAAGCCGTCCATGGCGGGCAGGATGTGCCCGTGAGTGGCCAGGGCCATAGGGGTGGCGATGCCGCCGCATTCCTCGGTGCGCAGGGCCAGGTAGTCGGTGGCCAGCCAGGCCGCGAAGAGCTGAGAACGCTGAACGCCCGCTCTCCCCGTGTGGAAGGGTGGTCGCTTGTGTGCGTCTGCGGCCTACGGTACGTCTTCCGTGTTGCCCAGCGTCTCCTGCTCCTTGAAGCGCAGGAGCGCGACATTGGCGATGGAGTGCCGGTTCCTGATGCTGCCGTAGAGGGTAAGAAATGCGTCCTGCTGAGCGAGGGACAGGGGGGATTGTGCGAGCGCCTGCTCCACGGGGTCGGCCGCGTCTGACAGCTCGGAAAGCGCTGTTGCGTGCGTGATGCCGAAGGTTTTCGCGAGGTCTCCTAGCTTGGTGAGGTAGGACTCGCCGTTCTCCCAGAGCGATACCTTCTTCTGGTTCACGCCAACTTTGGCCGCTAACTCCGCTTGAGTCCATCCCTGCTCGGCGCGCTTCATCCTGAGCCACAGGGCTAAATCTTTCACAGGTCCTCCTCGCGAGATGTGGTGGAAGGAGGGACGCTGGCGGTAGGCCGCGGGTTGTCCTCCAGGGGCACTTGTTCGTCGTACCACTCCGGCCGGATCGTCTGGCCGACGCCGGAGGTCCACTCCACGTCCCGCTCCAGGTCGATGTCCATGCCGCACATGCTTGCGTGCCCGGCCGGTCACCCGCCGGAGGACGGCGACTTTTGGTGATCCGCGAGAGATGCGACCTCTACCAGGTCCGTCAGATCCACGTGCCGCATCAGCGCGGCCACGCTCAAGCAGTACGCCAGGACGACTCCGATCGCAACGCCCGGATTCTGTCGGTGGGGACGGCTATGCTGGTGCCGCATTCAGGCCCGATGCCTGATCCACTTCCTGACTCCCAATGGCGGTCTTCCGCCGGGGGTGTCCGCGATGCTCGCTCTAGCCCCGCTTGTTGGGGACGGTGCGGGCGCGGCGACGGAGGTCGGTGACGGACGGGATCCGACACGCGTGCCATCGGTTGATGGGGCGTCGCCGGGAGCTGGAAGCCTCCGAGAGCCGACGGAGGTCCGGGCCTCGCTGTCCTGCCCGGACCAGACCTGGTCCGGCAGCCCGACCCTCGTCGGCGACTGCCGACGTCTTACTCGGAGGTCCCCCTGACCAGCACGAGCCTGCCCCCCGACGACAACCCGTTCCCGGGCGCCGACAAACGCGAGTGGACCAATCACCTGTCGACCGCCCTCGCCGCGGAGATGAACCTGCCGCTGCACATCACCAACGCCATAGCGGCGTACTTCGTCCGCCCCAAGGACATCCTGATCAAGCCGCGAGGTGACAGCCAGCATCGGCTGAGGCCCGAGGCTATTACTTACGAGGGTGGCCTCAAGATCCTTCACGGGGTTGTGCACGGGTTCGCCGGCAGTCCGAGCGAATACAACGAGCGGATCCGCTCGGCCTTCCACTCGCCCGTGCGCCCGGACGCCGACCCCTTCTTGATGCTGCCTGCTCTGGAGACCGGCCACCTCGCTGGGCAGCCCGCTCCGTTCCTCACCACCAGCCCGGTCACGCCGAACCACCTGGCTAGCCTGTTGGAGACGATGGAGAGCGCGCTAGACGAGGCCGACGGAGACCGCGGCTACCGGCTGGCCGAAGATGTCGCCGCTCATGGCCAGCAGACTGTGACGCTGCACGTGACGCTGGTTCGCCGGATCCGCGAGGAGGGTTCCGGCGGTGTGGGAGAGCGGTGGGTCGTGGATCTGATGGCGATCAAGGGAGCGAATCGGTCTCGCGCCCGTCTCATGCTCCACGGCCTCAAAGCCCGGAACAACGTGTTCGGGATCCGGCCGCAGGAGGTGTTGCGCGACAAGAAGGAGCGGAACGAAGCATGGCGCGATGATCCAATCAGCGCCGACCCGTACTACTGGGTTCCGATCTTCGCTGACCTCCTGCGGATGATCTACGCCGACCCTAACCACTCTGAGCACGAGGCCGTGCGGCGGGCCGCGAAGGTGGCCACCGTCCCGTTCCAGCTCGTCATCGGCGCCGACGACCTGACCAGCTTCCACAACACGGTGTTCGACCTCAACCGCATCGACCACCGCCGGCCGCCCCTGGACTACGGCCTCGCAGACAAGGCGGCCTCGGACGTGCGCGCGCTACTGCGCGAGCTGACCGCAGCCGGACGCTTCACCGAAGCCGACCGTGCCTGGCTCGCTGGCGAAGGTCCCGATCCCTCTCCTCGCCCCGGCGAGTCCCTGGTCGACGTCCGGGACCGCCGCGATGTCGCGATCTTCAACGCGGTGTTCCCGGCGGACACCGCCGACCGGATCCGGGTCCGCGAGGTGATCGGCGAGCCTGCGCCGTACGCCACCGGGAGGCGCCACGTTGAGACTCGCACCCGCATGATCTCCGCAGTGATCAGCGACGGCTACGGCCAGCGGTGGAACCCGCGCGTGCTCGACGGGCTGCTGCCCGCCAGCGCCATTAAGAACGGCGGCTTCCACGCCTCCCCGGACAGCTGGTCCACACTGCTGGACCGGGCGGAGAAAGGTGACAGCGACGCCCTGGGCACCTTCCTGGTGACGCGCGGCATCCATTGGCTCGCGGAACACAAGATCGTCGAGGCGGACCGCGGATCCATGGGAGCGCAGACCCATGACGGTGCAAAGGGCGAGGAGCATGCTCCACGGATCCGGCGCGGGGCCGCCAACGTCCGTGCGGCCCTGCTGCTCGCCCCCGTCCGCGCTATCGCCTTCATGCGGGAATTAGCCCACGCTACCAACGCCGGCACCCATCCCCGCCAGATCGACGAGCATGGATACCCGGTCCCGGGCACGGCCGCGACCCGCACCTGGTTCGACGAGGTCTTTCCCAAGACCGCCACGCGGCGTCCCAAAAAGCTCACACCGTCCCCCGACCCAGGCGACACCCCCACTCAGCCCGATCCCACTCCCCAGCAGCTCGGGATCTGGGCACTCACTAACTTCCAGGCGGCCATGACCGAGAGCTTGCCAACGCAGGTCGCCAGGGCCTTCCAGGCAGCCCAGGAGTTGCACGACACGGCGATCGGCGCAGGCCTGCCAGCTTTCCCGGCGAACGTCGCCGACACCGTCATCCCCGCGCTGACCAACGCCCTGAACGCGCTGCGCACCGACGTCAAGAGCCTGAGCACGCTCCTGATTGCCCTGCAGGGAGGCACGGCCGACACCGACGACTTCAACTCCGCTTGCGAGGCTTACCTCAACCAGAAGGCCGACCAGTGACCCCGATCACCTCGCTGCCCGCCGGCCCCGTCCTGACCCGGCCCAAGCTCGCCGCCCTCCCCCTGGCGGCGGGTCGTCACCTCATCGCCCCGCACTTGGCGCTCACCCGCTTCAGCGACTACGAGGTGTTCACCGAGCTCGGCATCATCACCGCCATCTATCTGATCACCGACTCCGACGGCCGTATCCGCTGGCTGGGCCAGGCCAGTCGCGATGACGGCCTCGCCGCCCGCCTCGCCGAACATCACCGCGACCCCGGCAAGCGCGCGGTGTTCGCCACCATCCGCGCGCTGCACCTGCACGACCACACCCCGCCCCGCGTCCTCGACACCATCGAGGGACGCTGTGCCGACCAGCTGCAGCTGCGATCGGTGATGGCGCCCCGCCGCTGGCCAACCTCCCGCGCCTGGCAGCACGAGGTCGCCTGACCCTCGGACATCACCGTGGCCCGCTCAGACCGCCACGAGACGGTCTGAGCGGGGCCCATAGCGGCGTGGGTGCCCCGCTCTCGGTCTGGCCGGCGTCGCCCGCGTGCGCCGGGGGGCGGCGACGAACAAGGGCGTCAGCGTCGTCGGCCTGGTGCTCGGTCTCGTGGCCACGGCGCTGTCAATCTGGGGCGCGGTGACTTCTTCACCGCCATGAGCGACCTTCCCGACAACCTTGACAAGATCGGCACGAAGGCGTCGCAGGACGCCGCGCAGTTCTCCAAGTGCCTGGAGGACGCGAAGGGGGACGTCGAGGCCATGGGAAGTGCAAGCCATAGCCTCGATCCTGGATAGCACTCGGTCCCGTGCAGCGTCACCTGCGCGTGGCCGAGGCGCGCCAGGTGGCTCTACCTGATCAATAGCGGGATGGCGACGCCCGAGACGCGAGATCACGGCAATCGCAAGCGCCGTGACCTGAAGTCGTGTCGCAGTGCGATCAAGCTGCTTGACCGTGGCTTCCAGGTTCCGCGTTGCCAGGATCAGGCAGGCGGCTTGAGCCATCTGCCCGTTTGAGCTGTCCCAGTTGGTTCCGTTCTCGTGCAGGCGGTTGGCGATCGCCTCGACGCTCTCGAGGTCGAGGTAGTACTTCATGTTCATGCTGGACATCTTTGACCAGGCTGTAGCGAAGTGCTCCCCGCGCACGCGGGGATGGTCCCGCGCGGATGCGGTCGGTTTCGCTGTCGACGGTGTGCTCCCCGCGCACGCGGGGATTGTCCCAGGATGGCGATGAGCAGAATCCACAGCATGGCGTGCTCCCCGCGCACGCGGGGATGGTCCCGCGACGCCGAGCGCAAGGCCGCCGAGCGGGACGTGCTCCCCGCACACGCGGGGATGGTCCCGCGGGAAGGTCGGGCTCCGGGCCTTAGAACCGGTGCTCCCCGCGCACGCGGGGATGGTCCCAACACGCCGAACTTCATCACTGGCAGATTGGAGTGCTCCCCGCGCACGCGGGGATGGTCCCGCGACGCCGAGCGCAGGGCCGCCGAGCGAGACGTGCTCCCCGCGCACGCGGGGATGGTCCCTCCTGGAGGCCCGCGAGCGCGCGCAGCTCGACGTGCTCCCCGCGCACGCGGGGATGGTCCCGGTCCTCAGCGGGTTCAGGCCATCCCGAGACCGTGCTCCCCGCGCACGCGGGGATGGTCCCACCGACACCGCGCCGGGCGTCGGCGGCGGCCAGTTCTCCCCGCGCACGCGGGGATGGTCCCTGTCAGGAAACCAGGCTGGTTCTGACCGGCAAGTGCTCCCCGCGCACGCGGGGATGGTCCCGCGCTGGGCTCGCTCGACCGCGGGGGTGACACGCGCACCCGCGGTCGATAGGCAAGATCCTTCCTCCAGGGGGAAGGATCTTGCCTCTCTGGTGTCCGTGTTGGGACATGTTCTCCGGCTCTCGACGTATTGCCGTGAGCTTTGCCCTTTAATGGCCCCCATGCTCAATGACGAGCCGATGTTCGAGCAGTTCGGTGAGGGGTTGTCGTCGGAGGCGTGTTCGGCGTGGGCCAAGCACGATCGGGACTCGGGTGGCTGGTTGCCCCTGTGGCGGCACATGGCCGACAGCGGGGCGGTTGCCGCGTTGCTATGGGATCGATGGCTGCCTTCCCAAGTGCACCGGGTGATCGCCGCGGATCTTCCCGATGGGGTGGAAGACGCGCGTCGGCTTGCGATCTGGCTGGCGACCACTCACGACATCGGCAAGGCCACACCGGCATTCGCCTGTCAGGTGGACGTGCTCGCTGATGGCATGCGAGCGGTGGGGCTGGACATGCCGTCGTACAAGCAGATGCCGGACCGTAAGCTCGGGCCACACGGCCTGGCCGGTCAGGTGCTGCTTCAACAGTGGCTGGTCGAGCGATATGGCTGGGCACGGCCCGCCACGGTGCAGCTCGCGATCATTGCCGGGGGCCACCACGGTGTCCCGCCCGCTTATGAGGACATTCGGCAGCTCAATGTTCACCCAGAGCTGGTGCGTACGCCGAGTTGTGCGTCGCTGTGGCAGTCGGTGCAGTGGGAGATCCTCGACCGCTGCGCGCATGCGTGCGGGGTTCGCGATCGCCTCGCCGATTGGCAGAAGGTCAAGCTCTCACAGCCGGCGCAGGTGCTGCTGACCGGCCTGGTGATCGTCGCCGACTGGATCGCAAGCAATTCGGACCTGTTCCCGTACTTTCCGGATGCTCCCCGTCATGGACACAAGGAACGGGTGGAAGCGGCTTGGCTCGGTCTCGACCTGCCATTGCCCTGGAGAGCGTCGGAGTTTGCGGGGGATGCTTCCGCTCTGTTCGCGTCCCGTTTCTCGTTGCCGCCTGGTGCGCGGATCCGTCCCGTTCAGGAACGGGCGGTGGAGATGGCACGGGTGATGGCTTCTCCGGGCCTGATGGTCATCGAGGCGCCGATGGGCGAGGGGAAGACCGAGGCGGCTCTGGCGGTCGCCGAGATTTTCGCGGCTCGTTCGGGAGCGGGTGGGTGCTTTGTCGCGCTGCCTACGATGGCGACGGGAAATGCGATGTTCCCTCGCATGCTGGGCTGGTTGCGTCGGGTTCTCGACGTCCAGGGCGAGCGTGGGACGAGGTCGGTGTTGCTGGCGCACTCCAAGGCGGCGCTGAATGAGGACTACGCCGGCTTGATACGCGCAGGCCGGCGGGTCGTACGGGGCGTGGAGTCCGACGGCGTGGAGGATCGGTGGGGTCACCGCGGTGACCGCCGGGTCTCGTCGGCCGAGCTTGTGGCGCATCAGTGGCTGCGGGGCAAGAAGAAGGGGATGCTGGCCTCCTTCGTGGTCGGCACGATCGACCAGTTGCTGTTCATGGGGTTGAAGAGCAGGCATCTGGCGCTGCGTCATCTGGCTCTGGCAGGCAAGGTCGTCGTCATCGACGAGGCGCACGCCTACGACACGTACATGAATTCCTACCTGGACCGGGTGCTGTCGTGGCTGGGTGCCTACCGCGTGCCGGTCGTAGTGCTTTCTGCCACGTTGCCGGCGCGACGCCGGCGTGAGCTGGCCGAGGCGTACGCGCGCGCGTCGGCAGAGGACGTGCACTTCGACGATGTGGAACGTGCCGACGGTTATCCGTTGTTGACAGTTGTCGAGCCGGGTCGCCAACCGGTCACCGAGACGGTCAAGTCGTCGGGCCGTGGTGTGGAGGTGCATCTTGAGCAGATACAGGACGACCTGAACGTCCTGGGTGATCGCCTAGCAGAGGAACTCGCGGAAGGCGGGTGCGCACTGGTCGTGCGCAACACCGTGGACCGCGTTCTGGAGACGGCCGAATATCTGCGCGAACGTTTCGGCACCCAGCGGGTCACCGTGGCACACGCTCGCTTTCTCGATTTGGATCGTGTGGAGAAGGACGACGACCTGCTGCGGCGGTTCGGCCCGCCGGACAAGAGTCATGGCGACAGGCCGACGGATCTGCACATCGTCGTGGCCAGTCAGGTGGCCGAGCAGTCCCTCGATATCGACTTTGATCTGCTGGTTTCCGATCTGTGTCCTGTCGATTTGCTGTTGCAGCGGATGGGGCGGCTGCATCGGCATCTGCGAGGGGACGGGCAGTGTGAGCGGCCGCTACGGCTGCGTACGGCTCGCTGTCTGTTGACCGGTGCCGATTGGGAGGCGATCCCGGTTGAGCCGGTACGCGGATCGCGTCGGATCTACCGGATGCACTCATTGCTGCGGTCGGCGGCCGTGCTGGAGCCGTACCTGTCGGGAACGGCCGAGACGGGGCACGCGGTCCGGCTTCCTGAGGACATCAGCCCGCTCGTCCAGCGCGCATACGGGTACGAGCGCATTGGTCCAGAGGAGTGGCAGGAGGCGATGGACCGAGCGTGGGCCGAGCAGGAACGGCACCACGCCGATCAGGTGGATAGGGCCGAGAGGTTCCAGCTCAACGGCGTCGGTAAGGCCGGCCGAGCGCTCGTCGGCTGGCTCGACGCGGGTGTGGGCGACGCCGACGACAGCCGCAAGGGACGAGCGCAAGTTCGCGACAGCATCGAGACCTTGGAGGTGCTGGTCGTCCAGCGACGGGCCGATGGGACGTTGGTGACCATGCCGCACCTGAGCAAGGGACGCGGCGGGCTGCCGCTGCCTACAGACGCGGCGCCGGAACCGCGTCTGGCGAGCATCGTGGCGGCGTCCGGCCTGCGGTTGCCGTTCCAGTTCTCGATTCCGCAGGTCATGGACCGGGCCATTGACGAACTGGAGGCCGAATGCGTTGTGGCCTGGCAGGGCAAGGAGAGTCACTGGCTGGCCGGAGAGTTGATCTTGATGTTCGACGAAAACTGTCGTACTCGGCTGGCAGGCTACGGGCTGTATTACACCGAGCACGATGGGCTGAGGGTGACTCATGTCGAGTGAACCGAACGGGTCCTTCGACCTGACCAGCGTCAAGTGGCTACCGGTGCTGCGCGAGGACGGAACCGGGGATGTACTTTCCTTGAGAGAGGTCTTCGAGCAGGCCGGCAGCCTGCGACGGCTGGTGGGGGACGTCCCCACCCAGGAGTTCGCGCTGTTGAGGTTGCTGCTGGCCGTCCTGCACGATGCGCTCGACGGGCCGGAGGACGTCGAGGCGTGGCAGGAGCTCTGGGATGGTGGGCTGTCTGTCGCGCGCGTCATGGAGTACCTGGACGAGCATCGAGAACGCTTTGATCTGCTCCACCCGCAGACGCCCTTCTTTCAGACTCCTGACCTGCGTACAGCTACGGGGGAGTACACCTCCCTGGATCGCATCGTCGCTGATGTGCCCAACGGGGCAAGGTTCTTCACCATGCGGGCCCACGGCGCCCCGCGGCTCCCCTTTGCCGAGGCCGCCCGCTGGCTGGTGCACGCGCATGCCTTTGACACCTCCGGCATCAAGACCGGTGCTGTGGGCGACCCGCGGGTCAAGGGCGGCAAGGTGTATCCGCAGGGGGTCGCTTGGGCCGGCAACCTCGGCGGAGTGTGCGTCGAGGGCCAGAACCTACGCCAGACGTTGCTGCTCAACCTGATCGCCTTCGACACCGACACCCTTCGTGTCGGTCCTGGTCCTGATCTACCGGCTTGGCGGCGGCCACCGACTGGTGCTGAGCAGATGGACCCGGTTGCCTTGAGCCGCCGTCCGGCCGGGGTGCGTGATCTGTACACCTGGCAATCTCGGCGGGTGCGTTACGTGCACGATGCCGACGGCGTGTACGGGGTCATCCTCGCCTATGGCGATCCTCTGGCACCGTCCAACCGGCATGACCGCGAGCCGATGACCGGCTGGCGGCGCAGCGAGGCGCAGGAGAAGAAACTCGGCCAGGCGCAGGTGTACATGCCGCGCGAGCACGATCCGAGCCGCAGCGCTTGGCGCGGGCTGGGAGCGTTGGTCGCCGGACGTACTCAGTGGAGCGAGCAGCGTGGCGAGGCGGCGCGCATCGTGCGTCCCCGCATCCTGGACTGGGTCGCCCGCACGACCATCGAAGGCGGCCTGCCTGCGGACTTCCTGGTCAGGGCTCGGCTGTTCGGTGCGGTGTACGGCACCCAGCAGTCGGTCATCGATGAGGTGATCGATGATGGGGTGACGATGCCCGTGGTGCTGTTGCATCACCGTGACACCGGCCTGGGGGAAGCCGCGATCGGCGCGGTCAGAGATGCCGAGGACGCGGTGACCGTACTCGGTGATCTCGCCGCCGACCTCGCGCGCGCCGCTGGAACCGAGCCCGGTCCGGTTAAGGACACCGCCCGCCACGTCGGGTTCGCCACCCTCGATGAGCCTTTCCGTCTCTGGCTGGCCGCGCTGCGCTCCAACGATGACCCGCAGGAGCAGCGCGCCAGTTGGCAGATGCAGGTTCGCCACATCGTCCGCCGGTTGGGTGACGACCTCCTACGGGACGCCGGTGATGCCGCCTGGGCAGGCCGGATCGTTGAGACCCGTGACGGCCGGAAGGTGTGGATGAACGACGCACAGGCCAATCGAAGCTTCGGCGCCCGGCTGAACAAAGCCCTGCCCTCGGCCGCGATGAACGGAACCTCGGACGAGCCGCAGCACGACGAGAAGGAACAGCATCAGGTGGAGGTACGGGCATGACGTCGATCCCTCCGGCGACTGAACGCCGGCCGGTCGCCGAGGTGATCGGCGAGATCACCGGGGCGTACATCACCGAGCTGCAGCGCGGCTACCTTCAAGACCGATCGGCTGCGGTCGCGGCACTGGCTCAGCTCAGGCGGGGAGCCGGCAGGATTCCCGAGGACATGCCCGAGCTTTGGGGCGTGACCGGGACCGAGCACCTGTTCACCAGTGATGAGGTGCCCGAGCGTGAGCGGGAAAGGGCCGAGGCGGCTCACTTCCTGGCGGTGACGCTCTATGCACTGCACCAGCAGTCACGGCCCGAGAAGGCCATGCACCGGCGGCACCGTGACGCCCAACTCGGGGCCGCGGTGCGCCAGTTGATGCCCAATGACGCGATCGACGAGGCGATCCGGCGCCGGTTCGTACGTGTGGGAACCGCCTCTACCCACGACGCGCTCGCTGGTCGTCTGCGCGAGATCGTCTCACTGCTCCGAGGCAAGTCGATTCCGCTCGACTACGCGCTCCTGGCAGGACAGCTCTACCAAGCTCAACTCCCGGATGGAATGCACAAGGTACGCCAGAGCTGGGGCCGCAGCTTCCACGCGTACCGACCCAATACCCCCGCCACAGCCGGTGACGCCGGATCTCCCGATAAGGACGTGTGATGACCCGTACTCGTACGATCCTCGAAATCCACGCGCTGCAGACCGTCCCACCCAGCTGCCTGAACCGCGACGACACCGGTTCCCCGAAGAGCGCCACCTACGGCGGCGTGCCGCGAGCGCGCGTCTCCAGCCAGGCATGGAAGCGAGCTACACGGCGTGACTTTCATGACCTGCTGGATCCGAGTGAACTCGGCGTCCGCACCCGCAAGGTCGCCGAGCTGCTGGCCGAGCGCATCACCCGCTTGGACGGCTCGATCGAGCAAGCGCAGGCCTGGGCGCTGGCCGCCGAAACGATCCAGACCGCGACCGGCTCCAAGATCGAGCCGCCCAAGCGCAAGGCGGACACCGCCAAGGACAAGTCGGCCCCGGCGCCGGAGTCCAAGTACCTCATGTTCCTGAGCGCCCACCAGCTGGACGGGTTGGCCGAGCTCGCCGTCAAGGCTCACGGCTCCGGCAAGGACTTCTATAAGGACAAGGCCACCAAAGACCTGGCCAAGCAACTCGCCAACAGCCGCCACTCGGTCGACATCGCCCTGTTCGGACGCATGGTCGCGGACGGCGCGGACATCAACGTCGACGCCGCCGCGCAGGTCGCCCACGCCATCAGCGTGCACCGGGCGGAGAACGAGTCCGACTACTACACCGCCGTGGACGACTACAAGACGCGCGAGACCGACGACCTGGGCGCCGGCATGATCGGCACTGTCGACTTCAACTCCGCCACCCTTTACCGCTACGCGGCCGTGGACATCGACCTGCTCCGCCGGAACCTTGGCAAAGGCCTCCGCGAGGACGAGCCGCTCACTGAGCCCGTCCGGCGAGCCGCCGAGGCGTTCGTCCAGTGCTTTCTGACCTCGCTGCCCACCGGAAAGATCAACACCTTCGGCAACCACACACTTCCGGAAGCGGTGGTGGTGAAGCTGCGGTCCACGCGGCCGATCAACATCGTAGGAGCGTTCGAGGAGCCATGCCGCACCGACCCGCACGTCGGCGGGTACATGCGTGAGGCCTGCGAACGACTGGCCGATTACATTCCCGACATCGAGCGGGCGTACGGCGTCTCTACGGACACGCCCTGCTGGGTTTTGCGAGTAGGCAAGAACACTGGGGCGCTGTCCGGCATCGGGACCGAGCTGCCGTTGCGAGAGTTGGTGACGGCCATCGGTGAGGAGATCGCGCGGCGGCAGGAGGGCGCATGAGCGTCCTGATGCTTCAGCTCGCCGGGCCGTTGCAATCTTGGGGGGCATCATCACGCTTCGCCCGACGCACCACCGAGCCGGTTCCCACCAAGAGCGGAGTGATCGGGCTGCTGGCCGCCGCTCAGGGACGCCCCCGCACGGACGACCTGTGTGGTCTGCTCGATCTGCGTTTCGGTGTCCGGGTCGACCAGCCCGGTACGCCGCTGCGCGACTTCCAGACCGCCCACCGGTTCACCACCGATGAGGCGATGCCGGTGTCAGAGCGCTACTATCTGGCCGACGCCGTCTTCGTGGCCGCCGTCGAAAGCCCTGACAGCGATCTGATCCAGGATCTGCATCGGGCTGTGCGTGAGCCGCGTTTCCTGCCATACCTAGGCCGCCGATCCTGCCCGCCCGCGCGGCCAGTGGATCTCGGCGTTCACCACGACCGCACTCTGAGCGAGGCACTGCAGCAGGAGCCGTGGCGGGCGGCCCCCTGGTACCAGCGCCGTCGCCGCCACGAGGCCGCGGTCAACCTGACGATCGTCGAAGAGGCCACACCGGCAACCGGGCCAGTGGACACCGTGCGAGACCAGCCCATCAGCTTCGACCCGCAGCACCGCCGGTACGCGCTGCGCGGCGTACACACCAGACCATGGACCGTGGACAACCCCGCATACCGTGCCGCACGAGTTGCGGTCCCCGACCACGACCCGACGTCAGTCCTGGGAGACGCGTGATGCACCTGACCCGATTCCGGTTCAACACCGCGCGCATCGGCGCCCGTCGAGTGCTGTCCTCCCCTCAGATACTGCACGCCGCGGTGATGTCCTCCTTCGCTGAGATTCCCCAGCCTGGTGAGGACGGTGCGCGCGTCCTGTGGCGGATAGACCGCAACAGCAAGGCTGAGACCTACCTCTACCTGGTCAGCCCGGACAAACCCGATCTCACTCACCTGGTGGAGCAAGCCGGCTGGCCTCAGACAGGCGGCTGGCAAACATACGACTACGAGTCGTTTCTGTCGCGGCTGACCACTGGGCAGCAGTGGACATTCCGGCTCACCGCCAATCCTGTGCATACCGCGCGACGCAAAGATGACGAGCCCACCAAGCTGACCGCACACGTCGGCTTGCGCCATCAACGCGACTGGCTGCTGAAGCGTCAGGAACTGGCCGGCTTCGAAGTGGTGGAGAAACCGCTGGACCGGCGCCTAGCCCCACACGATGAGCACGAGCTCATCGTGCACGATCGGCGCCAGCTCACCTTCGGCAAGAGCGGTCAGCAGCAGCGGGTGACCCTGGTCACGGTGACCTACGACGGGCGCCTGAAGATCACCGATGCTGACGCGTTCCGACGTACCCTCGTCTGCGGCCTGGGCAAGGCCAAAGCATACGGCTGTGGGCTCATGACCTTGGCCGAGGCGTGAGTCCCTTGAGTACCGTCGGCCGGCGCGGCGCGTCTTCACCGCGTGAACTCACCCGCATGGGTGACCGGATCTCCTTCATCTACTTGGAACGATGCACTCTGCATCGTGACGACAACGCCATCACCGCAGAAGATGCCAACGGTGTCACCCACATCCCCTCAGCCACCATTGGCACCCTCCTGCTCGGCCCCGGAACCCGGGTCACCCATCAAGCGATGACCGTGCTCGGCGACAGCGGGGCAGGCGTGGTGTGGGTAGGGGAACATGGCGTGCGCTTCTACTCCGGCGGAAGATCCCTCAACCGCTCCTCAGCCTTGGTGGAAGCCCAGGCCACCAAGTGGGCCAACCGCCGCGGCCGACTCGAAGTGGCCCGCGAGATGTACCGGATGCGCTTCCCAGGCGAGGAAGTGACCGGCCTGACCCGGCAGGAACTTCTGGGCCGGGAGGGCCGCCGAGTCAAAGCCTGTTACCGTGCTCAAGCCGAACGCGTCGGCCTTACCTGGAACGGCCGCCTCTACCAGCCCGGCGACTTCAACTCCGGCGATCCGGCCAACCAGGCGGTGACCGCAGCCGCCCAGTGCATGTACGGCATTGCTCAGACCACCGTCACCGCGCTCGGCTGCGCTCCTGGACTCGGCTTCATCCATTCCGGACACGAGTTGGCCTTCGTGCTCGACATCGCAGACCTGTACAAGACAGAGATCGCATTGCCGATCGCCTTCGACATGGCCGCCGAGAGCCCTGAGGATGTCGGCTCGCGCACCCGTCGGGCTATCCGTGACCACGTCAACAAGGTCGGACTACTGCGCCGATGCGTGCAAGACATCAAACATCTCATCCTCGCCGAGGATGCCATCGCTGATTTCCCTGCTGACGAGGACATTGACCGCGTCACTTTGCAGAGCGACCACGGCGCTGAGGTCGACTCCGGCCGCAACTATGGCGACGACCAAGTGTACGAGGTGGACTGGTGACGATCGTCGTCCTCACCCGCTGCCCGACCGGATTGCGCGGCTTCTTGACCCGCTGGCTGATGGAGATCTCTCCCGGCGTCTTCATCGGTGGACCTTCCGCCCGTATCCGCGAGGCGCTTTGGGCCGAGGTGCAGCAGTACGCGGACACCGGACGGGCGCTGCTGGCCTACACCACCAACAACGAACAAGGCTTCACCTTCGAGACCCATGACCACAAATGGCAGCCGGTAGACCACGAAGGACTCATCCTGATTCGCCGGCCGAAACAGA
The DNA here is from genome assembly GCF_055586705.1 of Sphaerisporangium sp. NPDC049457. Lineage (NCBI taxonomy): Bacteria > Bacillati > Actinomycetota > Actinomycetes > Streptosporangiales > Streptosporangiaceae > Sphaerisporangium > Sphaerisporangium sp. NPDC049457. Next base: position 36,349 of record NZ_JBVJHR010000031.1, on the reverse strand, counting down.
AACCCACAGTGACCGCCGCGCCCCCTCCCAGTGGCTGGAGCAACGCTTCCAAGCGCCGTCGGTACCGACAACGCTGAGCACTCACCCTGCTATGCAGCCATATCCCCGTGCGAGCTCACCGCGGTGCGTTAAGAGGGGATCTTGTGTCGCACCATGAGGCTTGCGTGAAGCTTTCCGTCGAATGGTCAGTAAGTCCGACTCTTGATAAGTGGTGAAAATCAACGCCTGGGCATGGAAGAGGTGCAGGTCAGCAAGTGTGCTCCCCGCGCACGCGGGGATGGTTCCGCCCAAAGGTCAGAGACAGTCACGGGGTCACCGTGCTCCCCGCGCACGCGGGGATGGTTCCATCGGCGGTGGCTCAGCGCGTGGGGCAAGGCCGTGCTCCCCGCGCACGCGGGGATGGTTCCGTGAGCGGCGCCGCGATGACCGGCGTGGCGGTGTGCTCCCCGCGCACGCGGGGATGGTTCCGGATTCCAGGTCTCCGAGAGGGGCCGGATTCCGTGCTCCCCGCGCACGCGGGGATGGTTCCGGCCACATGGACGGCAACGGCTGGATGGACATGTGCTCCCCGCGCACGCGGGGATGGTTCCTACCCGGTGCGCCGCTGGCAGACCGAGGACGCGTGCTCCCCGCGCACGCGGGGATGGTTCCTCACACCGGTCCGGACGAGCTGGTCGCGTGGTGTGCTCCCCGCGCACGCGGGGATGGTTCCAGCATCGTCACGCCCGGCCGGCACCGCCGCGAGTGCTCCCCGCGCACGCGGGGATGGTTCCGGGTAGTTGGGCTGTGGCGCGATGTCCACCCCCGTGCTCCCCGCGCACGCGGGGATGGTTCCTCGGCGGCCGCGCTGCAGCCGACGGCCGTGCAGTGCTCCCCGCGCACGCGGGGATGGTTCCCCGTTCCTCCTCACGCCTCTCCTTCCTGATCTGTGCTCCCCGCGCACGCGGGGATGGTCCCGACGCGATCATCCGCATCGGCCTCCAGCACCTGTGCTCCCCGCGCACGCGGGGATGGTCCCAGGCGCGCGGTGTCAGGGGCGGTGGCCAGGTAGTGCTCCCCGCGCACGCGGGGATGGTCCCATGTCGAACATGCGTTTGATGTCGCCGTTGCCGTGCTCCCCGCGCACGCGGGGATGGTCCCGCCCCGCCCAGGCTGACCGCTCCCGCTGCGATGTGCTCCCCGCGCACGCGGGGATGGTCCCCGGACGAGCGCGGCATCTACCGTGGCGACATCGTGCTCCCCGCGCACGCGGGGATGGTCCCACCTGCACGATGCTCCGCGGGTCGGCCGGAATGTGCTCCCCGCGCACGCGGGGATGGTCCCACCGCAGGCACGCCCAGGCCGGTGTAGACACGGTGCTCCCCGCGCACGCGGGGATGGTCCCGGCGACAGCGACCGGCCGATGCGGTAGGAGTAGTGCTCCCCGCGCACGCGGGGATGGTCCCTCTTCCATGATCGCCCGCTCGGAGAGGAGATAGTGCTCCCCGCGCCCGCGGGGATGATCCCGGACCCGGGCTGAACACCGGCCATTACGCGGTGTGCTCCCCGTGCACACGGGGATGATCCCCCGGCCGACGGCACCACCGTGGCCACGGTCGTGTGCTCCCCGCGGCCGGCGGGGATGATCCCCGCCGGCGTCTTCGACTCCTCTGGCTCCGCCTGTGCTCCCCGGGCACGCGGGGATGATCCCTCGGCATGTCCTGGCCCCGGCACAGACGACGACGTGCTCCCCGCGCACACGGGGATGATCCCGATCTCCCAATAAGGATCTGCGCTCACCCGCTGTGCTCCCCGCGCACGCGGGAATGATCCCAGCGAGCCGCGCTGGGGGTCGTAGTTCAGCGAGTGCTCCCCGCGCACGCGGGGATGGTCCCAAGACCAGGCGTGTCCCCGCGCCGATGGAAGCGTGCTCCCCGCGGACGCGGGGATGGTCCCGTCTGACCAGCAGAACGGAGCCCCCGATGCCCGTGCTCGCCACGCACGCGGGAATGATCCCCGGAAGCTGACCTGGCCGGGGCGTATGTGGAGAGTGCTCCCCGCGCACGCGGGGGGCCATGCTCGGCGTCTACATCAAGCAGTCCCTCGAGTGCTTCTCGTACGCGGGGATGGTCCACTTTTTAGTGCACCGACTCGCCGCCCGGATTTGACTGATCAGCTAGTCCAGACTGGCGCATTACACCGATACCAGACGATGTCGCCGAAGGCGCGGTGACCGGCACATAGCTTGAATACCTGGATCCAGCTCACCCAGGTGCGGTCGCTCGCGCATCCGTTCGGCGGTGCCACCACGGTATGGACGGCCGGTCCCACTGGGTTGTCCGTGGCGTAGTCGACCTTGTAGCGCAGCGAGGCGTCCGGATCGTGGTCGCACACGGTGATGCTTCGGCGGTGGGCGTCGACCGTGGCGGTAGCCGCGCCAGATGGGAAGCGGTCGGTCCACGGGCCGGTGGCCGCGATGGCGGCCGGCGTGGTGGACGAGGTGCTGAGGAAGGCGATAGTGGCTACGAGAAGTATCCGGCGGAGCATTGCGAACCCCCTTACAGCGAAGCGAACTCGTTGTGTCACTCAAGGTAAACGATCGGCTACCATACGTGAAAGGGTTGGCGTACCAGCCCGTATGCTCGTTTGGCTAAGGTCTTAGTGTCGCTGAGCAGGGAGTACTTCGTTGCCGATCCGCACCACCCCTCCTCCTCCCGAGGAAAGCCCTGCGGCCGTCGGCGGGGAGCAGCGTGGGTTGTTGTCCGAGCCGACGGTGCGCAGGCTGCCGGTCGTGGCTCGTCGTCGTAGGTCAGGGTTGGCGGCGCTCGCTCTCTTGCTCATCGTCGGCGGTGCGCTGACCACGACTCTGCTGGTCATGCGCAGTGGCCACCGTGTAGCGGCGATCCGGGTCGCCAAGCACATCGGCGCCGGGCAACCGCTCGATGTGGCCGCGCTGGAGGAGGCGCAGGTTCCCGACGCCGGGCTCGACTACCTGCCCTGGTCTGAAAGGGGGGCGTACTCTCGCCGCTTCGCCCAGGTGACTCTGGTGCCGGGGACGTTGCTCACCGAGGCGATGACCGTCGCTGCCAACCCTGAGTTCGGTGCCGGTGCGGCCCGGGTCGGCCTGGCGCTCAAGCCTGGCCAATACCCTGGCGGTCTGCGGGTGGGTTACCGGGTTCAGGTTGTCCATGCCTCCGTGCAAGGCGGCCCTGGAGGGCGATATCGGGTGCTGGCGCCGAGTGCCCGCATCGACAGCGTGGAGAACTCCGTCGCGGGCGCGCCGTCCGGCATGGTCACCGTGATCGTCGACAGCACGGTCGCGCCGGCTGTCGCCGCCTATGCCTCCGCCGGTGAGATCGTCCTGGCGGAACTCCCCGCGGCACGCTGACTTCATCACCAACACCGGGCCGGAATGGCCAGTGGTGGCAGTGTGATCGCCCTGAGGTGGTCGTCCCGTGTGGGTTCGGGATAGGCCTATCGGGACTAGAGATTCGTAACGGAGAGTATTACAGTGACTACTCCACGCGGTCGCCCCCACACGAACTGCGAGGAGCATCATGCTGCGGTGGTGTACGTCCTGTGGCCTCCTAGCGGTGGCGGCCCTCCTCCTATGGGCTCTCAGCGCGTGCCAGTCTGACTCTGGTCGCACCAGCACGCCGACTCGGCCCTCGCCCTCTCTGAATACAAGCCTGCCAGCCGATCCTCAGAGGTCGGTGAAGCAGGCCGTGCTGACCTCTTATCGAGGTATGTGGCAGGACTTCATCTCCGCCGCGCGGACGGCGGACTGGAGTGCCGCTCGGCTCCGCGAACATGCCACCGGTGACGCACTGATCATCCTCCGGCACGGTCTCTGGCTCGCTCATCGGAAGCAGCAGGTGATCAAGGGTGAACCCGTTCTCCACCCCAAGGTCACCTCACTCGCCCCCGCGTTGAAGCCGACCAAGGCGAAGATCACCGACTGTGTGGACGACACCAGGTTCCTCGTCCACGAAAGGTCGGGAGGCCCCGCGAAAGATACACCGTCGGCAGGTCGGCACAAGACCATGGCGAAACTCATCCTCCGCGACGACACCTGGTACGTCACCGAGTTCGTACTGCGGGAGGTCGGGACATGTTGACGCGCTTCCCGCCCGTGCTTGTGATGGCCTGCACCGCCGTCGTGGGCACTGCGCATGCCGTCGCTGCCGCAGGTGGTGACGATGGAGGCGGCAGCGGGTTCATCACATGCGGTTCGCAAGGTGGCCCCGGCTGCGCAGCCGAGGCTCGGCGCTGGTGGAACACGCCTCCCGCCTTAGGCGGGCCACGGCGCGGCGGCGGGGGTGACAGCGCATTACGGGCCGGGTCAGCGCCCAGGTGCACTTCGACACCTACGAGTGCTCCCGCCGGTGCGACGGGCAGCGGACGCTGGATGCTGGTCACCTGTGCGGGCCAGCCTGGGATGGTGGTCCGCGACGGTGGCCCAGAGGACGCCCCCGACAGCGAGAGCACCGATGGCCCCTCCATCTCCCCTCTGGCAGTGGCCCTGATCGCGAGAAGTCGTTTCACGCTCCCCGCCCCAAGGATCGAGTCGTCTCCCCGCCCGGTGGATGCGCAACTGGTGCGACTCCCCGTTTGGCTGGCTGTCTCGCGCACCACGTGGCACCCGTATACAGTCACCGCCGCCGCGGGAGGAATCACCGCGACCGCCACGGCGACGCCTACCCGCGTCACCTGGACCATGGGCGACGGGACGACGGTCATCTGCCGAGGGCCAGGCACGAGGTACCGCGACGGCAAGGATGATCCGCGACGGCCGTCGCCTACGTGTGGCCACACCTACCTGGAATCGAGCGCACAGGCCATCCGCGCCAGGTACCGGGTGACCGCCACGGTCACGTGGGGGATCACATGGACCGCCACGGGGCGGAGCGGCACGCTCCCGGCTCTGACCACCACCGCGGCCACGAACTTCCGCGTCGCCGAGTCGCAAGCGATCGTCACGTCTTGAACGGGAGAACGAGTGACCATGACAGCGGTCAAGCCGGTACGGCCGGCGACCGGGACACCCAAGAGGCGGCGTAGCGCGGGTCGAGTGCTCCTCGGCGGCATCCTCGTCATGGGATGCGCGTTCGCGTCAGCGGCCGTCACATTACGGACCGAGAATCCGGAAGGGGCGATCGCCGTGCAGACCGATCTGCCGGCGGGCCACGTGCTCACGGCCGCGGACCTGCGTCCCGTCAAGGGCTCCGTGGACGCGAGGGTGATCCCGGCCGAACAGACCAAGAGCGTGGTCGGTAGGACGCTCCGGATGCCCGTGGTCGCCGGTGCCTTGCTGACCAAAGGGAATGTCGGCGAGCCGGCCTATCCCCAGCCCGGTCAGGCGGTAATCGGAGTCGCGGTCAAGGCGGGGCAATACCCGCCGGACCTTGCCGCCGGTGACCGTGTCGCGGTGGCCGTGGTCCCCGGGGATCCGATCGCTACGAATGTGAAGGGCAGCACGACTCTCGTCGTTGCGGTGGTGACGCGGGTACGCCAGCCGGAACAGCCGCAGAATCCCGCCGTGGTGACGCTCCTGCTCGGGAAGGGTGACGCCGAGAAGATCACTGCTCCGGCAGCTCAGGGCCTCGTCAGCCTGTTGCAGATCTCGCCGGAGGAGCCATGACCGTGATCGGTGTGGCCTCGATGAAGAACTCGCCGGGTGTGACCACCTTCGCGCTCGCATTGGCGGCCGCCTGGCCCGATGGCGCGGTCGTCCTCGCCGAGCTCGACGCTTCGGGCGGCGAGCTGGCCGGCCACTTCCAGCTCGAACCGGATCCCGGCATCGCGTCACTGGCCACCGAACTGCGCCGCAACCGGGAGCCCGAAGTGCTGTTCAAGCATAGCCAAGCTTTGCCCAGAGGCCTTCGCGTCATCGCCGCTCCAGCACGCCAGGACCAGGCGCACGCGGCCATCAACGCCCTGACCGTGACGCTTCCCGACGTGCTACGAAACCTGTCCCCGGACACCACCGTCGTCGCCGATTTGGGGCGGCTGGCCGGTCCTTCGACGGAGCTCGCGGCAGTCGCGGACCGTGTTCTCGTTCTGGCGCGTCCCAGACTCACCGAACTCGCCCACCTCCAGGGTCTGGCGGACGCCATACCCCATGCCGAGGTCGTTCTGGTCGGCCGAGGCGCGTATCCCCCTGCGGAGGTGGCCGAGGCCGTCGGCCTGCCCATCCGCGCCCACATCGCTAACGACCCGGCCGCCCAGGCGTTCCTCGAAGGACGCCGGCAAAGAACCCGCCTGGTCAGGGCCGCTCGCCGGGTCGGCATGACGCTGTCAGCGGCCGCACCGCTGGAGGCGTCCAAATGAAGGAGATCATCCGGCAGTTACGCGCCGAGGTGGCCGACAAGCTCGCGGCGCGCAGCCAAGCAGACGAAGAGAGCGGCCGCCCGCCGATGGCTTTGAATGACCGGAAGGAGTACGGCAGAGCCCTGCTCATCGAGGCTCTGGACGCCTACACCCGCCAGGCCATCGAAGCCGGTCGGCCACCGCTGGACGCCGGTACCGAGGCACTCGTCGCACGTGCCGTCGAGAACGCGTTGTTCGGCCTGGGCGGGTTCCAGCCACTGCTGGACGACCCCGAGATCGAGAACATCAACGCCAACGCCTTCAACGACGTGCACGTCACCTACGCCGATGGCCGGGAAGAACAGGTCGACCCGGTTGCCGAGTCCGACGAGGAGTTGGCCGAACTCATCCGCACGGCTGCGGCACTGCTGGGCGTAGGGGAGCGGCGATTCGATCCCGGCTCTCCCATCCTCTCCATGGAATTGCCCGACGGCTCGCGCCTGTTCGCGGTGATGTCGGTCTCCCGTCAGCCGGCCGTGTCGATCCGCCGTCACCGGCATCCTAGGGCGACGCTGCCAGAGCTGCGCAAGAACGGCAGCTTCGACGAGCGCACTGAAGGCCTCCTGCGGGCGATCGTCCGCGCCCGCAAGAACATCGTCATCGTGGGGGCCACCGGCAGCGGAAAGACCACGCTGCTGCGCGGACTGGCCTCGGAGATCCCGCGCACCGAGCGGCTCGTCACCATCGAGGAGCACTTCGAACTCGGCCTGGACCGCGACAGGGACGCACATAGCAACGTCCTGGCCCTGCAGGCCAGGCACGCCAACGTTGAAGGCCAGGGGCGGGTCACACTCGCGGACCTGGTTCGCACGGCCCTCGGGATGTCCCCAGGACGGGTGATCGTCGGCGAGGTTCGCGGCGATGAGGTCATCCCGATGCTCAACGCGATGAGCCAGGGCAACGACGGCTCCATGTGCACCCTGCACGCCAGCTCCAGCAAGGGCGCATTCTCGAAGCTCGCCTCCTACGCCGCTCAGTCCGCAGAGCGACTGCCGATGGAGGCCAGCGCCGTGCTGGTCTCCGAGGCCGTGCACTTCGTGATCCACATGGCCTTCGCCCTGGACGGCACCCGTGTCCTGTCCAGCATCCGGGAGGTCGTGGGGTGCGAGGGCATCTCCGTCGTCTCCAACGAGATCTGCCGGCCGGGTCCAGATCGTCACGCGGTACGGGCCCATCCGCTCCGCGGCGAGACCCTCGATGAGCTGGAGGCCGTGGGTTTCGACGTAGAGGAGTGGTACACCTCATGACCGAGAAGGCGCTCCTCGCCGCGCTGATCGGAGTCGGAGCCGGCATCGGCATCCTCGTCATCGTGTCCGGCTTACAACGGCGCCAGGTCGAGGACAAGCACCGGTTCCACCTGAATCCCCGAACGCTCGTGCACGCTGCCACGTGTGTCGGCGTCGCTGTCATGGCAGGGACGATCACGCGCTGGCCCGTTGGTGCCGCGCTCGCCGGGTTCGCCGCCTGGTACCTGCCGAAACTGCTGGGCCCTGACCGCGAACACGCACGATCCGTGGCGAAGATCGAGTCCATCGCCGTCTGGGCCGAGATGCTCCGCGACATCCTGGCCGCCTCGGCCGGTCTCCACCAGGCGATCAGCGCCACCGCACCGATCGCCCCCGAACCCATACGGCCTCAGGTCGCCGAGCTCGCCGCGCGGGTCGACCGCGGCGTGCGGCTGACTTCGGCGTTGAAGCAGTTGTCCGACGAGCTGGCCGATCCGACCGGTGACCTGGTGTGCGCCGCGCTGATTCTGGCCGCGGGGCGCCAGGCCGGTCAGCTCGGTGAGCTGCTCGGTAGCCTGGCATCCGCCGCGCGAGCCCAGGCCGTCATGCGGTTGCGCGTAGCCGCCGGCCGTGCCCAGACCAGGTCGTCGGTGCGGACGATCGTCACCGCCACGATCGCCATGGTGGGCGCGTTGATGCTGTTCAACCGCCGGTTCCTCGATCCCTACGACCCTGCGCAGGGGCAGCTCATCCTGCTCGCCGCCGGGCTCATCTTCGCGGGGTCGTTCTTCTTGCTCCACCGGTTCAGCCAGGTGGGTGAGCCGGCGCGAATCCTCACCGCTTTCGACGGGGGCGATGACTGATGGCGCTCGCGATGTTGCTGGGGGCAGGAGCCGGCCTAGGGCTCCTCTCCATCGTCTTCGGCCTCTGGCCAGGGCGCCTCACGCTCGCTCAGGAGCTTCAGCGGCTACGTCATGGCACCCCGCAGAGAACGATGGGCGACCCGGACGCCGGATGGAGCGGGCGTCTCGGCCGCCCCCTCATGCAGCCCTTGGCAGCACGCGGCCTGCCCGGAGCTCGTACTCGCCATGATCTGGCCATCTGCGGCAAGTCCGTGGAGCGCTACCTGAGCGAGAAGGTGACGTCGGCTCTGATCTTCGCTTTGCTCGGCCCCTCCGTGTGTGCCCTCATCGCCTTGGGTGGCCTCACCGTGCTGTGGCATATACCCGTCTGGTCCGTCGCCCTGCTCGGCACCTTCGGTTTCCTCGTTCCCGACCTCGCGGTGAGATCCCAGGCCGGCGAGCGGCGAGCCGAGTTCCGCCACGCACTCTCCGCTTTCCTGGACCTGGTCGTCATCTCCCTCGCTGGAGGCCGCGGCGTCGACGGCGCCCTGGCCGACGCCGCACAGGGCGGTGATGGGTGGGCATTCACGCGGCTCCGCGGTGCCCTACAGGCTGCCGGGGCGGCCCGTCGTACGCCGTGGGCGGCGCTCGGGCGGATGGGCGAGGAGTACGGCGTGCGGGAACTGTCCGAACTGGCGGCCGCCGTCGGCCTGGCCGGCACCGAGGGGGCGCGAGTACGGGAGTCGCTCGCGGCCAAGGCCGCATCACTACGAGCCCATCAGCTCACGGAGATCGAAATCGTGGCCCAGCGGGCGACGGAGCGGATGAGCCTCCCCGTGGTCGGCCTGTTCTCCGGCTTCCTGCTCTTCATCGGCTACCCGGCCGTCGCCTCCGTACTGGCCGGCTTCTGACCCGAAGGAGGAATCGTGATCCGACTCATGTCCCTCTACACCGCGATGAAGGAGCGCCCGCAGCAGTGCCGACACATTGCTCAAGACCAGCCGGACCGGGGCAGCTTCACGACCGAGAGCGTGATCGTCACTGCGGTGCTCGTCGGCATCGCGATCGCGGCCGGTGCCATTCTGCTGGCCAAGGTCCTCGCGAAGGTGAAGTCCATCGATCTGGGATAGAGCGCGGGTCGGTGACCGCCGAGACGGCCGTGGCCTTTCCGTTCGTCCTGGTGCTCATCTTGCTGATCGCGCAGTTCGGCATCTGGCAGCACGCCGTGCACGTGGCGCAGGTGACGGCCATGGAGGCCCTGGCGTCCACCCGCGTGTACGGCGCCAGTGCCGCCGCAGGCCGGGCGAAGGCATCGACGCTGCTCACCCAGCTTGGACGCTCGACTCTGCGTGACGTCCGCGTCTCGGTGTCGCGATCGACGGACGCGGCCCGGGTCGAGGTCAGCGGCGTGGCGCAGGCCGTCGTGCCCTTCCTACGCCTTCCAGTGCGTTCGGTGGCATACGGACCGGTCGAGCGATTCCGCGGAATCGGAGACAGCTGATGGGGTGCGCACAGAACGACCGAGGAGCGACAGCCGTCGAACTGGTACTGCTCACGCCGATGTTGATGCTCCTGGCGCTCCTGACCGTCGCCATGGGACGGCTGGTGTCCGCACGACTCGACGTGAACAACGCCGCCCACCAAGCCGCGCGAGCGGCGTCCCTGGCGCGTACCCCGGCTTCGGCCACGGCCGCCGCCCGTTCAGCGACGGAGGCCGCTCTGGCCGCCAGGCGGATCACCTGCGCCGGCCGCACGGTCAACGTGGCTCTCGGTTCCTTCCGCCCCGGCGGCAACGTCACCGTCAACGTGACGTGCCGGGTGCGACTGGCCGATGTGGCGATGGTCCGCATCCCCGGCGCTACCGCTCTCACCGCGAGGTTCGTCGTTCCGGTCGATTACTGGAGGTCACGGTGACCGCATTCGTGGCAGGAATCGTCGGCGGGGTGCTCCTGCTCGCCGGCCTCGTCCTGGACGGCGGCCTGGCGCTCGCCGCCAGAGTGCGAGCCCTCAACGAGGCACAGGAAGCGGCGCGTGCGGGAGCCCAGCACCTCGACCTCGCGGCGTACCGGCGTACCGGCACCATCCGCCTGGACCGGGCACGTGCCCGTGCTGCAGCACTTGCGTACGTCGCCACGACACCCGACACCGCGACCGTTGAGGTCTCCGGTGACGCGGTGACGGTCGTGGTCCACGCCGTCCAGTCCGCACAGATCCTGCGCCTCGCCGGAGTAGGCGTTTTCCGAGTGTCCGGCCGGGCGACCGCGGTGGCTCAGCGCGGTGTGACAGGGGTGCTGAGATGAGACATGCGCTAGGTCTCCTTGGCGTAGCGATCCGGATGCTCGCCGTGGTGACTGTGCTCGTGATGACGGAAGCCGGCCTTCCTATCATGCTCGTCCGGTTCGCCGGTTGGCCTCTACCGGAGCGAATTCCGTCCTGGGATGACATCGAGCACACGCTCGTGAGCCCGATACCCGACGAGGCCCTGCTCAAGATCCTCGCCTGCCCGCTGTGGCTGCTCTGGGCAGCGTTCACGGTCGCGTTGATCGTCGAGGTCGTCGCCAGCGTTCAAGGCGTGGAGATCCACGTCCCCTTGCTCGGGCCGATGCAGGCTATGGCGGCGGGACTCATCGGCTCGCTGGTCATCGCTGTAGTGCCGATCGATGGCAGCGTCCTCCTCAGTCCACCGAAGCCGGCCACGGGTTCGTTGGCCATCGATGTGCAGGAGCCGTCGAACGCGATCTCGATCAGATACACCTCGCAGAGTGCACCGGTTCACTCGACGGGTGCGAACCCAGTACACGTGGTCAAGCGTGGTGACACACTCTCCAAGATCGCGGCCGACAAGCTCGGAAGCCCGCGCAAATGGAACCGCATCTGGAGACTGAACGCGCACAAGGTGCAGGCCGACGGACGGGTCTTCACCAACCCGGACCGCATCATCCCGGGCTGGCGCCTCCGCCTACCCACAGCCTCCACCCGCGACCACGAAGCCCCGAATGGCAAGGCCGCACCTGCCGACCCGAGCCCACCAGCACAAGAAAGGCAGGCGCCACCTACACCAGCATCTCCGTCGACGGCCGTCTCTCAAGCCACCACCTCTGACACTGTGCGGCCATCGGAAAGTTCACCGACCGCACCGCGGGCCCTCGCGCCACACTCGACACCGCAAGTAGTGGTCGCTATAGAGCTTCCCTCCGGTGGAGTGGTGTCCATGGCGTTCGCCGCCGGTATCAGCGCCGCCTACGCGGCCTCTCGCTTTCACCGCCGCCGGCGCCGGCTCCCGCCACCCGCTGAAGCGGGGACCACGGCCGCACTGTCAGCAGAGCCAGAACCCGCCCCGGCCGTCAAAGCGCTCCGTCGCGCTCATCTACGCACATACGCTGCAGAGGATCGGGAACCGCCCTCAGACACCGACCTCATGCGCGCCGGCTTCTCCATCGACGTCCCAGACAAGCTGCTCGTCGGACGTCGCGCAGACCAGCTTGGCGTCGAAATCCAGCCGGCAGGACTGAGCCTCGGGCTCGTCGGACCAGGAGCGAAGGATGCGGCTCGTGTAGTCGTTCTCGACGTGCTGCGCCAAGCGGACCGGTTCCGGTGTGAGGTGATCATCAGCGCCCGCGATGTCCAGGCACTCTTCGGAGCATTCTTAAGCGATGTTGAAGACGCGGCGAAGACGGTACCGGGACTGACCGTCGTCGAAACGGTCGGCGTGGCCATCGACCGCTTCACCGAGACCCACTTCACCAGAAGCCGCATGCTGATCGAGCGGGGCGCGGACGACATTGACGAACTCCGCCGGAATGATCCTGGAGAAGTGCTGCCCGCGATTCTGCTTGTCGCTTCGCTGACCGACGAGATCTTCGACCGAGGCATAGGCGCCATCCTGATGTCCGCTGACCGTACCGGTAGTGGAGCACTGCTCCTCGGTGACTGGCCTGCGGGAACGACGTGCGAGGTGGAGGAGGACGGCACGGTCGGCAAGGCGGAGGGGCCGAAGGCGGCCGACCTTCTCGGGACACGCCTCTTCCGCCTTCCCCTTCAGGACGCGGCCGACTGCCTCGCCCAGCTCGCCGCCGCGAACGACCAGCCCTCCGGCCCTCAGATTTCAGAGGCCGCACCGAGCGAGCCAGGCCCGGACGTCTGGAACGGACCCGAACTCATCCGGGTTTCCGTCCTCGGCCGACCTGAAATCCGTGTCAAGGGCCGACCAGGGACGGTGCCACTGACCGGTCTGCAACTCCAACTGCTCGTCTTTCTCACTCTGCACCCCGATGGTGCCTCTCGGGACGAGATCTGTGCCGCGTTGTGGCCGGACAAGGTGGTGGACGTGGGGGTGCACAACACGCTCCGCCATCTGCGCGACGCACTCAGGTCGGCGAGCGGTTACGTGGACAAGGGGCACCGAGATGCCCCGTTCGTCAGCGCACACGGGCGCACCTATCGCCTCGACGCCGCCATGGTGAGCGTCGACCTATGGGACTTAACGGCCGCCCTTAGCGAGGCCCGCACCACCAAAGATCGCCCATACAGAGTCGCCGTCCTCACCCGCGCAGCGGACCTCTGCCGTGGCGTACTAGCCGAGGGCCTGACCTGCGAGTGGATCGACGAGAACCGCAACTTCCAGACCCGCATCCAGGTCGACGCACTGAGCCAACTCGCCGACCTCTATGAGGCAGAGAACCCCGAGGCGGCTCTCGATGTCCTCGAACGCATCATCATCCTCGACCCAGACCCAGAGGAGACGTGGCGCCGCATCATCTGCCTCCAACTCCACCTCAACCGCCGCAGCCAGGCACGAAGCACCGCCGCACTGCTGCAGAGACGCCTGCAAGAGATAGGTGTGAGCCCTACTGGCGAGACAGAGAAGTTGATTGCTGAGCTCTGAGGCAGAGAAGTTCCTAGATGGCCCCGTCTGCCCTCAGTATGGTGCATTTGCAGATTGCTGGAAACGACCTGGGCCTCTGCCATGTTACGCCGCATCGAGAGTAGGCGCGGCATGCAACACCGTCAAGGGCCGTGAGCTAGGGCGCAGGTTTAAGGTCGCTCGGGTCTCGGCAACCGTCCGACTCCAGCGGGCTTGAGGAGGAGAAACGTCATTATCAGGTGAAAACATACGATTACCAGCAAAGGCCCACTCAGCCAGAACGATGGAGCAGGCCCCACCGTCGACTGGGTGGCCCGGTTCCCGCCCATTTGGCCCCACGGGAAGAACTCAACCTGCAGATTCCCCTGCTTGTCCTGCACAATCCACTGGAATTCGCCCGCTAAGAGAAGGAGGGCTGCAAGCAGGAGGCCCGCGAAGGAAAACGTTGCCGCCCGGGCGAGGATCTTCGCTCCTCGCCCATGCATGGTCAGTGTCACCACCAGAATCGTTCCGGCAATACAGGTGCCCTCTTTTGCGCTGATCTCCAGTAGTGTAAGAATGGTATCGACGTAGGGCGGCGGTGAGTCGCCTTTCCGATAGAAAATGACCACCAATGGACTCGCAACCACGGACGCTACGCCGAACCCGGCCACATATCCGATGGAAATCGCCGTTGGCCTCGTTATCATGGCCCCAAACGGGACAGGATTGGGAGCGTATGCCGAGAGCGCCACGCGTCCATCCGCGACGAAGGCCGCCCGACCTGCGGCCCAGGCCACAGGTATAGGCATCACGACACCCCACAGCGGAACCTTCGCAGCTGAGACGAAGAGCAGAAATCCGGCGCTAAGATAGCCAATCGCCAGAGCCAGGAGCCCAACGCGTACGAGTACGGTTGGAGACGGCAAGAAGGCGAGCAGAAGAATCAGCGCCACTGTGAACCCGTCCAACGGGCTGAGACCGAACGGTAGACCAGGCGCCGCCAGAAAGTGCAGCAGAGGCCCGTGGCTCGAAGTCCATGAGACGCCACGGATGGTGAGAGCGCTGGCTACCTCCTGGAAATAGGGTATCCATCGTGGGAGCATCCACACCGTCAGGCACATCCCGATTGCGAGCGATGCGGCAGGAACGGTTGAGCCCGGACAGTCTCCGCGGCGGTGCGAGCGCGAATTGAGGGCACCATACTGGGGATACGAGCGTGAGTCGTGGTCTATCTGCCAACGTAACTCTTCGAATGTAGCCTGCCATCGCTTACGTTCAGCGAAGATCCTGCCGAGGAACACATCAAGAATGAAAGTGCAAATCTCCTGCACCTCGGAGACCAGCCACTCGTCGAATGATCGTCGCCTGATGAACGGTTTGGCGGATCCGATGATCGTCCGACTCAAGGTTACGGCAGGAGAACCGACGATCACACGCATCGGCTGCTTTCGTGCGTCATTGTAATCCCTGCGTCCCAGCCAGAACAAGATGGGAAGTGCTGCGACGGGTAGATATATGACCGGCACCGTCAGGTCAACCGGAATCCAATCAATCTTGTTGAGGTCCAATTCATGCTTCTGGTCAACATAGAATTTGAGCAGCACATAGACAGCCCCCCCGAACAGCGCGAGATCTCCAAGGATTCGACTCGGCCGCAACCGAAAAATCCGTTCCTCGCCGAGACCCAGCAGCAGTCCTGCCGTTCTTGCCGTTCCGATGGCCGAGATTATCGCTAGGCCCCCGAAGGGGGCGGCGGCAATGTCATGCAGAAACCCCAAGTCACCGCGCCTCTCATCCGCATTCATAGAGCGACGATGGTTCAAGCTAGAGGGCCGATCGATAAGGGTCGGTATGGGCGACGAAGTCGTGACTTCTTCGTTACGGCATCGCATTGCGGGCGGCGGTGTGCAGGAGCGCGTCCGTGCAGGCCCTGCCAAACTTCACCATAAATTCACGCGATTCTTTCTGTGCAGTCGCGGTGCATGGATCAGACGATACAGACACACAGCACCCATGTAGTAAGCTCATCACAACCTGCTGTCGCAGGTCGCCGGCTCATACGAGGCGCGGGTTTTGATGCAAGGCAGACAACCCTCTAGTGGAAGTATGTCCATCACGATCATCCGTGGCCAAAGACTTCGGTTGGGTCTACGGTAGCGCGATCATGGTGATGGCACCCGTGGTGGCGTGACGAGCGGTCAACCCCGCCCCGAGTCGTCGACCTCGATCACGTAAGCATTAAGGGCGACGCCGACCACCACGCTGGTGCGATGCTGTACGTGGACGCGATCGTCAAGGTCCCGCAGAATCTCCGTCGGCGTCCGCGGCCGGATCTTTGACCTCGCCATCGCCCTGCGTCCCGCCGGTCAACTGGCCGTGGTCACGGTCTCGACCCACGGCGGTGCCAGGTGATGCGGACCTTCTCTCCGTCGGCCTCGGTGAAACTGATCCGACCCGTAGAGCCGAAGGTCAGCGGCGACCTTGCGGCATGTCGCCGTCGAAATGACCGGGATGAGCACCCGGGGATTAGGTACTGGATGCCGACCGGCGCTTCGGGCGAGCTGGGCGTCATCGGGCAGCTTCAGGAACACCGGTGTCGGCCGCTGAAGCCGATCAGAGCGCTCGCCTCGGTTCGAGCAGAGACGGTGTCCTGGATCTCTTCGTCGGTGGCTAGGAACTCCAGCAGACCGCACACACCGGCGCCAGCGGCGGTGGCCATGATTGCTTTGCCGATGACGGTGGCATGCGTGACCGCGGCCAGGCCGTCTTCGGTGACCGTTAGTGGGCCGACGGAATGCTCGTCGTAAGCCCGGAGAGCCGGGCGAGCGGGCTTCGCCGGTGAGGATGATGCGCCAGCCGAGTGCAGTGCAGTCCACGCCAGTGCGGGTGAGCGTGCGCAACTGGTTGAGCACGTACCCCGGTTCCAAGCCGAAGACCAACCCCAAATGAGTCACGGTCTCAGCAGCTTGATCAGCCGCTCAGCTTGACGTCTGAGGGTGCCATGTGGGTTGCGAGAGAAGGCGAGACCACCGGGGGCGAGGAGGCACAGCCAGGAGAAGGCGAGGATGCGTCGAAAGGCCAGTAGCCGGGCGGCTTCGTCCGCTGTGAGGGTGATGTGGGGCAGCAAGGCCGCGCCGTCGAAGGTGCCGTCGACTTGTGAGATGTGTTCGATGAGTTCGGCGAGTTCGAAGGCGCGGTCGCTGCGGCCGGAGTCTTCCCAGTCGACCAACCGCACTTTCTTGCCGTCCCACAGATAGTTGGCCAGATTGCCGTCAGAGAGACCCAGGACGGGTCTCGCCGGCGCCGCGGCCAGCTCCTCCAGGCGGGAGCTGTCGATCCACCGTGCTCCCGCCGCAAAGGCCTCCGCCACCATGGAGTCGGAGCCGAGATCCGGTCGGTCCGCTCGCAGTCTTAGTGCCTTCGCCACGGCTGCTCGTGGATTCCATGGGGAGGGTGCCATATCGGCCAGGACTGCTGGAGGAACGGCTTCGTGGAGGGTATTGATCGCTTCGGCGACTGCCTCCAACTGCTCTGGGGTGACGACTTGACCGCGGAGTGGCTCGCCGTCCAGGCGGGACATCACCACCTTGGGTGGCTCTGCCTGCAGGTCGGCTTGCAGGGGGAGGGGCGCCAGGTCCGGGGCGTATTCGGCGAGGAGGGTCAGTGCTCGCCATTCCTGCTCGTGCTCGCCCCGGCCCCACGACGTGTAGGTCTTGACCACCCGGTCCGGGTGCATCTCGATGCCGTGGGTGCTCGATTGGCCGGCCATGTCTTCCCTCCTGCCGCTCGGGTTCGCCTGAACGCCGGGCAAGGTTCAGGTCGACGGGGTCATCGAGGTTATCCCAGCGTAGGGGCGCACCAGTGTTCATCGGCCTGTTGCGGAGCCCGTCCCTGCTGCTGGTTTCAGCTCACCGGTGTGCGACCTGCTCGTACAGCTCTTCGTAGCGGTCGGCCACGGTGGTCCAGCTGTAGGAGCGGTGAGCATGTTGAACGGCGTTGGCGGCTCGTCGTGCTCGCTCGGTCGGATCGGCGAGGATCGCCGACAGGGTTGCCGCCAGGTCCTCCACATCATCGGGTCTTACCGTCCAGCCGTTGGCGTCAGTACCGCGGGTGGTGATGATGCTCGCTGGACCGCCCGTATTCGTGGCAACCGGCGGGGTGCCGCATGCTTGGGCTTCGACGTAGACCATGCCGAAGCTCTCGTTGACCGCCGGGGCCACCATGGCGTCGGCGCAGTTGAGCCCGTCGGGAAGCTCGTCGTGGCCGCGCCATCCGATGAAGTAGACGTGCTGCTCGATACCGAGCAGCTGGGCGGTGCGCAGGGGGTGCTCACCCTCTGCCTCGCCTGGATAGCCGCCCCACAGGATCAGGGCGGGCGCGGGATCCGCGGTCTTCAGGACCTGTGCGAAGGCTCGAAGCAAGAAGTCCAGCCGCTTCACCTTCTGAAACCTGCCGACCCAGAGCAGGAGGGGTCGAAGCCTGCCACTTGCGTCTATCAGCCGGTCCAGGTCGTCGGAGATGTAGCGGATGCTGCCTGGTTCCCGGCCCGGGGCCCACCCACGCGGATCGTCAGCGAGCCACCGGCGCAGGAGAGCCAAGCGCTGGTCGTCGTTGAGGCGCTGGGGGACGAAGTGGGTGGTGTCCACTCCGTTGGGCACCACGGTGATGTCGTCTGCGGGGATGCCCAACAGCCGGCCGGCCTCGGCCCGGTCGCTGTCGGAGACCACGACGATGCGACCCGCCTGACGGGCGTACCGCTTCATCTGAACGCTCCACAGGTCGGCGTACGGCCACAGTCGCCAGTCGATCGCACGAGCACGAGCACGGTCCTCATCGGTGAGGCCGGCGATGTCGTGCAGGTGCCGGTCCAGGAGCTCTGAGTCGTCGGACGCCTCGCTGAGCGTGGTGAGTGGCGTGCCGAGGCGGGCCGCGAACCGGGTGATCTGCTGAGCCTGGTCGAGAAGTTTGAGATCCGTGCCGTGGAGGGTCGTGACGACCAGATGTCCAGGGTAGGCGCGACGGACGGCGGTCTGCATGTGGCTCAGGTGATGCAGATGGACGACGTCCGGCCCGGGGCTGCGGTGGCGGGTTAGGTGCTCCACCCACGCGTAGATGAGGTGTTGGGTGGTCCGCGGGGACACGGCGGTGAACATGCGGTCCGGTGCGCCAGGTCCGCGGTCCTCGTAGGAGGGGTGGAAAGGGGCCTTCTCCCCATCCATACCGCTCGCGCCGCTCGCGTAAGCGGCAGCAGCGGGGTTGTAATCCATGGCCTGCACATTCAGCCCGGCATAGAAGCTGGGTGCGTGACCGAAGTCCCCGCTGTCACCGAGGGACCCGCACAGGATTCGGACGGTGTGTCCTCGCCCGCTGAGTTCCTGGCCGAGGTAGCGGATGACCTGTGCCGATCCGCCTCTGGGAAAGAACTGTACGACGGTGTCCACATTGAGCATGGGATGTCCTGAAGTCGGGAGTGGAACGGAACCTGTCAGCGTTGGGCGACGGTGACAGGGGTCACCTCGATGCCGGTACGGGCCGCGGTGAGGATCGCTTCGGTGGCCGCGACGGCGGCGGCGCCCTCGCGCAGGGTGACGATGTCGTTGGGCAGACCGAGCAGCGCGTTGCGGAACGCCTCGTGCTGCACCCGGAAGGGCTCCGCCCCCGCGACCTCGTACGTCCTCGTCTTCCCTGTGGATACGCCAGGGAAGGAGTCGCTTGGCGTCGTCTCCGGGTCGAGCTCACCGTTGGCGTGATGGGTGATCGTGCGGGTCAGGGCGTCGGCTGCCACGCATCCCTTGGCGGTGTGGACGACGACGGTGCGCTCCTTGTGCGGTGAGATACGGCTGACCTGGAGGTTGGCGACCGTGCCGCCGCTGAGGCGCAGGACGGCTGCGGCGAGATCCTCATGCGCACCGCCGCTGACGTGACCGAGCTGCGCCACGACGGAGATGACGTCCTGGCCGGTGAGCCAGGTCGCCAGGTCGACGTCGTGAATGGCCATGTCGGTGACCACGCCGACGTCGCGGACGCGAGCGGGGAAGGGGCTGTGCCGACGGGTCGCCACCTGGTAGACGGTCCCGAAGTCTCCAGCGCTCAGGCGGTCGCCCAGTTCGCGCACTGCGGGATTGCGCCGTTCCGTATGTCCCACCGTCCCGATCAGGCCGGCTCGCTCGAAGGCATCCACCAGCCGTAGCGCCGCGGGCAGCGACGACGCCAAGGGCTTCTCGATGAGGGCATGGACGCCCGCCGCCGCCAGCTCGGCACCCACTCGCTCATGCTCGGCGGTCGGTGTGGCCACCACGCAGTAGTCCACGCCGAGGCGCAGGATGTCGCTGACGTCGACAACCATGCGGAGACCGTCGAACGCGGCGCGCCGTACCGGGTCTATGTCGGCGACCGCGACCAGCCGCACGCCGTCGAGGGAGCTCAGGACTCTGGCGTGGACGCTTCCAGCCCAACCCAGGCCGATGACCGCGGCCCTGAGGGGTTTCGTCATAACTGCACCGCCGGATGGGTGAGGAGGAAAGGTGCGCAGGACCAGGCGTCAGGTCAGGGGCGGTCGCGGTCCGCGTTCCAGTTCGCGACGCGGTCACCCTCGGCACGGAGCCAGCCAGGCACCGTCTCCGGTCCCGCGCGCACCCAGTCCGCGTAGCGAGCGACGCCCTCCTCCACGCTGATCTGGGGTTGCCACGCCAGTACGTCCGTCATGCGAGTGATGTCGGCGCATCCGCCGAGGGGATCCTGGGCAGGCCGTGGCGCGTCCCGCAGTTCCGCATCGGGGAAGTGGTCGCGAACGAGCTCCGCGACCCGGCGCACGGAAGTCGTCCGGCCGGTTCCCAAATTGAAGGTCGTCCTGCTCGCGGCCTTGGTCACCAGAGCCAGGCAGATGCCTGTGGCGGTGTCGTCGACATGGATGAAGTCCCGCACTTGACGACCGCCGTTGTTGAGCGGCAGCGGGTCGCCGATCGCGGCGTACATCGAGAACTGGGCCACCACCCATGAGTACGCGCCAGGCTTGGGGATCTGCCGCTCGCCATAGACGCTGAAGGGGCGGACCACGGTGAAGTCGACGCCGGCCGCGTCCAGGAGGAATCTGGTCTGCCACTCTCCCCACGCCTTCGCCGCGGCGTACACGTTGAGCGGGCTCATCGGCTGGTCCTCGGTGAAGGTCTGGACCGCGTCGCCTCCTTGTGATCCGTGCCCGTAGACCTGCGCGGAGGAGATGAACAGGAAGCGCCGTACCTCGCCTACCTGGGCGACCGTCCGGAGCACCGTCTCGGTCCCCGCGATGTTGGATCGAAAGGCGATCTCGGGTTCACGAGTGCATCCGGCAACGGTGGAATACGCAGCGGCGTGGACGACGTGGTCGCTGTCGCGGACCAGATCCCGGAGGAGGTCCTCGTCGCAGATGTCA
This sequence comes from Sphaerisporangium sp. NPDC049457, assembly GCF_055586705.1. Lineage (NCBI taxonomy): Bacteria > Bacillati > Actinomycetota > Actinomycetes > Streptosporangiales > Streptosporangiaceae > Sphaerisporangium > Sphaerisporangium sp. NPDC049457. The sequence goes on along the minus strand of NZ_JBVJHR010000031.1, from coordinate 15,676 downwards.
CCGATCCGCAGGCACGGGTCGTCCTCGTCCACGCCGAGCAGGTCCAGTGTCTCCCGGTCGTAGCCGCTGAGGTCGTCCAGGATGGTGACGTGCGCGCCGGCCCTTTCCAGCGTCCGACGAATGGCCGTGCCGATCAGTCCCGCACCGCCGGTGATCAGTACCTGCCGGCCTTCGAGCTCGAAAAGCCGGTGGTCCATGGTGACCTCCTCGGTCGTCGATGTGGCACACGCGCGTAGAGCCCGCGCCGGGGACGAGCGTGTTCAAAAGCAGATGAAGGACCCGGTGAACTTAGTGAGTGCGAAGTGGCCGTTGCGGGCGATGACCGCGCCGACCTGGTCCTGTGCGCGCTCGCGAAGCTCGATGAAGAAGGAGTCGTCCAGGTCACCCGGCTGAGAGGCGGCGCAGCAGTAGTTGTGCGCCGAGTAGAAGGCCATGAACGCCTCCACGGCCGCGAAGCGCAGCTGGTCCTGCCAAGTCCGCAGTTCGACGTGCGCGAAGTGCCGCTCGAGATACTCCCGGCCGTTCACGATGGAGATCCGCGCCTTCGGTGTCGCCTTGAACAGGCGCTTCGGCGCGCCCATGTCCCGGAGAACGGCGAAGTGCATCTCGTACATCTCCACCGTCGAGTCCGGGCGGTCGGTGGTGAGCACGAACCTCCCGCCCGGCCGCAACACGCGCCGTACCTCGGCAAGGCAGCGGTCGATGTCTGGGACGTAGTGCATCATGTACGTCGCGATCACCCGGTCGAAGCTCTCGTCCTCGAAACAGGACAGGTCGTCCGCGCTGCCTTCCACCCACTCGCACGGGGTGGCCACGCCGGCCAGCCGCGCTTCGGCGGCACGGAGAACGCCGGGCGCGATGTCCAAGCCGACGATGCGTCCATCGGCCACGTGGGGGCGAAGGTGCTCGAGGACGAAGCCGTTGCCGCATCCCAGGTCGAGCAGCGTTTCGGTGCCGGTCAGCTCCAACTGCTCCGCGAGATGGTCGACGAGAGTGCGGGGGTTGGTGCGGTAGCGGTTGTGCGCCAGTTGCTTGCCGTCGAGCATCCGGGTGTCGGCGAAGTACACGTCCCGGGCGTCCTGGGAGGACAGCTCGAAGAACTCCTCCGGGATTATCTCGGCTGCCAGTTGGTCGACTTTGGGGGTACGGAAGTCCATGGTTGTCCTCTCACATCGTGTTGACGAGTTCGTCTGTGGGCCATTTGGTGCCGACGTACTTGTGCGGCAGCAGTTCCGCGAGCGGGACGCATCGGGCGACACCTTCGACGGTGACCACCGCCGACAAGGCGGGAGCGTGATCGAGTAGGAGTTCGCGGCACAGCCCGCACGGGGGGACGATGCGGGCGGGGCTCTCCTCGGTGGGCTTGGGGAAGCGCACGGCGGCGATCGCGACCAGCGGGGCGCGTGTGGCCATTCGAGCGGTGCCCAACGCGACGGCCTCCGCGCAGACCGCGGCGCGGCCGACCATGGCGTCCAGATGCAGACCGAGATGAACGGCGCCGTTGACGTCCAGCAGCGCCGCGGCGATCTGATGCCGGGCGAGGACGTATCGCGTGGCGATCGCCGCGTAGGCGGCGGTCACCAAGCGGCGACTGGTCTCGTCCTGGCACATGGTGCCTGGATGGAGAGTCCGCTCGGCGGTCATGTGCCTGCTCGCGCAGAGGCGAGGAAGTCACGGTGGATTTGCGACTCCTGCGGGCCTCGCGTTCCCTGGTACTTGCCGGAGTAGAGGACGACGTCGCCCTGCGGCGTCCAGAAGGTGACCTGGCCGATGAGCAGACCGGGGTAGACGCGGACGGGTTGTACGGCGTGGAGCTGGAGCGTCCACTGGTTGACCGAGCCGATGTCGATCAAGTCGGCGGTGACGTGCACGAACAGTCCGAGGCGCGCGATTCCGGAGCGCGCCCGGATGATCGGCACGTAGTGGTCACTGCCCATGACCTCGACCGTGCTGCCGAGGTAGATCCGATCGGGAGCCAGGACGATGCCCGTCTCTGGAATGGCGAGTTCCTCGACGGGATTGGGTCGGCGCACGTCGAGCACCGCCTCGGTGTAGACCTTCAGCGTCTCGCCCAGCCGGAAGTTGTAGCTGTTCGGGTTGACCTGCTCTCCGGAGAACGGGTCCAGGGTGATGCGTCCGGCTTCGCGCTGGCGGACTATTTCCGGCCCGGTCAGGATCATCGCCGAGCTCCTCGGGGGTGCGAACCTGTGATGAGCAGGTCGGGGTAGGGGGTGACGGCCTCAGAGAACCGCCCGAAATGGCCGTCGTACGGACGCCGGTCGCCAGCGGGCACCCAAAAGGAGACCTGACCGACGACCATGCCTGCGTAGAGCCGGATGGCCTGGCAGACGACGATTTCCAGCGTCCACCGGTGAACCGCGCCGAGGTTGCCGAGATCCGCGGAGACCTGGAGGTAGACGCCTAGCCGCCCGAGAGAGGAACGGCCGATGAGCGACGGGACGTAGTCTCCACTGCCGATTCGCTCCACCGTGGTGCCCAGGTACACGCGGCCCGGCCGCAGCACCAACCCTTCGTCGGGGATGGCGACCTCGCTCACGAGCTGTTGGCCGAGCGCGTCGATCACCATGCCGTGGTGGGTCCGCAGGGTCGGCCCCAGCCGATAGTTGTAGCTGTTCGGATTGACCTGCTCGGCCGAGAAGGGCTCCAACGTGATGCGCCCGGCCTCGCGTTGCCGAACTATCTCGGGCCCGGTGAGGATCACGCGAGGACCTTCCGGGCCAGTTCCGCCGCGCGGATCCGCAGGTGTTCCAGGTCGCCGTCGTTGACCACCCGATGGCACGGTTCGCAGGTTGGCGGCACCTCTGTCGGATGGTCATCGGCACCAGACGAGAGATCACCGCGACCACGTTTGCGGGCTCGCCGGATCTCCTCCGGCGCCCACACCTCCACGAGCGTGAAGTCGAGACTGACCAGCGCATCGACGTCCGGTGCCCGCATGTCGTCGCAAACCACCACGCTCTCGGGGTGTTGCTCGGCGACCTGGGCGACGCGTCGGGCGAAGACGTCGGTCAAGGCCGTCGGGTTGAGGCGGCGCATGTGGGATGCGAGGTCGTTGAGCAGTAGGCCGTCCTGCCGGCCGGGCTCGGGAAGGGACTGTCCCGCGAAAACGTGGATGAGCCCTTGGAGCGCATACAGCGGGGCCGCCAGTTTGATGGACACGGCGGGCACGCCGGCGGCCGTGAACTCCTGATCGAGCAGTTCGGCGAACGTGGACTTGCCCGCTCCCGGCCTGCCGTAGAGCGCGATCTTGCGCATGGTGTACTCCTCACCGGATCGGGGCCCGATCTGGATGGGAAGGGATTGACGGTCGTCGGCTAGACCTACCGGCCGACTTCGGCGAGGACACGTTCGATGCGGTCGGCCGCGGCCATGACGTCGCCGATGGGGCCGATTCGCTCAGGCCATGGGAAGAAGAAGCAGCACTGGCCGTCCGTGTCGGCCGCCACGTACACCGTCTCCGACATGACCGTGGCGATGAGATTGATGACATACAGGGATGGAGGTCTGCGGTCCTTCAGACGCACCCGTGCCGAGAAGCCGCGGCTCGCCAGCTCGGTGCCCAACTGCTGGAGCCACACGACGGCCTTCTCCTCGTCGATGGTCACGTCGGCTCGGTCGGTGGGCAGACGCGCGCCGGGTATCGGATGGCACATCGGGATCGCGAACCAGACCGCCTTGCCCTGTAGACCTTCGTGGGTGGTGTAGCGGGCGTCCCCGTAACCACACCGGCCCTTGGCCAGTTCGGTGACGATGGCCAGCCCGCGTCCGTGCTCTGCCTCGGTGCCGGCCGCACGCATGACCGGGCTGGTAAGGCTGCCGTCGACGACCTCGGCGTAGAACTCGTCCTGCCCCGCGCGCAGGACCAGCTCAAAGGGGGCCCGGCCGTACGTCACCGCGTTGCCGACCAGCTCGCTCACCATCAGCACCGCGTCCTCCACCAGATCCGGCAATATCCGCAGGCCGTTGAGCGCGTCGCCGATCAGCAGTCTTGCCTGGGCCGCGGCCCGCGGGTCGTCGCGCAATGGCCATGCCGCGATGACCGTCGACTCCTGCCGCAGAAGGGTCGTCACGAGACGCCTCCTTCACTGGTCTGATCTCTGAGGGCCTCCACGATCCCGAATTCCCGACATCGGCAGTAGCGAGAGATCACCGCGCGCCGGTGCGGCGGATCCACATGCCGGGTGCGGCGAATTCACACCTCAGATGGCCCCCGCCGACCGGCTTCGCTGCTTTACCGTCGGTATATGCCTGCTCACGATGTGAGTTGCGCCAGGAGGATCCGGGCGGAGCGGCCTGGCGCGTCCATCAACGTGCTCGCCGAGGCCATACGCGCCTGCTGCGGCTGCTCCCCTCTCAAGGCGTATCGACTGGCCAGAGGGTGGACCATCGAGAAGGCCGTCGAGTCCTTCCACGAGATGTGCGCGCGCGACAGCCTCGGCTCCCGCGGTCTGACCGTCCGATCATGGATCGAATGGGAGCAGGAACATCTGCCCAGCGCCGACTACCAGGACCTTCTGTGCCGCCTGTTCCTCACCGGGCCCGTACACCTGGGGTTCGCGCGCTCGTACCGACCACCCGGCGAACCGCCCCCGCCACCCGTCGACCGACGAACGCTCATCGCGGATGTGGCACGCGAGTCACTGGCCCACGCAGCCACCGCACAGCTCACGAACGTGAGCGCGGTCAGCCTCGAACATGCCGATCACGAGATCCGCCGCCTGGCGGGCGAATATGTGCACGCCGATCCACTGCCGCTCTTCCACCGGATGCTCCAGCTCCGCGGCCAGATCTTCATGCTGCTGAACGGTCGCGCGCGTCCTGGAGAAGCCGCTCAGCTCATGCTCTACGCCGGCCAGATCTGCGGGCTGCTGGCCAACGCGAGTCTCGACCTCGGTAGTCCTGCGGCGGCGGCCACCCAGGCGAAGGCGGCCTGGACCTACGCCTCCATCATCGACCATCACGCGCTGCGAGCCTGGGTACGCGGGCTGCAGGCGATGATCACCTACTGGGCCGGATCTCCTGGTACGGCGGTGGAACTCGTGCGCGACGGTCAGCGCTACGCGCCGGGGGGCACCGCGTTCGCCCGTCTCGCGAGCATCGAGGCACTCGCCTCGGCGGCCGTCGGCGCGGAGCCGGAAGCGCTGCGAGCACTGGGCCGCGCCTGGGAACAGAAGGATGTTCAGGACGAGATTCACGATGGCGTGGGTGGGGAGTTCGGGTTCGACCTCGCCAAGCACTCCTATCTCGCCGCCGGCACCTATATCCATCTCGGCCATCCCGACCGCGCGATCGTCTTCGCCGAGCAGGCCATCGAGCGGTACCAGTCGGGACCGCCGCACCTGCGCGCCTACGGGAACGAGGCGATCGCGTACTCGGATCTGGTGGTGGGGCACCTGCTCAACGGTGACGTGGATGCTGCGGCGAGTGTGCTGAGCACCATCCTCGAACTGCCTGAGCACCAGCGCATCGATGGGCTCGCCCAGCGCCTCGACGGCGTGCGCCGCCAGGTGGTCGGCCAATCTCGGTACCGCGGCTGCCCGCAAGCGCGCGCCATCGTGGAGCGCATCGAGCAGTTCCATCTACCGTCCGCCCCGCGAGAGCTGCCACGATGAAGGCTGTGTCAGCGGGCGACTCCACCCTGCACCGGCTCTGCCAGGCAGCCGGGCTCGACGGCCGGGGAGCCCGGCTGATCAGGATCTGCGCCAACGTCGTCTACCACCTTCCCCACTCCGGTGCGGTGGCCCGGGTGTCCTCGGCGGACACCATTGCGCGGGCTCGGCGGACGGTGAGAGTGGCGCGCTGGCTCGACCGCATCCAATTCCCCGCTGTACGCATCCATCCCGACGTCCCTGAAGCGGTTGCCGTGGACGGGCAGGTCGCCACCTTCTGGGAGTACCTTCCGCAGCCCGAACACGCCCCGGCGGCCGTTCAGCTCGTGCCGCTCCTGCGCAGACTGCACGACGAGGCGCCTCCGTTCCCACTGCCGCCATGGAATCCCGTGGCCGACGCTCGGAACAGCCTCCAGATATCCGGCGAGGTGTTGCGCGATGAGGATCGCGAATTCCTGCTTGAGTGGTGCGACCGGTTGGAGCGAAAGCTGCCGGCGACCCCGTACACGCTGCCGTACGGGCTGATCCACGGCGACGCGTGGGCGGGCAATCTGCTCTGGCACGGTGACGAAGTCGTGCTCTGTGACCTCGACCAGGTGTGCCATGGGCCACGGGAATGGGACCTGGTGCCCACCGCGGTGAACGCGCTGCGTTTCGGCCACCCGCCGCCTGATGGATTCATGGCGGCTTACGGCTTCGACGTGACCGCCGCCGCGGGGTTCCCGTTACTCCGACAGGCACGCGAGCTGGTCATGCTGACCGGCGCCCTGCCCGCCTTGATGAGCCGGCCGTCCATCGCCGGAGAGCTCCGCAGCAGGATCGCCAGCTTGCGTGAAGGTGGCCCAGACCTGTGGACGCCGTACAGATAGCTGTCGGCTCACCTCTGATGACGTAGCGTTGTATCCCGCCGCCTTACTGGAGCGTGAGATGGCCAAGTCCGGACACGAGGTCGACTGTGCCCAGCGCATCCGCATGCTCCGCCTGGCCTCGGTGGCGGACCCGCCACCGATTACCGTGGTCCACACGATCGCAGCCGAGATCGGCCAGTGCTGCGGTCACCACCCGCTGAAGTGCTTCCGGCTGGCCAGTGGGTGGAGCAGCGCGGAGAAAGCCGTCCAGGCGATGCGCCACATGTGCGAGGAGCAGGGCCTCGGCTCGCGAGGTCTGACCAAGCGATCATGGCTCGACTGGGAGGGCGGGCATCGCCCGGGCGCCGACTACCTGGACCTGCTGTGCAGGCTCTTTCAGACCGGTCCGGTGGAGCTGGGTTTCGCCGCCGACTACACGCCGAGCCTGCGGGCCCCGGTTCCCGCGTTGGAACGAGAATTGATCATGAGTGCTGCCGGGGAATCGAGCGACCACGCCGCCGAGACAGAAGCCGCCGCCGTCGGACCGAATGCCTTGGAACAACTCGGCGACGACGTCATCAGGCTGGCTCGCGCGTACGTGCACGCGCCACCGCTACCTCTCTTCGTGGAGCTCATGCAGGTTCGCAACCGTGTCTACCGCCTGATCGACCGGACTCGCCGCCCCGGACAGCAGCGGGACCTCTACTTGGTGGCCGGCCAGGTGTGCGGTCTCCTGGGGAGCGCGAGCTTCGACCTGGGCCATCCGTACGCGGCGGCGGAGCAGTCACGGGCGGCACGTGTCTATGGCGAGGTGATCGGCCATCACGAGCTGGCCGCCTGGGCGGATGGATTGCTCGCCTGCGTGGAGTTCTGGGCGGGACGGCCTGAACAGGCACTGGAACTGGTGAAGCGTGGTCTCACCATCGCCCCTGAGGGCACCACACGAGTGAGACTCTTGAGCATCGCCGCCCGGGCCTCCGCCCTGCTGGGTGACGTGGACGGCACCCGTCAGGCGGTCCTGGGCGCTCAGCAGGCCAGGGGACCGGTGACCGAACTACACGACGGTGTGGCTGGAGAATTCTCCTTCGACGAGCCCCGACAGGCATTCTGTGCCGGCTCTGCGTACCTGAGCGCGCACCTCGGGCCAGAGGCCGCGGCAGAGTGTGAACAAGCTCTTGCCTTGTACCGCGTCGCCTCCGCTGAGCGCCGCTGGTACGCCGCCGAGGCCGGCACGTCGGTTGATCTCGCGCTTTCCCGGCTACTCACACGCGACATCGAAGGAGCGGCCGAGGCTCTGTCGCCGGTCTTCGAGCTTCCAGCAGACAAGCGAGTGCAAGGGCTGATGAAGCGAGTCGGCAGGGTCCGTGCAGCTCTCGCCTTGACCGAGTCCCAGGAGACGGCTCCACTGCTAGAGCGCATCGACTGCTTCGTCACTGAGGACGCTGCACGGATTCTTCCGGCATCTCTCTGAGCCGGAGAGCGGTGAAGGTCGATCTCCCGGCCTTGTCGCCCATTGGTCTGTTCCGCCGAGCCGACTCGGCCGAACATATTCCTCAACTGGTTGTACTATCGAACCATCTGGTTGTACGGTCGAACCATGTCGTCGGACGCACATGATCTGCAGGATGCCGTCGGCCGATTCGTCAGGTCCTTCGGCCTGCTCCAGCCCGATCAGACGCCGTGCGGGCAGCCGATACCGGCCTCGGAAGCGCACGCTCTGGCAGAACTGTCGCGAGAGGGCGAACTGCGACAGGTGGACCTCACCCGCCGGCTCCGCCTGGAGAAGAGCACCACGAGCAGGCTGGTCGGCCAGCTCGCCCGCCGTGGCTGGGCGGAACGGCTGCAGGCCCCGGACGACGGCCGTGGCGTCCTGGTCAAGCTGACCCCGGCCGGTGAGCAGGCGGCCGAACGCCTGGCCCAAGCCCGCCGGGCTCTGTTCCAGACCATGGTGGAACGCATCCCCGAGCAAGAACGGGCTGCGGTCCTGCATGCGTTGTCCCTATTGATCGGAGCTCTCGATGAAAAGTGACAAGCTCCGTCGGCGCTTGGTGATCGGGGTGGTCTTAACCGTCGTAGCCGCAGGAACCGCCGCCGCGGTGACGATGACTAACCTCGCCCCTGGCACAGGCGCGGACAAGGCCGCCACGGCGGCGCGCCAGGCCGACGTCGCCGTGAAGGGCCAGGAGGTCATGCCCTTCGATCTGGACCGCACCACGCACCGTTTCGACAAGAGCATCCAAGGGGGCGTCCAGACGGTCCTCGCCGACGACCCCGGCGATCAGACGCAGATCCGGCTGATCCGCGAGCATCTGGACGAGGAACTCCGCCGGTTCCGCGCGGGCGACTTCGGCGATCCCGCCACCATCCACGGCGCCGAAATGCCAGGCCTGGCCCAGCTCAGCGGTGGGCACACTCGTATCCAGATGACCTACAAGCACATGCCCGCCGGAGGGCAGATCACCTTCACGACGGAAGATGACGGCTTGGTCGGCGCGCTACATGCCTGGTTCGACGCGCAGGTCAGCGACCACGGAGAACACGCCGAGCCCAGCTGACCCCTGAGAACCGCTGGGCTGGTCATCGGCTCCGCAGCACTGGTTCGACCGGGCTCAAGACGCATGTCTGCTGCTCCACGCTTCGAGAAGTGCTTGCTCCTTGTTCGTGGATAGCCCGTGGTGGGATTGTCGCTCGTAGCCAGAGGAGCCCCCACTTCGGGCGAGAGAATCATGAGTGTCTCGTACTGTTCGCCCTATCGGCCTGCAGATGAGTCCGGCCCGTATGGCCTTGGTGGCGTCGACCAGCCAGGTGCCGGGAGGGGTTCGCCATAGGGGGATCTCCGTCCACTGCCGTACGTTGTGCGCGATCAGGAAGTCATCGTCGACCCACACGAGTTCGCCTTCTGAGCCGGTTTCGGTCCTGCACGCCTCGAGCATGGAGCCGAAGGTGGCCTGCCCTTGGGGTGCCGCGACGTTGAAGGTGCCCGCCGTTTCGTTCTCCAGGCATCTCAGGGTGAAGTCGGCCAGGTCGCGAACGTCGATGGGTTGAATCGGCTTCTCTGGATCACCAGGGGCGAGGACTCTGCCGCCTTGCTGGATGCGCTTGAGCCACCAGGTCAGGCGGCCGACGTTCTCGTGCGGGCCCAAGATCACGCCAGGGCGGAGGATCGTTACCTGCCCTTCGAAGGCTTCCAGCACGGCGCGTTCGCAGCCGGCTTTGTACGTGCCGTACTGCTCGGCGGTCCAGTTGGCCTCGTCTTCGGCGGTGCCGCTCGTATCCGGTGCGCAGTCGTAGACGCGACTGTCCTCACTGACCGCTTGTTCGGGCCAACTCGGGTAGACCGAGACCGTGGACATGAAGACGTAGGCGTTGGCCTTGCCCGACAGAAGGCGGGCGGAGTTTCCCGCGACCTGGGGCACGTAGCCGCTGGTGTCGATTACCCAGTCCCATTCAGCGCCGGCTGCCAGAGTGCGAAGGGCGACCTCGTTCTCCCGGTCGCCTCGTACGATTCCTACACCAGGCATGTCGATGCCGGTGAGGCCGCGGTTGAACGTCGTCACCTGATGGCCGAGGGAGAGGGCCTGTTCCACCAAAACCCTGCCTACGAACCGCGTGCCGCCGAGCACTAGGACTCTCATCCCGCCATCATCCAACACAGGAACCCAGAGCCCTGCCGATGGCGATCGACCTCGCCATCACCCTTCCCGGTGGCCTTCCTGTTGTCCCACGCCTGCCCTTCCCTTCTAATCGGGACCGCGTGTTGTCGTATCGCCGCAGGTAGAAGGGCTTCGGCAGGGGCGTAGGTGACCCCGACTCCTGAGGGGTGTAATCACTTCCAGAAGGGCGGACACGTAAGGCTTTTCTGCTGAACCAAATTATTAAGTCCTCGGTTTGATTTGCATCCCCCTTTCCTTGGTCTGTCATTTGTGTCTCGCGTCGGCCTTTGGTTGCGCCGGAATGGCGACCAACGAGCGATGTCTGTTTCTTGCGAGCACCCCTGCTGGCCTGGTAAAACTTCCCGGGAATGCATCCGAATCCGTTGAATCGATCTCTGTTTAGCGGTTCAATTGAATTGACCAGGAAAACGGTGGCACGCAAATCGGATGCGTGTTGCGAGCGATCGGAGAAAGCTCATGTCGGGCTGGATCTTCGGAAAGTACGTTCCATCCAACGTCCCCGGTGGGAACCTCACCCCTGAGGACATGGCGCGCGTCACTGCGGATGACTGGGAGGACATTCGCAAGCTGGCGCGCGGTTATTGCCGGACGGTCGATTCCACGCGTTCCCGGAAGCGGATGGACGGGAGCGCCACCATCGTCAAGGAGGGGCACGCTCCCTACGGCACCGATGACGTCTCGGATGACGTCACTCAGGATGCCGTTCTGCTCTTCGCCCAGCGTCTTCGCGACGTTCTCTCCTCCTGCGAGTCGGCTCCCGAGAGCGGACCCACTCGCGACGCTCAGGCATGGGTCTACGTCCGCCGCGACGGGGCGGAGATGACCATCACGCGCGTCACCCTTCAGAGGTGGGCCGTGCGGGACGCCGCCGCGCGGAACGGCTACCGGCTGGACGTCCCGCCGGATCAGATCGACGCCACCCCCGGTGCCCAGGTCATGCGCGGACTTCCCCACGTGGAGAACGCCACGCGTGCCGCCGTGGCCTTCTGCGTCTCACAGCACAGCGCCGAGATCTTCCGCACGGCGTTCGGGGACGGTCAGGACTTCCCCGTCCTGCGGGACGCCCTCACCATCGCGACGCAAGCGGAGGACTTGGGGCGTGCGGGCATCCTCGCGCGCATGGCTCAGGCGCAGCACGGGGGAGCGTACGGCTCCCGCCGTGCCGTCATCCGCACTCGCGACGCCGCGCGCGCCGAGTGGCGAGAGCTCACGGAGCGCCTCGACGAAGCGCGAGACGCGATGGTGTACGGGAGCACACTCCCCGCCGGGACAGACTGACGCAGCTTCACAGAGCGCCTCGGAGCCACGCGGCTCCGGGGCGCTCTGCTGTATGCCCCGGGCCGGCCGAGAAATCTTGATAGTCCCGGACGCTTGGACGGTCTGGGTGCCCGTATTTATGTGAGAGCGAAAACGCCGCGCGACACGCGTCGCACGGCTCATTCCGCTGTGCCGAACGGGTCAGTGACCCATGCTTACGCATCTATGAGACGCGTGAGCGGCGGGCACATCGGAACGGATCGACTGTCAACGCGGAACGGCGACGGAAAAATCCTTGCCGGTCGCGGACGGTCGGGCCGTTCCGCGCCCCGTATTTAAGTGAGAGCGAAGTCGCTCCCGAGGTCATTCTCGTGCGGCTCGCTCCGCTATGCCGGACAGCTCAGTCACCGACGCTCACGCATCGATGCATGCGTGAGCGCCGGAACGGCTCACCGTCTCATGCGCACCGCAACCGAAGTTCCTGCGGCTCGCGGACGGTTGGGCCGTTCCGGGTCCCGTATTCAAGTGCGGCAAGAAACCGCGCTGCTGCGATGTGCGCGGCACGCACGGCGCTCCGGCACCGTGTGTGGATCGTCGTCGGAGAGACTCGCGTTCCGCTCTCCGCATCCGCAACTAAGGGAACAGTTTCATATCCGGCATTGGAAGGCCCGCCGGCTGAGCCGTGAACCGTGGACGGCGACTCGACACGCCACCTCGCTGTGGCTTGGGCAAAGGGCTCAGGCCATGCCGTACACGGGAGTGCTCATGGACATCAGCCAGGGGCTAGTGAACATGATCAAGTCGGAGTTGCTGCCGAAAGACTTCTCCACGGGGTCCAAGGGTTTCTACGGCGCCGCCAAGATCACCGTCAATGGAGTTCGCTACCAGTGCCAGGCTCAGGCGGTGCTTGTCGGCTCCAAGCACGACCCGGCTGCCGTCGTGGAGGCGACGGCGGAGGAGATGGGCGCCGCACTCGCGGGCGTGCTGGAGGACCTCAAGCCGCGCGCCTTCAAGAGCGGCCGGACCGGCTTCCGCGCCGCTGCCAAGGTAGAGGTGCACGGGCAGCGCTTCCAATCCAGCATCCAGGCGGTACGCCTGGTCTGACCTGCACAGCTCGCCGGGATCTCGCGTGTCTCCCGGTCCGCCGGTCGCAGGACTGCCCTGCCCATCCCATCCAGCCGCCCGGGCAATACGGCGGGCATGCCCGGGCGGCTGTCATGCCATGAACCGGCTATGGCACTGAACCGGAGGGTGGCCGGCTCACCAGTTACGAAAGGAGGACGACCATGGTCGTGCTGGATCAGGTGGTGCTGCCTGCGGGGTGGAGGATCTCCTCCAGACTGCTCGCGGCCTGGCCGATCGACGACGCCCACATGTTGGAACTCTGGCCGTGTGGTCGTACCGCTGACGGTCGGATGCGGTGGTACTACCGCCTCTCACGGGGCGCCCGGACCATCTTCGCCGCGTCCGACATCAACTCTGCGGTCGGCGCCACGCTGACGACCGACGAACTGGCTCGGACCGCCCGGACAGTGCTGTCCTACCTCACGCTGCTGCCCGGAGACACCGACCGGGAGTACTTCGACGGCTACACCAAGACCCAACTGGCATGGCGCGACTCCCACGCGGAGGAGCTGTCCATCTACACCTTGGAGGACGTCTGCGGCTACTGCGGTGGCGTGGACCACCCCTCGCCGGGCTGCTCGAACCGGTGCCCACTCTGAGATTCCGCGGCCGTAGGACCACCTTCAACCTCAGGTCCTCCTGACGCCACCGGACGGGATCATTCCGGATGTCGCTGGACCGCGCTCCCAACTCGACTCGTCCTGTGGCGCGTCCCCCACCTGCCCTCGGCACCGCCGAGGGCTTTCGCGTTTTCGGAGGTTCTCATGACCCGATCGATCCGTCTCTCCAGCCCCACCGACCTTGCCGCAGTGGTGCCGTACATGCTGGGCTTCCACCCGAGTCTCAGCATGGTCGTGATCATGCTCCAGCCCGGGGCGAACCTCGTGCTGGGCGCGATGCGCTTCGATCTGCCGGAACAGGGTGCCCCGTCGATCAGCCAGGAGCTGTGCCGGGCGCTCACCCGTAACGACGTCACGCACGTCCTGCTGGCCGGGTATGGTCCGGGGTCTCGTGTGACGCCGGTCATGGACGTCGTCCGGGAGGCTCTTCCCGATCACGGGATCATGGTCCTGGAGGCGCTCCGGGTGGAGGACGGCCGCTGCTGGTCGTACCTGTGCTCCGACGCGACCTGCTGCCCGCCGGAGGGACTGCCGGTAGAGACCTGCAGCGAGATCGCTGCGCACGCGGTCCTGGCCGGGCTGGTCGCGTTCCCGGACCGCGAGGCGATAGAGGCGACGCTCGCCCCCGTCGACGGCGCCGATCGCGCGGCGATGCGGACCGCGACGCTGGCCGCGCACGTCCGGGCGCGGTCCCTGCTCGCCTCCACCACATCGACCGGCGCCTTCTGGTACGCCGAGGGCCTCTCCCGGGTCAAGGAGGCTCTCAAGCAGGTGGACCAGGGCATGAAGCTCTCCGATGAGCAGGTGGCATGGCTCGGCGTCCTGCTGACGATGATCCCTGTCCGAGACGCGTCGATGACCGTCATGGAGTACTCCGACCACACGCACCTGAAGCTCTGGGCGGAGATCACCCGCCGGGTGGAGCCGGCGTACCTCCCCGCGCCCGCCTGCCTGGCGGCGGTGATGGCTCTGACGATGGGCGACGGTGTCACCGCTCTCATCGCCGCCGACCGCGCACTCTCGGCCGACCCGGACTACCGCTTCGCCGGGATGCTCCGGCTCGCGCTCAGCATCGGCCTCCCGCCGACCACCGTGACGGAGTTCCGCACGGCGGAGATGGCGCAGGCCATCGCGGCCACGGTCGCCCAGAACCCCGATGCCGTCCGACCGGTCCTGCACGACATCGAGTCTGAGGGGCGGTGAGGGACGTGGGATTCGCACGGGTCCACGCCGCCATGGTCGTCGGCGTGACCGGTCACGTGCTACAGGTCGAGGCTGACGTGGCCGACGGCTTGCCGGGGCTTCATCTGATGGGCCTGGAGGAGGCGAGGGCCTGGGACGTTCGCGACCGGGTCCGCGCGGCGGTACTCAACAGCGGACTGACCTGGCCGGAGTCGCGCGCAACGGTGAACGTGCTCCCGGCTGAGTTGCCCAAGCGCGGCTCCAGTGGTGACCTCGCGATCGCGACGGCCCTGCTCGCCGCGTCAGGCGTCGTCCCCGTCACCGAGCTGGACCGCTGGCTCTTGCTCGGCGAGTTGGGACTGGACGGAACAGTCCGCCCGATCCGGGGCGTTCTGCCGATGCTCCGCGCAGCCGCTGCGGCCGATCTGCGCCGTGCTGTCGTGCCGGTGGAGAACGCGAGTGAGGCGTCGCAGATCACCGGTGTGGCGGTGGTCCCGGTGCGAAATCTCGCGCAACTGGTGGATTGGCTCCGCGCCGGAGGGCCGGAGGAGCACGCCGGTTCGTCCCCGCCGATCAGGCAGTGCCCGCCTTGCCGGCCCTTGGATCTGATCGACGTGGTCGGAAACGCGGCCGCGCGCCGGGCGCTGGAGGTCGCGGCAGCGGGCGGGCATCACCTGTTCCTGGAAGGGCCGGCAGGAAGTCCGACCGCGATGCTCGCCGAGCGGTTGCCCACGATCCTGCCGCCGCTCGATGAGGAGGAGTCCCGCGAGGTCACCGAAATCTACTCCGTGGCTGGTCGTTTGGAGACGGACGAGCCGTTCATCACCAGGCCGCCTCTGGTCAGCCCGCACCACACGTGCACCTCGGCGGCGATGTTCGGCGCACGTCTCCCAGGGGCCGTCTCGCTGGCACATCGCGGCGTACTGTACCTGGAGGACGCCGCCGAGTTCCCCGCCACGGTCCTTCACGGCCTACGACGTCCGCTGGAGGCGGGCGCGGTGGTCATCGCTCAGGGCTGCTCGACGATCCGTTACCCGGCCCGGTTCACTCTGGCGATCGCCTCTACGCCGTGCCCGTGCGGTCTGGTGGTGTGCTCCTGCACGCCCTTGGTCAGACGGCGATACCTGGCCCGCCTGGCCGGGCTGCTGGACCGGGTCGAGATCCGTACCCAGGTGGTACGGCTGAGCCGTCCCGGCCTCCTGGACGACTCGCAAGGCGAGTCCAGCGCGGCTGTCGCGGAGCGGGTCGGGGGGGGGGGGGGGGGGGGGGGGGGGGGGGGGGGGGGGGGGGGGGGGGGGGGGGGGGGGGGGGGGGGGGGGGGGGGGGGGGGGGGGGGGGGG
>NZ_JBVJHR010000030.1:0-82573 GCF_055586705.1 Sphaerisporangium sp. NPDC049457 | reverse complement strand
ATGAGTCGCTGGCGGACATGTTGAAGGTCAACATCGCCGGTTGCCGGTACTCGTTCGGGTATCCGGCGTGTCCGAACCTGGAGGACCAGCGGCAGTTGTTCGAGTTGCTGGATCCCTCGCGGATCGGGGTGGAGTTGTCGGAGGAGTTCCAGTTGCATCCCGAGCAGTCCACCTCCGCGCTGATCGTTCACCATCCCGAAGCCAAATACTTCAACGTCTGACCGCCCCTCAGGGTCCGCGAAAGCCTCCGGTACGGTCGTTCGAAGCACGCCATGGGCACCGGCACGGGGGTAAGTGAGCAGTGGACGCGGTCTTCTTCGACATGGACGGGACGCTCGTCGACACCGAGAAGCTCTGGTTCGAGGCCGAGCGATCGGTGATGCGACGTCTCGGCGCGGGCTGGACGGCCGCCGACCAGGAGAACCTGGTCGGCGGTTCCATGTCGGCGACCGTGGCCTACATGCTCGCCAAGAGCGACTCCGGCCGTGACCCCGGCGAGGTCGCGGCGTGGATGCTCGACGCCATGCTCGGCCTGCTCGCCGACGGCTTCGAGCCGCTGCCCGGGGCTCTCGAACTGCTGGCAGAGGTCCGCGCCGCGGGCCTGCCCACCGGCCTGGTCACCTCCTCCACCCGCCCGATGGCCGACGCCGTGCTGGCCGGCCTCCCGGGGGAGGGCGGGTTCGACGTGGTGGTCACCGGCGACGACGTGGAGCGCTGCAAACCCGACCCGCAGCCCTATCTCATCGCCGCCGCCGCCCTTGGCGTCGCCCCCGCCAGGTGCGTCGCCCTGGAGGACTCCCCGGCCGGCGTCGCGTCGGCCACGGCGGCGGGATGCGCCGTCGTCGCCGTTCCCAGCGTGCTCCCCATCCCGCCCGCGCCCCGCCGCCTGGTCGTGGAGTCCCTCAAACAGGTCGACCTGACCACCCTGCACCACCTCGCCGACTCCTGATCCCCGAGGCGGCGGGCATCCCCGAGGGCAGGAGCAGCACCGTCCTCCCCGCGCGCGGACGAGGACCATCCCTCCTGGACGCGAAAGCGGCCATCCCTGGGTACGGAGAGAACCATCCTTCGTGGGCGGGGGAGAGGCCATCCGTAAGGATGAGAGGCCGGCGCCCGAGCACGTGCCAGGATGGAATGGTGAGCCGTGACAAGGGGGCGAGCCGTTATGTCGTTTGACCAGATCGCCTGGCTGCCATTGTGTGCTGGAGTGACCGCGGCGGGGCTGCTGTTGAGCTTCCTGGCCCTGCGCAGGCGCGGCGCGGCCGCCGGCCTGCGGGGCGCCGCCTGGTCCCTGATCCCGATCGCCGCCTACCTCACCGGCGCGCTGCCGGCCCTGTGGAAGGCCGGCACGGCCGTCGTCGGCTTCGTGGCCGGCCTGGTCTTCTCGCCGCTGGTCTGGTCCGGAGTGGTCGTCGCTGCGCTGTCGGCGCTGTTGTTCCTGGTCTCCGGCGTCCTTCGCAGGCGCCGCCGCGGCGCCCCGGCGCCCGCGAGCGGGCGTCCTGCCGGACGCCCGGCAACGGCCGGAGCCGCCCCCGCGGCCGCCACCGGACCCACCCAGCCGCTCCGCCGGCCGCTGCCGGGCAAGTCCACGGCCCCGGCCGCCGACGACGACCTGTCCGACATCGAAGAGATCCTCAAGCGCCGGGGCATCAGCTAACGCGTTACCGACGGACGCCCGCTGGGCCGCCCGCCGTACGACGGCGCCGTCTTCGCCGCACCACACCCCGCCGACGCGGCGCCGATCGATGGCGGCGTCACGCCGGGAGAAGAACCGCCTGGGGCGGGGTGGGGTTCGGGGGGGCTGGGGGAGGGCCGAAAGGTAACGTTCGGGTAACGACGGGGTGGGGGGCGGGATCTTCACGTGGGGGTTCGAGGGGGCGCGATAAGATCATCTGGCGGTGGTGATCGGGCAGGATTTGCGGTCTCGCGCCGCTCTCGCGGGAGGCTCTGCGGTCCCGAAGCCCCTGTGTCCGCGCGGCTTCCGGCGCAGTGTCACAGTTCCGGGACATAACCCGCATACCTCGCGGACATTCGCCTCAAGATCAACACGAATGAATTTCGCGTGAATCACAGTTGAGCCACATAGCGTGCTGAGGTACTGGTCAGTGCAGCTCAGCACGTAGATTCTGCGTCCGGGGGCCGCACACCTGCGGCCTGCCAGAAAGATGGGCGAAGCCTGTGGCCACCCGGCGGCGGGCGGCGCACCGGACTGCCACAGTCGTCTGGGATCCAGGGGGCCTACAACTATGACCTCACCGCTCGACGTCTCCGGCGCGGAGCTTCAGGCCATGCCGGAAGCCGTGCTCGACGGGGCGCAGAGCAAGGTGATCGAGGGCCGATCGCTCGGCCAGATCGCGTGGACGCGCCTGAAGCGCGACAAGGTCGCGCTCGCCGGGGCCGGTGTGGTGATCTTCCTGATCCTCGTCGCGATCTTCGCTCCCTTGATCGTCGGCTGGCTCGGGCATCCCCCGAACGAGTTCAACCAGGACCTCATCAGCTCCGAGACGCTCGCGCCCAAGGACGGCACCGGCATCAGCTGGGACCACCTGTTCGGCGTCGAGCCGGTCAACGGCCGCGACCTGTTCAGCCGCGTGATCTACGGAGCCCGCATCTCGCTGCTCATCGCCTTCCTGGCCACGCTGCTGTCGGTCGTGATCGGCACCACCCTCGGCGTCGTCGCCGGCTACTTCGGCGGCTGGGTCGACTCGCTGATCAGCAAGGCGATGGACGTCTTCCTCGCCTTCCCGCTGCTGGTCTTCGCCATCGCGCTGGCGGGCATCGTGCCCGACTCGGCGTTCGGCCTCTCGGGCGACGCGCTGCGCGTCTCGCTGCTCGTCTTCATCATCGGCTTCTTCAACTGGCCCTACATCGGCCGCATCATGCGCGGCCAGACGCTGTCGCTGCGCGAGCGGGAGTTCGTGGACGCGGCCCGCAGCCTCGGCGCCCGGGGACCGTACATCATCTTCCGCGAGATGCTGCCGAACCTGATCGCGCCGATCCTGATCTACGCCACGCTGCTGATCCCGACCAACATCCTGTTCGAGGCGGCGCTGTCGTTCCTCGGCGTGGGCGTCCGCCCGCCCACCCCCACCTGGGGAGGCATGCTGTCGGACGCCGTGCGGTTCTACACGATCCCGCACTTCATGTTCTTCCCCGGTATGGCGATCTTCATCACGGTGCTCGCCTTCAACCTGTTCGGTGACGGTCTCCGCGACGCCCTCGACCCGAGGGCCCGCTGAGCCTGACCCGATTCCCCCGCAAGTTCCCTGGCTCCCGACAACAAGGGGTTTTGTAGATGAAGAGAAAAACCACACTGGGGGTGACCGCCCTGGGTGCGGTTCTCGCCCTGGGGCTGTCCGCCTGTGGTGGCGGCGGCACGGCGACGTCGCCGGGCCAGTCGGACGCGGCGCCGGCCGGTGGTGGCGCGAAGGCGGAGTTCAACGCCGCCCTCACGCAGGTGTTCAACCCTTCTGACAAGAAGGGCGGCATCATCAAGATGGCCAACGCGGGCGACTGGGACTCTCTCGACCCGGGCGACACCTACTACGGCTACTCCTGGGACTTCATCCGGCTCTACGGCCGCTCGCTGGTGATGTTCAAGCCGGCCCCCGGCAAGGAGAGCGCCGAGCTCATCCCCGACCTCGCCGAGAGCCTGGGCGTCCCGAGCGACGACGCCAAGACCTGGACCTACAAGCTCAAGCAGGGCGTGAAGTTCGAGGACGGCACGCCGATCACCTCCAAGGACGTCAAGTACGCCGTCGAGCGGTCGTTCGACAAGGAGGTGTTCCCCGACGGGTACACCTACTTCAACGACACCTTGAACTGGCCCAAGGGCTACAAGGGCGCCTACAAGTCCAAGGACGCCAACACCGACAGCGCGATCGAGACGCCCGACGACCAGACGATCGTCTTCCACCTGAAGCAGCCCTACAGCGGCTTCGACTACTTCGCGCAGCTCCCGGCGACGATCCCGGTCCCCAAGGCCAAGGACACCGGCGCCAAGTACCAGGAGCACGTGATCTCCTCCGGGCCGTACAAGTTCGACAAGAACGAGATCGGCAAGGGCTTCAACCTGGTCCGCAACGAGAACTGGGACCCGGCCACCGACCCGAACCGCAAGGCGCTGCCCGACGGCTACGAGGTCACCACGAACGTCAACGCCGACGACATCGACAACCGCCTGCTGTCGGGCGACCTGCACGTCGACCTCGCCGGCACCGGCGCGCAGCCGGCCACCCTCGGCCGCGTGCTGACCGACCCGAACCTCAAGGCCGGCACCGACAACCCGACGATCACCCGTCTGTGGTACACGTCGATCAACGGCAACGTGAAGCCGCTGGACAACCTCGACTGCCGCAAGGCCATCGAGTACGCCGCGGACAAGGTCGCCTACCAGACCGCCTACGGAGGCGAGTTCTCCGGCGGGCAGATCGCCACCAGCCTGCTGCCCCCCGGCATCCCCGGTCACAAGGACATCAACCCCTACCCGGGCGGCGCCGACAACCACGGTGACGTGGCCAAGGCCAAGGAGCACCTGACCGCCTGCGGCCAGCCCAACGGCTTCGAGACCAACATCTCCTACCGGGCCGAGCGCCCGAAGGAGAAGGCCGCCGCCGAGGCGCTGCAGCAGTCCCTGGCCAAGGCCGGCATCAAGCTCACGCTGAAGCCGTTCCCGCAGGCCGACTACTTCGCCCTGTACGCGGGCAAGCCCGGTTACGCCAAGGAGAACAAGCTCGGCCTGGCCGTCAACGGCTGGGGTGCCGACTGGCCCGACGGCTACGGCTTCCTCCAGCAGATCGTCGACAGCCGCGTCATCCGCGAGACCGGCGGCTCCTCCAACATCAGCGTCCGGGACCCCGAGGTCGACAAGATGCTCGACCAGGCGACGCTGGAGACCGACGTCGCCAAGCGCGAGGAGATCTGGGGCCAGATCGACCAGAAGGTCATGGACAACGCGTTCATCCTTCCGGGCATCTGGGCCAAGAGCCTGCTGATCCGCGGCAAGGGCCTGACGAACGTCTACTACAGCGAGGCGTTCGGCATGTACGACTACCTGAACATGGGCCTGCAGTAGAGCCCGCACCCTTTCCGAAAGATCCGATAGACACGTGAACGCGGCAGGGGGCCGGCCGAGCGGCCGGCCCCCGGAGCCGGGGGGACTGTGGTCACATACATCATCCGGCGCCTGATCTGGGGTGTCGTCATGCTCGCCATCGTGAGCATGATCACATTCGCCATCTTCTTCCTGGTGCCACGCCTGGCGGGCGCCACCTCGGAGAGCCTCGCGACGCGGTACGTCGGCCGCACCGCCACCGCCGAGCAGGTGAAGATCGCGGCGGAGCGTCTCGGCTTCAACGACCCGCTGATCGTGCAGTACGGCCGGTTCGCCAAGGGCATCGTCGCCGGCGCCGAGTACAACTACGGTCCCGGCGTGGAGCACTGCCCCGCGCCGTGCCTCGGCTACTCGTTCATCACGGATCAGCCGGTGTGGCCCGACCTGCTCCTCCGGTTGCCGGTCACCATCTCACTGGCCCTCGGCGCGGCGGTCCTCTGGCTCATCGCCGGCGTGGCCACCGGCGTGTTGTCGGCGCTGAGGCGCGGCAGCGTCTTCGACCGGGCGGCCATGGGCGTCGCGCTGGCCGGGGTGTCGCTGCCCATCTTCTTCACCGGCATCGTGTCCCTCGTGCTCTTCAGCTACGGCCGGCCGCTCGCCATCACCGCTCCCGGCGGCAGCTTCACCTCGTTCTCCGTCAACCCCGTCCAGTGGGCCTACAGCCTGATCCTGCCGTGGATCACGCTGGCCTTCCTGTACGCGGCCGGGTACGCGCGGCTCACGCGATCAGGCATGCTTGAGACGATGAACGAGGACTACATCCGCACGGCCAGGGCCAAGGGGCTCAGCGAACGCGTCGTGGTCTTCAAGCACGGCCTGCGCGGGGCGCTCACCCCCATCCTGACCATCTTCGGCCTCGACCTCGGCCTGCTGATGGGCGGCGCGGTGCTCACCGAGAGCACCTTCTCGCTTCCCGGCATCGGCAAGTACGCCATCGACGCGATCACCAACCAGGACCTGCCGAAGGTCATGGGCGTGGTGCTGGTCGCCGCCTTCTTCGTCGTCCTGGCGAACCTGGCGGTCGACCTGCTCTACGCGGTGATCGACCCGAGAGTGAGGCTCGCATGAGTTTTCTCGAACTGAACGACTTCCGCGTCCACTTCCCGACCGACGACGGCCTGGTCAAGTCGGTCGACGGGCTGTCGTTCAAGCTCGAGCGCGGCAAGACGCTCGGCATCGTGGGCGAGTCCGGTTCGGGCAAGAGCGTCACCAGCCTCGGCATCCTCGGCCTGCACAAGGGCGGCTCCGCCAAGATCTCCGGCGAGGTGTGGCTGGACGGGGACGAGCTGGTCTCCGCCACCCCCGAGCACGTCCGGGCGCTGCGCGGCAAGAAGATGGCGATGATCTTTCAGGATCCGCTGTCGGCCATGCACCCCTACTACACCGTGGGCGCGCAGATCATCGAGGCCTACCGCATCCACAACCGGGTGACCAAGGCGGTGGCGCGCAAGCACGCGATCGACATGCTCGGCCGGGTGGGCATCCCGCAGCCTGACCGGCGCGTCGACAGCTACCCGCACGAGTTCTCCGGCGGCATGCGCCAGCGCGCCATGATCGCCATGGCGCTGTCGTGCGACCCCGAGCTGCTCATCGCCGACGAGCCGACGACCGCCCTGGACGTCACCGTGCAGGCGCAGATCCTCGACCTGATGCGCGACCTGCAGCAGGAGTTCAACTCCGCGCTGATCATCATCACCCACGACCTGGGCGTGGTCGCCGAGCTGTCCGACGACATCCTTGTCATGTACGGCGGCAAGTGCATCGAGTACGGCCCGGCGGAGGACATCTTCGAGCGGCCCGAGCACCCCTACACCTGGGGCCTGCTCGGCTCGATGCCGAGACTCGACCGCGAGCGCACCGAGCGCCTCATGCCGATCAAGGGCACGCCGCCGTCCCTGATCAACGTCCCGGCGGGCTGCGCCTTCCACCCGCGCTGCACCTTCGAGGACCGCACGGACGGCAAGGCGAAGACCGTGGTGCCCGAACTCCTGGAGACCGAGGGCGGTCATCTGGTGCGCTGCCACATGTCATCCGAAGCGCGGCGCGCCATCTGGGAGAACGAGATCAAGCCCAACCTGGAGTCGGTGTGAGCGAGACGCCCGAGCCCCTGCTGTCCGTCGAGGGGCTGCAGAAGCACTTCCCGATCACCAAGGGCCTGATCAAGCGCCAGGTCGGCGCGGTCCAGGCCGTGGACGGCCTGACGTTCGACGTGCGCAAGGGCGAGACGCTCGGCCTGGTGGGCGAGTCCGGCTGCGGGAAGACCACGACCGGCCGGCTGCTCACCCGGCTGATCGAACCCACCGATGGGAAGATCGTCTTCGAGGGCAAGGACATCACCCACATGTCGCAGGGCGCGCTGAGGCCGCTCCGCCGCGACATGCAGATGATCTTCCAGGATCCCTACAGCTCGCTCAACCCGCGCCACACCGTCGGCGCGATCGTGGGCGCGCCGTTCCGCATCCAGGGCGTCAAGACCGAGCACGGCACCAAGAAGGCCGTCCAAGACATCCTGGAGCTGGTGGGGCTCAACCCCGAGCACTACAACCGCTACCCGCACGAGTTCTCCGGCGGACAGCGCCAGCGCATCGGCATCGCCAGGACGCTGGCACTCAAGCCCAAGCTCATCATCGCCGACGAGCCGGTGTCCGCCCTGGACGTGTCCATCCAGGCCCAGGTGGTCAACCTGCTGGAGGACCTGCAGAACGAGCTGGACCTCACCTACGTCGTGATCGCCCACGACCTGTCGGTGGTCCGGCACATCAGCGACCGGGTCGCGGTCATGTACCTCGGCAAGATCGTCGAGATCGCCGACCGCAAGGGCCTGTACGAGACGCCCATGCACCCCTACACCACGGCGCTGCTGTCGGCCGTGCCGGTGCCGGACGTCAAGCGGCGCGCCGGGCGCGAGCGCATCCGCCTGCAGGGCGACGTGCCGAGCCCGATCAACCCGCCGCCCGCCTGCCGCTTCCACACCCGCTGCTGGAAGGCCCAGGAGATCTGCAAGACCGTGGAGCCGCCGCTCGCCCTGCTGGCGCCCGGCCACCAGGTCGCCTGCCACTTCCCGGAGAACCAGCCGGCCGACGCCCCGCAGCAGAGCGCCGAGCCCGCCGTCACCGCCTGACTGTGTTCTTGGCGCTCGCTCCGCTCGCGCGGTGCTCGGGCGCCTTTGAGCCGGCGTCCTTCCTCGTCGTTCACGAGCGCTCGTTCCTCGCACTCGCTCTCTCCTCGTCAGGACACCGGCGCGCCCGAGCACGTTCATGGCGCTCGCTCCGCTCGCGCGGTGCTCGGGCGCCCTTGAGCCGGCGTCGGGCCATGGGCACGGCTAGGGGATGGCGCCCGGGGTGATCAGGCCGGTCTCGTAGGCGAGCACCACCGCCTGCACCCGGTCGCGCAGCGCCAGCTTGGTCAGCACGTTGCCCACGTGGGTCTTGACGGTGGTCTCGCTGACCACCAGCTCGGCGGCGATCTCGGCGTTGGACATGCCCCTGGCGATCAGGCGCAGCACCTCCAGCTCGCGCTCGGTCAGCCGGTGGACGCGCGCCGGGGTGGCCTGCTGGTGGGCCGACGGCAGGCGGGTGGCGAACTTGTCCAGCAGCCGCCGGGTCACGCTCGGCGCGACGATGGCGTCCCCGGCGGCGACCACCCTGATCGCCTGCACCAGCTCGTCGGGCGGCACGTCCTTCAGCAGGAACCCGCTCGCGCCGGCGCGCAGGGCCTCGACGATGTACTCGTCCAGGTCGAACGTCGTCAGCACCAGGACGCGGGGCACGTGGGCGCCGGGAGCGGCGTCGCGCACGATGCGCCGGGTGGCGTCGATGCCGTCCACCCCCGGCATGCGGATGTCCATGAGGACCACGTCCGGCAGCAGCGCCCGTGACTGGTCCTGCGCCGTGGATCCGTTCCCCGCCTCGCCGACCACCGTGATGTCGGGCTCGGCCTCGAGGATCAGCCGGAAGCCGGTGCGCAGAAGCGGTTGGTCGTCGACCAGCAGCACCCTGATTGTCATGTGTGTGAGTCCTTGAGGGGGAAACGGGCCCGTACCTCGAACCCGCCCCCCTGGCGCGGGCCGATTCGCAGGATTCCACCATAGAGCGCGACACGCTCGCGTATGCCCACCAAGCCGTGCCCGGGGCGATGGTCCGGACCGCGCGGGTGCCCGTTGCCCGCGCCCGTCCCGTCGTCCTCCACCTGCACCAGCAGCTCGCCCGGATCGTGGCGGACGGTCACCCACGCCCGCGCGGCGGGCCCCGCGTGCCGCAGGCTGTTGGTGAGCGCCTCCTGGATCAGGCGGTAGGCGGCCAGGTCGATGCCCGGCGGGAGCGCCCGCCGCTCGCCCTCGACCCACAGCTGCGCCCGCAGCCCGGCCTCGCGCATCTGGTCGACCAGCCCCGGCAGGTCGCCCATGCCCGGCTGCGGCGCCAGCTCCCCGGTCTCGCCGTCGGTGCGCAGCACGCCGACGATGCCCCGCATCTCACGCATGGCGGTCCTGCCCAGCTCCTCGATGGCCACCAGGGCGTCCTTGGCGGCCTCCGGACGGGTGTCCAGCACCTTGCGGGCCGCGGCGGCCTGGACGGTCATCACGCTCACGTGGTGGGCCACCACGTCGTGCAGCTCACGGGCGATGCGCGAGCGCTCCTCGGCCCGCGCGGCGCGGGTGTCGGCCTCCCGTGCCCGCTCCAGCCGCTCGGCGCGGTCGACGAGTTCGGCGAGGTAGGCCCGGCGCAGCCGGATCGAGCGGCCCACGACCCACACGGTCAGCGCCACGACCACGATGAACGTCTGCTGCATCCACCCGCCGGCGTCGTCGCCGAGCAGCATGGACACCACGTAGGAGAACGAGGCGACGACGGCGGCCACCAGGCTGAGCGCCAGCCCCCGGTAGGCGGCCACGGTGTAGAGCAGGACGAGCGAGCCCACCCCGGTGAGCCCGCCGTCGTAGTGCAGGGCGGCCAGGACGATCTGCGGAACCTCGGCGAGGCAGAGCAGCACGAACGGCCAGCGCCTGCGCGGCGCCACCGGCACGCAGCTCAGCACGATCAGGGCGAGGCTGAAGGCGTCGGGAGGCCTCCTGTACGCATGCCCGGCCGACGGGTCGCCGGCGCCGGCGAGCACGACCATCGTGATCGACAGTCCGGCGAGGACCAGAGCGAGGGCCGAGTCGCCGATCAGGGGATGGGCTCTCAGCCAGGCTCGCGGGCTGCCGGGGGTCGTGCGCACCCTCTCAATTTAGGACGTCTTCGCTGCCCGCCACCCTGCTGAGGACGGATATCCTCCTCATCCCGCGGAAGGACCCGGCTCCCGTGCGAGCCGGGCGGGTGGCCGCGGGTGCCGTCAGGCGGCGCGGACGGGCCGCGCGGCGCCCGCGTATCGCCCCGGGTCCTCCGCCTCCGCGTCGTCGGAGGAGGCGAGGGGAAGGCGCAGCACGAAGCTCCTGGCGCCGCAGGGCCGCAGATACGTCCACAGCGTGCCGTGGTGGGCGTGGGCGATGCCCCTGGCGATCGCCAGGCCCAGGCCGCCGTGGTCGCCCCAGGTGAAGGTGTCCAGCCGCGTGAAGCGCTCCATCCGCTCGCGGCCCGCGCCCGCGGCCCCGTCGCCGCCCGACACCGCCACCTCGGCGATGTCGCCGTCGCGGCGCACCGCCACGCGTACCGCGCCGCTCTCCCGGCGGCGGGCCTCGCCCAGCAGGATGGCCAGGGCCCTGCCCAGCTCGGACCGGACGGCGTCCACGGTGATCCCCGGGGCCGGCGAGGAGAGCACACCGACGGCCTCCGCGGCGACGGTCTCGGCGGCGAGCCCGGTCAGGTCGACCGGCTCGCGGCCGGCGGGCTCCTCGTCGTCGGGGCGGGCGAGCAGCAGCAGGTCGCCGATGGCGGCCTGCAGCCGGCCCACGCCGTTGAGCGTCCGCTCCAGCAGATCGTCCAGCTCGGTCTGGTCCGGATGCATCCGCGCCTCCTCCAGCTCCGCGCGCAACCCGGCGACGGAGGTACGAAGCTCGTGCGCGGCGTCGGCGGCGAAGCGGCGCTGCTCGGCGAGGATCGCCGCGGCCCGCCGCATGGCCTGTTCGGCCTGTTCCCTGGCGTGGTGGGCCTGCCTGTCGGCCTGGTCCGCCCGGTGCCTGGCCTGTTCGGCCTGCCGGCTCGCCCGGTCGAGCCGTGCGAGTGTCGCCTTGAGGATCGGATCGATCATGCTGCCCCCCTTTCCGGCCTGCCGGGATGCGACGCCCGGCGCCGAAATACCGCCATGCTTCCGCTGCTCTTCCAGAAAAGCACCTCGAAGGCGCGAAAAGGGGGTCTGAACAGGCACTCTTCAGACTGGGACCGCCAGTACCAGGCTAGAGGGGGACCACCCGAGCGGCGGGCAACTAGCCGGACATACTGGACATATGGATCGCATCATGGAACTGGGGGAGTTCCTGCGAGCGCGCAGAGCCCGGCTGCGCCCCGACGAGGCCGGGATGGACGCCGGCCCGGGCCGCCGCCGGGTCCCGGGCCTGCGGCGGGAGGAGATCGCCCGCATGGCCGGGGTCAGCGTCGACTACTACACCCGCCTGGAGCAGGGACGGAGCAGGAACGCCTCGCCTGCGGTGCTCGACGCCCTCGCCCACGCCCTGCGGCTGGACGACACAGAGCGCGACCACCTGTACGACCTGGCCAACCCGGCCCGCGCCACGGCGCGGACGCCCCAGCGGCTCCCGGCTGAGACCTACCAGCTGCTGGACAGCCTGGAGACCGGGGGCATCCCGGCCTTCGTGGTGGGCAGGAACGCGGACTTCCTCGCCGCCAACGCGCTGTTCCTGGCGTTGGTCTTCGACTTCTACACGCTGCCGCCCCGGGACCGCAACATGGCGCGGTTCGTCTTCCTGAACCCGCGCGCCCGCGAACTGTACGCCGACTGGGAGGCCGTGGCCTCCGACATCACGGCCCTGCTCCAGTTCGAGGTCGGCCGCCGTCAGGACGACCCCCGGCTGGTCCGGCTGCTCGGCGACCTGCGGGAAGGCAGCGCCGACTTCCGCCGTCTGTGGGCCGACCACAGGGTGCACGACCGCGTCATGGGCCACAAGCGGTACAACAACCCCATCGTCGGGCAGATAACGCTCACCTACCACGCGGTGTCGCTGCCGGGAGAACCCGATCTGCGGATGTTCCTCTACACGACCGCGCCGGGCACGCCCTCGGAGGACGCCCTGCGCCTGCTGGTCAAGCACGTCCAGGAGGGGGCCCTGCCGCCGGGCCGCGAGGAGTCCTGAGACGCCGGGTCAGGCGCCGAAGTGCCCGGCCTTCACGCCGTGGCTGAACAGGCTCCACTCGCCGGCCGGGAAGACCAGCGGGGGACCGGCCGGGCGCTTGCTGTCGCGCACGCCGACCCGGCCGCCGGACAGGCGGGCGACCTCGACGCAGTTGCCGCCGCTGCTGCCCGAGTAGGGAGACCTGAACCAGGTCGCCTCGCGCAACTCGTCCTTCAGGTGGTCCATCGCTGAATCGTCTCCCTGATCAACTCGAGTGACGCGCGCTGGGGAAGCGCCTCAGCGCGGATCACTTCGTACCGAACGGTGAGCTCTTCGACCTCCGCCGCCCGCTCGACGACCTGGCCGTGACCCGCGGACTCCAGATAAACGGTATCGGGAAGGCCGCGCGTCTGCGCGATAACGAACCCCCCTTCGAGCCCCGTGGTGGAGTACGCGCTGAGGGGGACGACCTGGATCGTCACATACGGCAGCGCGCCGGCCTCGAGCAGGCGGCGCAGCTGATCGGCCATCACCTCGGAACTGCCGATCGGCCGGTGCAGCACCGCCTCGTCGAGCACCGCCCACAGCATGGGCGGCTCGGGACGCTCGAAGATGCGCTGGCGCTCCATGCGGGCCGCCACCTGCTCCTCGACGTCCTCGGGCGTCACGCGGGGCTCGCCGATCAAGATGGCCCGGGCGTAGTCCTCGCTCTGCAGCAGCCCCGGCACCACCAGCGGCTCCCAGGTGCGCAGCGTGCCGGCCTCGCGTTCGACCTCCAGCCACGGCCGGAACCAGGACGGGGTGGCGGCGCGGTTGATGAACGGCCACAGCCGCAACAGCGCGCCGTCGAGTTGTAGAGCCTTGTCGCAGCGCTCGGCGAAGTCGCGCGAGGGAGTGCGCCTGGCGTTCTCCACCATGCCGACCAGAGCGACAGAAAAGCAGATCTTCTGCGCGAGCTGGTCCATGGTCCAGCCGGCCGCCGTGCGGTGCCGCCGCAGCTCGTAGCCGAAAAGGGCCTGGGCGGAGGCGGCCGGGTCGAGCTCTCGGGGGGCGGGCATCTCGACTCCGTTCGTCGGTTCTTACGGCTCTCCTGACACCTTCCACAAGTCTTTATACAGAAAGTGTCGAATACGCAATGGATGCCGACGGGTACCGAGAGTAGTGGCCGGGCGGCACTCTTGGCAGGGTGAGCGGTCGGCGACTGGTTGAACGGCGGAGGCGATGACGAACATGCCACAGTTTCATCGTGAGCGTGTGCGGGGACGGCGTCCAGAGCGGCGCGGGGCGGAGGCCCGCCGGTGATGCTCTTCCCCTACGGCCGCCCCGACATCTCCGACGCGCAGCGGCACGCCAACCTCGAGACCGTCAGGCGCGTGCGCGAGACGGTCGCCGAGCTGGTGGGCGCCGAACGCCGCCGCAGGCAGGCCGAGCGCCTGACGGCCGCGTGGAGCCCGGACGAAAGCGGCCCTGACGGAAGCGGCCTGGACGAAACCGGCCCGGATGAAAGCGGCGTGAATGAAAGCGGCCCGGACGAGGCGGCGGCCGTCCCCGGCATCCCGCCGCCGCTCGGCGACGAGTGCGAGGCCGTCAGCGGCGGCTGACCCTCACAGCTCGTCGGTGGCGGCCCGGCTGGCGCCCCTGATGGTGTCGCCGGGGCGCCGGTCGGGCACCGGCGGAGGAGTGCCGCCGAACTCCGGGCACAGGGCCTGGTAGTCGCACCAGTCGCACAACCGGCTGCGGCGGGCCCGCCACTCGCGGGTGGTGAGCGAGCGCTCGATGGCCTCCCACAGCGCCTGCACCTTGCGCTCGGTGGCCAGCAGGTCGGCCTCGTCGGGGGCGTAGCGCACGATCTCGCCGTTGCCGAGGTACATGAGCTGGAGCAGCCGGGGCACCGTGCCGCGCAGCCGCCACAGCACCAGCGCGTAGAACTTCATCTGGAACAGCGCCTTGGCCTCGAAGTCGCGGCCCGGCGCGCTGCCGGTCTTGTAGTCGACCACCCGCACCTCGCCGGTGGGCGCCACGTCGACGCGGTCGATGTAGCCGCGCAGCATCAGCCCGCTGTCGAGCACGGCCTCGACGTACAGCTCGCGCTCTGCCGGCTCAAGGCGGCGCGGATCCTCCAGGGCGAAATAGCGCTCGAGCATCTGGCGCGCCTGGGTGATCCAGCGCTCGTGCTCGGCGTCGTCGTCGAACAGGGTGGAGTACTCGGGCGACTGCTCCAGCAGGCGGGCCCACTGGGGGTCGAGCAGGGCCTGCGCCGCCGCGACGTCGCGTTCGGCGGCCGGCAGGTCGTACAGCCGCTCGAGCACCGCGTGGACCAGCGTGCCGCGCACGGCGGCGGGGGAGGGCCGCTCGGGCAGCCGGTCGATCACGCGGAAGCGGTAGAGCAGCGGACAGGTCATGAAGTCGCCCGCGCGGGAGGGGGAGAGACTGCCGATGACCGCGGACGGCTCCGAAATGCTCATGCCGGAACTGTAGGTCAGCCTGCCGACACTTCATGCCCAAGCCGCCGCTCCGATAGGTCTTTCTCCGCCGGAAGGCGCGTAGCATCGAGGCACAAGGAGGGAAGACGACAATCATGAGCACCGAGACCCCGCAACGCCCTGCGTCTCCGGGGCTGCGCATGGGAAGCCCGTTCGGCATCCCCGTCTATGTGTCCCCGACGTGGTTGATCGTCGCGGCGTTCATCACCTACACGTTCCAACCCGTGGTGGCGAGCAACCTGCCCGGCCGCAGCACGCTCACCACCTACCTGGTCGCCTTCCTGTTCGCGGTGTTCCTGTACGCCTCGGTGCTGCTGCACGAGCTCGCGCACTGCGTGATGGCGCGCTACTTCGGGCTGCCGGTGCGGCGCATCACGCTCTACCTGCTCGGCGGGGTCTCCGAGATCGAGCGCGAGCCCGAGACGCCCTCCCGCGAGTTCCTCGTCGCCTTCGTCGGCCCGCTCGTCTCGCTCGGCCTGGCCGGCGTCGGCTACGCCGTCAGCCTGGTCATCCCCGACCAGACCATCCCGCACGTGCTGATCTTGCAGCTGTGGGTCTCCAACGCCATCGTCGGGGTGTTCAACCTGCTGCCCGGCCTGCCGCTCGACGGCGGCCGCATGCTCCGCGCCGGCGTGTGGAAGATCACCCGCAGCCCCGTCACCGGCACCAAGGCCGCCGCCTGGTTCGGGCGGGGGCTCGCCGTCGCCCTGGTGGTGCTGACGCTCGGCTCCTCCCTGGTCACCCAGCAGGAGCCCGACTGGGGCCAGGTGCTGTGGTCGGTGCTGCTGGCCTCGTTCATCTGGATGGGCGCCAGCCAGTCGCTGCAGGTCGCCAAGGTCCGCGCCCGCATGCCGCAGGTGCAGGCCCGCACCCTCGCCAGGCGCGCCATCGCGGTGACCGCCGAGGTGCCGCTGGCCGAGGCGATGCGCCGCGCCCGCGAGGCCCAGGCCGGGGCCATGGTCGTCGTCGACCACGACGGGCACCCGGTCGCCATCGTCAACGAGGCCGCCGTCGCCGCCACGCCCGAGCAGCGGCGCCCGTGGGTGAACGTCGGCTCGCTGGCGCGCAGCCTTGAGCCGTCGCTCGTCCTGCCGGCCGATCTGTCCGGCGAGTCGCTGATCGACGCCATGCGAGAGACCCCCTCGGGGGAGTACCTCCTGGTCGAGCGAGGCGGGGACGTCTACGGCGTGCTGGTCACCGCCGACGTCAACCGCGTGTTCATCGGGGTCTGACCCGGCGGCGCGTCCCCGCCCGGCCCCCGCCGCGAAAACCTCCGGCGCCGTTCGAGCGTCTGATCTTCGGTATGTGCGACGGGACGGGCGGGGGGCACGGGGATGGCGGTCCGCCGGATCATCCTGCTGGTCTCCGGCGTGCGTGACGGCACACTGGTCCCAGAAGGACTTCTGCTGTTCTTTTTGCTACGGTCCGGTGCATCGGTAGCCTCATTGACCCGGTTCCGCCCGCCGCCGCCTTCTGGACGCGGTTCGCCGTCGTCTGGATCTGTGTTTGGCTGGTGGCCGACGGCCCGATGCGGGTGCCGTTCATCCGGTGGCGTTTTCGGGGAGGGAGAGTTCTGTGACGGAGCAAGGCGTGGGGGTGGTGCGTCCGCTTCCCGGCGACGGGTTGATCGCCCATGTGGGCGGCCTGCTGCTGGTGTGCGACGCGGCCGACGCCGTCGCCGAGGAGTTGCTGGCCGCGGTGCGGGAGACCGCCGCGTCCGGCGGAGACGGCAGGGCCCTGGCCCGCCGCGCCGCACAGATCCTCGCGCGGTCGATGACGGCCGAGCCGATCGCCTGCGCTCTCGCCGGCCCCGTGGGCGGCGGCATCGCGGTGCTGGTCAGCGGTGACGCCCAGGCGTCCATCAGCGGGCCGGGCACCGAGGTGCGGCTGGACGGCAAGGACGCCCTGACCTGGACCGACCGGCTGGTCGCCGGGCCGGTCTCGGCCGTCGAGCTGCGCCTGCCGGACGCCGGGCCCCCGATCAGGCGGGCGCGCCTGGACGCGGGCGTGATCCCCGGCGGCGGCGTCAACTGCTCCTTCACCGAGGGTGACGAGCCGCCGGCCACGGCCGCCGAGGGGCAGGCCGCCGTGCGCCGGGCGGTGTCCGCCGAGCCTTCCCCCGGGTCCGGCCCGGCGATGGCGTCCGGCCTGCCTGGCCCGTCCGCGCTGTCCGTCCCGTCCACGCCGCAGGGCCCGTCCGGCGGGGTGCGGCCGGTCGAGCCGGAGCCCGGGCCGTCGCGCCCGGAGTCCGGCGCGCCCGCGCCGTACGGCATGGACCCCGCGCCCGTCCCGGGGCCGGCCGAGTCCGCCGCGCCGCTCCCCGTCACCCCGTCGCCCGCCGAGCCGGCCCCGGCGCGTGAGCACGAATCGCCGCCCGCCCTGCTCACCGACCCCGAGATGGCCGCCGTCGGCCCCGGCGCGGCCTCCGGCGGCCCGGGCCAGGGCGAGGCGCCCGACTTCGAGTCGTACCTGCTGGGCGACGGCGGCGAGGAGCGGTCAGAGACAGCCGGCGCGCTGCTGGAGCCCACCGAGATGGGCCCGACCCCCGAGCCGCTCAGCCGCCCGATGGTCTACGGCGTCGACTGCAAGAACGACCACTTCAACGACCCCCGCGTGCCCTACTGCGCGGTGTGCGGCATCGCCCTGGTGCAGCGCACGCTGGTGCCCTACAAGGGTGAGCGGCCGCCGCTCGGGGTGCTCCTGCTGGACGACGGCCTGACGCTGCGCCTCGACAGCGACTACCTGCTCGGGCGCGACCCCGAGCGGGCGCCGGAGGTCACCTCGGGCGAGGCGCGCCCGGCCAGGGTCACCAGCCCCGACGGCTCGGTCTCCCGCCGCCACCTGCGGGTGCGGCTCGACGGCTGGGACGTCAACCTGATCGACCTCGGCTCGGTCAACGGCACCCAGGTGCAGCCGCCCGGCGACCCGAACTTCTACGACATCCCGCCGAACGAGCCGGTGCCCATCCTGCCGGGCACCACCGTGCGCATCGGCGTGTCCCGCACGATGCGCTACGAGTCGCACCGCCAGGCCTGACCCGCCGCCTGACCCGCCTGCCCGGCCGCCGCCCGGGCGGCCGCCAAGGGTGAGCCGCGCCGGCGCGCGCGGCCGGCTCCCGCTCAGCCCTGTACGGCGCGTTCGACGACGGCGGCGAGCTCGGCCTCGGTGAGGACGCGGGGAGCGCCCATCATCCGGGCCTGGACGTAGACGGCGCACAGCCACTCCAGCAGGCGGGCGGCCTCCAGCGCCTGCGGCAGGCCGGCGCCGACGGCGACGGCCCCGTGGTTGGCCATCAGGGCCGCCAGCCGGCCCTCCAGGGCGGCGCGGACGTGCCCGGCCAGCTCGGGGGTGCCGTAGGTGGCGTACGGCGCCACGCGGACGGGGCCGCCGAGCAGCATCACGTTGTAGTGGATCGCCGGCAGCTCGCTCATCGTGGACGACACCACCACGGCGTGCTGGGAGTGGGTGTGCACGATCGCCGAGGCGCCGGTGCTCTCGTAGATCGCCAGGTGCATCGGCACCTCGGAGGACGGCTTGAGCCCGCCCTCCACCACCTGGCCCGACATGTCCAGCACGGGGCAGCCGTCAGGGGTGAGCGCGTCCAGCGCCACCCCGCCGGGGGAGACCGCCACCAGGTCGCCGGCGCGGACGCTGATGTTGCCGGAGGTGCCGAGCACGAGCCCGGTCTCCACCATGCGGCGGCCGATGTCGCACAACTGTTCCCGCTCTCGCGCCAGCCTCATCGCGTTTCCGTCCTCCTCGTGATCGCCGTCCGTGTCGGGTTGCCCGATCATGATGCACGGGCGCGGCCTCGCCCGCGTTCAGGGGGTCAGGCGGTCCAGTTCGGCGGACATGAGGCGGGCCAGCGCGTCGGGCGGCAGGCGGTCGGGGTAGAGCAGGCGGTGCAGGCTCAGCCCGTCCACCAGGGCCAGCAGGCGCTCGGCGACGTCGTCGAGATCCTCGCCGGTGGCGATCTCGCCCGACGCCGCGGCGGCGTCGAGCAGGGTGCGCACGAGGTAGCGCAGCTCGCCGGCCTCCTCGCGCTGCACCTCCAGCAGCCTGCCGCCGGCCAGGCTGCGGCCCCAGAACCCGACCTCCAGCGCCGTCTCCTGCGCCCGCTCGTCATCCAGGGGGAGGTTGTCCAGCAGCACCTCGCGCAGGGCGGCCAGCCCCGACCGCCCGGTGAGCTTGTCCTTCAGGCGCCGCACGATGCGCCGGTGGGAGGCGCGGAGCGCCGACAGCAGGATGTCGTCCTTGTCGGCGAAGTAGTGGGTGAGCACGCCGTTGGAGTAGCCGGCCTCCTTGGCGATGGCCCGGGTGGTCGCCGCGTCGATGCCCTCGCGCAGGATGACCCTGCGAGCGGCGTCGACCACCTCCTCGCGGCGCTCCTGGTGATTGACGATCTTCGGCATGCCCGTCCCTCCGCGCGAAGCCCCCGGTGTCCGTCCGATGCCTTGACATTTTAGTCGGACGCCCGTCTATTATCCGGCAATCCCTGCAATTCGCCCGTATCCGACGAAGGAACCGCCATGACCGTCCTCACGCTCGGGGTGCACATCGTCGACGTGCTCGCCAGACCCGTGGAGTCCATCCCGCGGGGCCAGGACACCCACCTGCTGGAACAGATCAGGGTCACCGCCGCCGGGGCCGCGGCCGGCACGGCCGTCGACCTGGCCGGGCTCGGGGTGCCGGTCGCCTCCGCCGGGGCGGTCGGCGAGGACGAACTGGGCGACCTGCTGCTGACGCTCATGGCGCGGCACGGCGTTGACGTGCGGGGCGTCGTGCGCAAGGCCGGCGAGCAGACGGCCGCGTCGATCCTGCCCATCCGCCCCGACGGCGGCCGGCCCTCCTTCCACGTGCCGGGCGCCAACCTGACCTTCGCCGCCGCAGACGTGGACCCCGCCGCGGTGACCGGGGCGCGGGTGGTCCACCTCGGCGGCATGGACGTCACCTGGGGCCTGCACGACCCGGCGTTCTTCGAGCTGCTCGGCGCCGCCCGGCGGGGCGGGACGCTGGTCACGATGGACCTGCTGTCGAACATGCCCGATCTCATGCAGGGCGCCCGCGCCTTCCTGCCCTATGTCGACCACTTCCTGCCCAACGAGGAGCAGGCGCTGCTGATCACCGGCGCGTCCACCGTGGAGGACGCGGCCGCCGAGCTGCTCGCCCAGGGCCCCACGGGCGTGCTGATCACGCTCGGCGCCGAGGGCAGCCTGGTCGCCACGGCCGGCGGGACGACGCGCGTGCCGGCGCTGCCGGTCTCCGTCGTGGACACCACCGGGTGCGGCGACGCCTACTGCGCCGGGTTCATCGCCGGCCTGCTCGCCGGGCGCGAGATCACCGACTGCGCCCGCCTCGGCACCGCCCTGGCCGCCCGGGTCGCCGGGGGGCTCGGCTCGGACGCGGGGCTGGACGGGCTGACCGCCGAAGGCCTCGGCCGCCTCGCCGGTGAGGGCTTCCAGGGACTCCACGCCACCGAAGGGATCTGAAGCGATCATGTCAGAGAGACCGTCCGACGCCGAACTGCGCGACAGGGCCGCCAAGGTCGTCCCCGGCGGCATGTACGGCCACCTCAACGCCGCCATCTTCGCCCCCGGCTACCCGCAGTTCTTCGTCCGGGGCGAGGGCTGCCGCCAGTGGGACGCCGACGGGCGCGAGTACGTCGACCTGATGTGCAGCTGGGGTCCCGTCATCCTCGGCCACCGGCATCCGCGCGTCGAGCAGGCGGCGGCCGCGCAGCAGGCCGCCGGCGACTGCCTGAACGGGCCCGGCCCGGTCATGGTCGAGCTCGCCGAGCTGATGGTCGGCACGATCCCCTCGGCCGACTGGGCGATGTTCTCCAAGAACGGCACCGACGCCACCACCCAGGCGCTCATGGTCGCCCGCGCCGCGACCGGGCGCGCCAAGGTGCTGGTCGCACACGGCGCCTACCACGGGGCCGACCCCTGGTGCACCCCCAGCCTGGCCGGGACGACGCCGAGCGAGCGCGCCGACCTGATCGAGTACCCCTACAACGACCTGGCAGGCGCCGAGGCCGCCGCGGCCCTGGCCGACGGCGACGTGGCCGCGATCATCGTCACGCCGTTCAAGCACGACTCCTTCGAGGACCAGGAGCCGGTCGACCCCGCCTTCGCCCGGGGGCTGCGCGCGCTGGCCGACCGCATCGGCGCCGCGCTGGTGATCGACGACGTGCGCGCCGGCTTCCGGCTGGACCTGCGCGGCTCCTGGGAGCCGCTCGGCGTGCGGCCCGACCTGACCGCGTGGAGCAAGGCCATGGCCAACGGGTACGCCATCGCCGCGGTCACCGGCACCGACGCGCTGCGCGGCCCCGCGCAGACGCTGTACTCCACCGGGTCGTTCTGGTTCTCGGCGGTGGCCATGGCGGCGGCCAAGGCCACCATCGAGACGCTGCGCGACATCGACGGCCCGGCGCTGATGGAACGGGCGGGCACGCGGCTGCGCGACGGCCTGGCGGCGCAGGCCGCCTCGCACGGGTTCGTGATCAGGCAGACCGGTCCGGCGCAGATCCCCTGGCTGTCCTTCGAGGGCGACACGACCTTGGAGAAGGGCATGTACTGGTCGAGCGCGTGCCTTCGGGAAGGGGTCTACCTGCACCCGTGGCACAACTGGTTCCTGTCGGCGGCGCACACCGACGCCGACATCGACCGGGCGCTGGCCGGCACCGACGCCGCCTTCGCCGCGCTGCGCGCCAAGTTCGGCGCCGACTGAGCGGCCGGGCGCCCGCGGGGCCGGGGCGCGCCGCGCGGCGGGAGCGGCCGCGCGGCTCAGCGGCGCAGGCGCACCCACTGCAGGTCGTCGTGCCGGGCGCCGCCCGCGCCGGGCAGCAGCGCCCTGACCAGGGCCTCCCGCTCGAAGCCCGCGCGCTCAAGCACGCGGTGGGAGGCGGTGTTGTCGACCGCCGTGCCGGCGACGATGCGGTACAGGGGAGTCCTGGCGAAGGCCCACTCGCACAGCAGGTTCACCGCCCGGGTCATGAACCCCCGGCCGCGGAAGCGCCCGGCCAGGCTGTAGCCGATCATGGCCTGGCCGAGCGCCTGGTTGACGTTCATGAGCTGGATGTGTCCGGCGAACTCCCCGGTGGCGGCGTCGGCGATGCCGAGCTCGGCCCGCTCGCCCGCCAGCCACCATGTGCCGGTGCAGCGGGCGCGGTAGACGCTCTCCTCGCGCAGCGGGGCCACCGGGGGGACGCTGCGCACCAGCACGTCACGCTCGCTCATCATGGCCTGGTAGGCGTCCACGTCGGCCAGGGTGAGCGGCGCGAGCCGCACGACGCCGTCCGAGAGCGACCCCCCGGGCAGGTCGGGCAGGTAGGACCGCTGCGGCGTGCCGGGGTCGGTGGCCAGGCGCGCGAACATCACCAGGTCGGTGCGGCCGCCGCCGTCCTTGCGGGCGATGGCCTCCCGCAGGACGCCTTCGCGGCGGAAGCCTGATGCCATCGCGACGCGCTGGCTCGCGGTGTTCTCCAGCGCGGTGAGCAGTTCGACGCGGTGCGTCCCGTGCTGATAGGCCCACTCGGTCAGGGCCCGGGTCACGATGGTGGCCACCCCGCGCCGGCGCGCCCAGGGGGCGATCATGTAGCCGACCTCGGCGGTGCCGTCGCTGACCGGCGGCTTGAGCAGGGCGTTGCCGAGCCACTCGTCGGTGACCGGGTCGGCGATGGCGAAGTACGCCCCGCCCGCCTCCCACGTCCCGGGGGCGGTCTCGGTGACGAAGACGCGCGCGTCGTCGGCGGTGTAGGGGACGGGGACGCTCGGGATGTAGGCGGCGATCTCGGGATCGGCGCAGGCCCGCGTGATCGCGTCGATGTCGTCCTTGCCGGGCGGGCGCAGCAGGTACGGGCCCGCAGGCACCGCCTCGCGGGGGAACCGGGAAAGCATGGGCAACAGCTACCAGCATCGGACGTAGAGCGCCAATCCATTTCTTCGCGGGATGCGCCACCCCAGAGGTGGCGTTCCACCTGATACCGGTCACCCCTGTGGCCGGACGCGCCCGCGCGGGCGGGCGGCGGGCGGATATAGCCTTGCGCGCATGGGTTTCCGCAGGCACGGGCCGTTCCGGCCCGGTGATCAGGTTCAACTGACCGACCCGAAGGACAAGCGTCACACCGTGACGCTCAAAGAGGGCGGTGTCTTCCATACGCACAAGGGCTCCATCCCGCACGACGACCTGATCGGGCTTCCCGAGGGCTCGGTGGTGCGCTCCTCGGGAGGGACGCCCTACCTGGCGTTCCGCCACCTCCTGCAGGACTACGCGGTCTCGATGCCGCGCGGCGCGGCGGTCGTCTACCCCAAGGACGCCGCGCAGATCGTGGCCATGGCCGACGTCTTCCCCGGGGCGAAGGTCGTGGAGGCCGGCGTGGGGTCGGGGGCGCTCACCTGCTTCCTGCTGCGCGCGGTCGGCGAGAGCGGGAAGGTCACCTCCTACGAGCGGCGCGAGGACTTCGCCGAGGTGGCGCGCAAGAACGTCGAGAAGTTCTACGGCGGTCCCATGGCGCAGTGGCGCCTGGTCGTGGGCGACCTGGTGGCCTCCATCGACGAGACCGACGTCGACCGGGTGATCCTCGACATGCTGGCGCCGTGGGAATGCGTGGACGCGGCGGCCAAGGCCCTGACCCCCGGAGGTGTTATCTGCTGTTATGTAGCGACAACGACCCAGTTGTCGCGTACGGTGGAAAGCCTCCGCGATCACGGAAGTTTCACTGAGCCGCATTCGTGGGAAACCTTGGTCCGCGACTGGCATGTCGAAGGTCTCGCCGTACGCCCGGGTCATCGGATGGTCGGGCACACGGGCTTCCTCGTCACGTCCCGTCGCATGGCGGACGGCGTCACGCCCCCGCCCAGGCGCCGGCGCCCCGCCAAGGGCGCGTACGGGGAGGAGTCCGGTACGTGAGCTCCCGAGGCCGCCGTGGTCCATCGCTGGGCGGTCATGCCCGCTCGCGAACCATGGGAACAGAAACCCGTGTGAGGCTGCTTACTAGCAATAGTCGCCTATAAGGCATTTAACACTGAACACTGGATGTAATGACACGAACACTCCCTGGCCAGGTTACGGATGCCCCCGAGATAGGTAGGGTCTTGAGTAGTCGCCCTCGACTGGGAAGGAGGTGACTGTGGCAGCTCGCGATGACGCTGAGGCTCGAGCCGCCCAGCGCGAACGGGAGGTCGCGGACCTCACAACTCAGGTCTCCTTCCTCCAGGAGGAGATCACCGCGTTGCGCCGGAAGCTCGCCGAGTCTCCACGGCAAGCCCGGGTCCTTGAGGAACGTCTCCATGAGTTGCAGGCCAATCTGGCCGCGGTCACCGGACAGAACGAACGTCTGGTGGCCACGCTAAAGGAGGCCCGGGACCAGATCGTGGCACTCAAGGAGGAAGTCGACCGGCTGGCCCAGCCGCCGTCCGGCTTCGGCGTCTTCCTGGAGGCCCGCGAAGACGGCACCGTCGAGGTGTTCACCGGGGGGCGCAAGCTCCGGGTGAACGTCAGCCCCGCGGTCGACGTCGACACGCTCAAGCGCGGCCAGGAGGTCATGCTCAACGAGGCGCTCAACGTGGTCGAGGCGCTCGGCTACGAGAGCGTCGGCGAGATCGTGATGCTCAAGGAGCTTCTGGAGGACGGCCAGCGCGCGCTGGTCATCTCGCACGCCGACGAGGAGCGCGTGGTCCGCCTGGCGGAGTCGCTGCTCGACCAGCCCATCCGGGCAGGCGACTCACTGCTGCTGGAGCCGCGCTCCGGCTACGTCTACGAGCGCATCCCCAAGTCCGAGGTCGAGGAGCTCGTGCTCGAAGAGGTCCCCGACATCTCCTACGAGGAGATCGGCGGACTGTCGCGGCAGATCGAGCAGATCAGGGACGCCATCGAGCTGCCCTACCTGCACGCCGACCTGTTCCGCGAGCACAAGCTGCGTCCCCCCAAGGGCGTGCTGCTGTACGGTCCCCCCGGCTGCGGCAAGACGCTCATCGCCAAGGCCGTGGCCAACTCGCTGGCCAAGCAGGTCGCCGAGAAGACCGGCCAGTCCGGCAAGAGCTTCTTCCTCAACATCAAGGGCCCCGAGCTGCTGAACAAGTACGTCGGCGAGACCGAGCGGCACATCCGCCTGGTCTTCCAGCGGGCCCGCGAGAAGGCCTCCGAGGGCACCCCGGTGATCGTGTTCTTCGACGAGATGGACTCGATCTTCCGCACCCGCGGCTCCGGCGTCTCCTCCGACGTCGAGAACACCATCGTCCCTCAGCTGCTGTCGGAGATCGACGGCGTCGAGGGCCTGGAGAACGTCATCGTCATCGGCGCCTCCAACCGCGAGGACATGATCGACCCGGCGATCCTGCGGCCCGGCCGCCTGGACGTCAAGATCAAGATCGAGCGGCCGGACGCCGAGGCGGCCAAGGACATCTTCTCGAAGTACATCACCACCGAGCTGCCGCTCCACGAGGAAGACCTCGGCGAGCACAGCAAGTCGCGCGAGGCGACCGTGGCCGGCATGATCCAGCGGGTCGTCGAGCGCATGTACACCGAGAGCGAGGAGAACCGCTTCCTCGAGGTGACCTACGCCAACGGCGA
Organism: Sphaerisporangium sp. NPDC049457; assembly: GCF_055586705.1. NCBI lineage: Bacteria > Bacillati > Actinomycetota > Actinomycetes > Streptosporangiales > Streptosporangiaceae > Sphaerisporangium > Sphaerisporangium sp. NPDC049457. The sequence goes on along the minus strand of NZ_JBVJHR010000030.1, from coordinate 57,180 downwards.
CAAGGAGGTCCTGTACTTCAAGGACTTCAACTCCGGGGCCATGATCCAGAACATCGTGGACCGCGGCAAGAAGATGGCCATCAAGGCGTTCCTGGAGACCGGGCAGAAGGGCCTGCGCATCTCGCACCTGCTCGCCGCCTGCGTCGACGAGTTCAGCGAGAACGAAGACCTGCCCAACACCACGAACCCCGACGACTGGGCGCGCATCTCCGGCAAGAAGGGCGAGCGCATCGTCTACATCCGCACCCTGGTGTCCGGGAAGCAGGGCACGGAGGCCGGGCGGTCCATCGACACGGTCGCCAACACCGGCCAGTACCTCTGATTGACACCGGCATGCGACGGCGTGGTTCCTCCCGGAGCCGCGCCGTCGCTGTTTCCGCCCCGGCGGAACGGGCAGCCACCAAAGGGTCTGGTTGTGCGGGCGACGGTCTAGGCTCGTGGTTATGGGCGGCGTGACGGTGGAGGTCCGGGTGCGAGAGAGCACAGATGAAGGGCTGGAAGCGTGACGGTACGGCGGGTGATGGGCATCGAGACCGAGTACGGCATTTCCGTACCCGGGCAGCCGGGCGCGAACGCGATGGTGACCTCCTCACAGGTGGTCAACGCCTATCTGGCGGCCTCGGCCGCCCGGGCGCGCCGGGCCAGATGGGACTTCGAGGAAGAGAATCCACTTCGCGACGCCCGCGGCTTCGACCTGGCCCGCGAGATCGCCGACCCCACCCAGCTCACCGATGAGGATCTCGGGCTGGCCAACGTGATCCTCACCAACGGGGCCAGGCTTTATGTCGACCACGCCCACCCCGAGTACTCCACCCCCGAGTGCACCAACCCCCGCGCGGCCGTGATCTGGGACAAGGCCGGCGAGCGCGTCATGCACGACGCCGCCGTCCGCGCCTCGGCCATGCCGGGGAACGCTCCCATCCAGCTCTACAAGAACAACACCGACAACAAGGGCGCCTCCTACGGCTGTCACGAGAACTACCTCATGCGGCGCGCCACGCCCTTCGCCGACATCGTCCGCCACCTGACGCCGTTCTTCGTGTCCCGGCAGGTCGTCACCGGCGCCGGGCGGGTCGGCATCGGGCAGGACTCCCGCGGCGAGGGCTTCCAGATCAGCCAGCGGGCCGACTTCTTCGAGGTCGAGGTCGGGCTCGAGACCACCCTCAAGCGGCCGATCATCAACACCCGCGACGAGCCGCACGCCGACCCCGAGAAGTACCGCCGGCTGCACGTCATCATCGGCGACGCCAACATGTCCGAGATCTCCACCTACCTCAAGCTGGGCTCCACGGCCCTGGTGCTGGCGATGATCGAGGACGGCTTCCTCACCGGCGACCTGTCGGTCGAGAGCCCCGTGGCGGCGCTGCGCGCGGTCTCCCACGACCCGACGTGCAAGTACGAGATCACCCTGCGCGACGGCCGCAAGATGACCGCCGTCCAACTCCAGATGGAGTACCTGGAGCAGGCGCGCAAGTACGTCGAGGACCGCTTCGGCGCGGCCGTGGACGACATGACCAAGGACGTGCTCAACCGCTGGGAGTCGGTGCTCACCCGTCTCGCCGAGGACCCCATGCAGCTGTCCAGGGAGCTCGACTGGGTCGCCAAGCTCGAGATCCTCGAAGGCTACCGCTCGCGCGACGGGCTGGCCTGGTCGCATCCGCGCCTGCAACTGGTCGACCTGCAGTACTCCGACATCCGCCCCGAGCGGGGCCTGTACAACCGCCTGGTCGCCCGCGACCGCATGCACCGCCTGGTCACCGAGGACGACGTCCAGCGGGCGATCGAGCTGCCGCCCAACGACACCCGGGCCTACTTCCGGGGCCGGTGCCTGCGCCAGTACAGCGAGTCGGTGGCGGCCGCCTCGTGGGACTCCGTGATCTTCGACATCCCCGGCCGCGAGTCGCTGCAGCGCGTGCCCACCTTGGAGCCGCTGCGCGGCACCAAGGCCCACGTGGGCGAGCTGCTCGACCGCTGCCGCACCGCCGCCGACCTGGTCAGCGCCCTCACCGGCGAGCGCTGACCCGCCCGCCCCGCCCGGCCTCGCGCCGGGCGGCACGCGCCTCTGGCCGCGATCTACATTGTAAAGGCGCCGGGCGGGAAGATGCCGCTGCCGGTCAGGCGCATGGGCGGCACCGCGATGCCCTCCTTGCGCAGGATCTCCGAGAGCAGCAGCGCGGCCTGGTCGCTGGTGAGCCGCTCCCCGGGGTCGGGCTGCAGCAGCCCTTGCAGCAGCGTCCGCAGGGCCCCGGCCCGCCGGGGAAGGCGCACCTGCTCGGGCGGGCGGGCGGCGAGGACGTCCCCAGCGCCGGCGACGGGCGGCGGACTGCCCTCGACCGAGAAGTACAGCGTCGCGCCGAACGACCACAGGTCGGCCGCCTGCGTCGCCGGGTGCCCGCGCAGCCGCTCGGGGGCGATGTAGCCGGGGGAGCCGACGATGGGGCTGGTGTTGGTGTGGGTCTCGTCCTGCAGCACCGCGATGCCGAAGTCGCTGAGCACGACCCGCTCGCCGGTCAGCAGTACGTTCCCCGGTTTGATGTCGCGGTGCAGGACGCCGGCGGCGTGGGCGTGCCGCAGACCGCTGAGCAGGTGGAACCCGATCCACGCCGTCCAGTGGACCGGCAGGCGGCCGAGGTGCCAGGCCGTCGCCTGCAAGGTGAGCGCCTCCACCAGCTCCATGACGATCCAGAGGCGGCCGTCCTCCTCCAGCAGGTCGTGGACGGTGACGATGGCCGGATGGCTGAGCCGGGCGGCCGAGCGGGCCTCGCGCAGCGCGTGGCGCCTGGCCGTGTGCACGTCGAACCGGTCCCCGTGCTGTGACGGGCGCAGCTCCTTGATCGCCACGTCGCGGGCCAGGCGCTTGTCGTGCGCGCGCCAGACGATGCCCATGCCCCCTTGGCCCAGCGGCGAGATCAACCGGTAACGATCTCCGAGCAGCTGTGCGTGGTCCGCTTTCATTTCACCCGTTCATATCCGGCATCGTGACCTGCCCCCACGGCCACTCCGTCCGGAGTGGGATGCCTATGGGCGGATCACCACAGAATGCCATATGACCGGGGGTGACGATCAGATTTACACCAGTACGGCATGGGCGTGGCGGCCTGGCCGGGCCGCGCGGCCGGGCCGGTGTGATCCCGGCGACACGGCCCTCGGCGGGCGGATCCCGGCGCTATCAGACGGATAAATCGTAACAAGCCAGCAGATTTGCGACGGGCTGTTCCGGGGAGGTTGTCTGACGGGACGGCCCTCCTCCGGACGTCTGGCGTAGATCACGGGACGATCCGCGCGAAATGTCGTCGGGTTCGGGGAAGATATGAATCAGATGCGTCCCCCAAGCGGAGGTACCACATGGCGACGAAGGACACCGGCGGCCAGAAGCAGACCGGCCGGCAGGAGACCGAGGTCGAAGAGACCGAGGCGCAGGCGTCTCCGGACGTCCAGGAGCGTCAGGAGAAGCTCACTGACGACGTCGACGCGATCCTCGACGAGATCGACGAGGTGCTGGAGGAGAACGCCGAGGAGTTCGTCCGCAGCTACGTGCAGAAGGGCGGCCAGTAGGGCCGGAGGGTCCGGCCCACCCGCCTGGCGACGAGCACGGCGACCTCCCGCCCCGGGTGCGGGAAGCGCCTTGCGCCCTCAGGGCCGAGGCGCGACGACTCATCTCACCCATCGGCGGCAAGGACGCCCCCGCCTCATCCAGAGGCGATGAGGGCGAGTCCGCGCACCCAGAGAGGTGTACGCGAGCCCCCGGAGGGCGTTCGGGCGCCAATGAGCCCCGCTTCGCCCCCCGGGGGGCGCCCCGGCCGGCGAAGGAGGCAAGCGCTCCGGCCGAGGGAGCAGCCTCCCCGGCCCTGCCTCCATGACGCCGAGAACACCCACGGCCCGGCCCCTTCGGCGCCGCTCCAGGCCCCACGACCGGCCCCTCGCTACCAGGCGCTCGCACCGCCGTCGACCGGATAGTTGGCGCCCGTGATGTACGACGCCCGGTCAGAGGCGAGGAAGGCCGCCAGCTCGACGACCTCCTCGGGCCTGGCGAAGCGCTTGAGAAGCGTCTTGGCGGTGATCGCGTCCCGTGCCGCCTGGTCGTCGCCGAGATCGCGCTCGCCGGCCGGGGTCAGGACGGGCCCGGGGCTGATCGCCACCGCACGGATCCCATGGCGCGCGCCTTCGAGCGCGAACTGCCGCGTCATGCCGATGACGCCGGCGTTCGCCGCCGTGTGCCCCACCATCGGGGGGACCCCTCCGGCGATCATGCCCGCCATGGACGCGACGTTGATGATGACGCCGCCCCCGCGCCGCACCAGGTGGGGCCAGGCGAACTTCGACACGAAGAAGGGGATGGGTCAGGTGCGACGACGACGCCCGCGGGTGGAACGCCGTCCTCACCGACGCCGGCCTCGCCCGCCTGGAACGGGCGTGGCCGGTCAACCTGGCCAGCGTGCGCCGGCACTTCTTCGACCACCTCGACGGCATCGACCTCGCCCCGCTCGCCCGCGCGATCCAGCGCGTCGCGAGCGACGCCTGACGCGGGTCCGTTTCAGGCCAGGTGCACCGTCGCGATCTCGAAGGCGCGCAGCGGGAGCCGCAGGACGCCGTCAGCGGCCTCCAGCCGGTCGATCGGCCGGCCCGCGGCGTCCGCCCGCCAGGCCGAGGTGAACGGGCCGGTGATCACCGCCTCGGTCGCCGCAGGATGCCGGGCCACCAGGCGGGCCTCCAGCCGGCCGTCCCGCTCGCGCAGCGCGCCGAGCGTCACGCCGTCGCCGCTCACCTCCAGCCGGGACACCGGCGCGGCGGCCCCCGGGAGGGTGCCGGTGGGCGCCGAGCCGGGTACGGCCAGCAGGTCCAGATGGTGCTCCTCGGCGAGGCGGGGGAGGGCCGCCTGGTCCCAGGAGCCCTCGTACAGGTGCACCGCGAAGCGCGCCGTGACCGGGCCGGGGCACTGGGCCGCCGGGGTGGCGATCTGCGGGCCGGCCGGTTCGTCCCGGTAGGCGTTGTCGTTGCGCGACAGGTACCCCACCGCCCGCACCAGCGTCACCGCCATCTCCTCCGCCGGAGCCGCTCCGTCGCCGGCGTCCGGACGCTCGGATCGCGAGGGAAGGAGCTCGTACTCGCTGACGTGATCCAGGAGCACGGCCAGACCGCCGGCGGCGACGAACTCCGAGGCGGGGAAGGTGGGCAGCGGCACCTCGCCGCAGCCGCCCTCGGCGGTCAGCCCGCGCCGGACGACGGCGTACTGGCCGCCGGCGAACGACTCCGCGGCCGGGCGGGGGAGCGGCGCGTGCCAGCGCACGCGGTGGTCGCGGCACGGATTGCCGAACGAGACCGCGATCCTCGCGTACGGCTCACCGGCCCGCAGTTCCACGCGGGTGGTGACGGTGACCTCGGCCTCCCGCGGCGAGCGGCCCGAGCCCCGCGCGCCGGCCGGCCAGCGGTATCCGCGCGCGATCTCCATCGCCGAGACCAGCGGGCCTGAGCACTCCGGCGTGACCGTGACCCACGCCGGGACGTCCACGAGGCGGTCGTCCGCCGGCGGCGCGTAGTTGTAGGTGTCGCCCGCGTCCCCGCCGTCGACGATCCGGCCGACGCCCCGCGCGACCAGGCCGGACGGCGTGCTGAGCGTCAGCGTGCCGTCGCTCTCGGCCTGCACGCGCAGCAGCCCGTTGTCCAGCGCGTGCGGTCCGCCGCTTCGCGCTCCCGGCGCCTCGCCAGGAGTCTCCATGTCCCCTCGCCCTCCACGCTCGTCCGAGACGGGCACGGGGACGGAGGTGAGGGTCGTGCGGCCGAGGGCGGGGACGTGGACGCGGGCGGCGACGGTGACGACCGGCTCGGCGACCGTGCGGACCAGCCACGGACCCGGGCGGGCGGCGACCGCGCCCTCGACCGCGGCCTTCAGATCGGCGTGGCGGTAGGGGGTGGAGGCGTGCCGGCCCACCACGATCGTGAACACCCCGTCGCCGGCCGACCAGGAGACGATCTCGTGGCCGAACAGCTCCCGCTCGTGAACCCGCCCGAGCAGCGCGCCCAGGTCGTCCATGGCCGACTCGTCCAGCAGCGTCGGGGCCTCCGCGAGCCGTTGCACCGGCACCGCGGAGCCGTCGTGGGCGGCGAGCCCCGCCCGCTCCGCCGGCAGATCGGCGAGCACCAGGGCGGTGCGCGCGAACGGGGAGGGGTTGACGACGACGAGCTGGTCGCGGCGCGCGGTCGCGGCGAGCGAGGCGCAGACCAGGTCGACCACCGCCTGGCCGATCTGCTCGGCCTCGGCGATGCGCGCCCCGACCTGCTGGGCGGTCTCGTCGGCGCCGCAACCGGTGATGGAGTCGTGGCCGCTGCACGCGACGAGCCCCCGCCAGGCCAGCTCGATCAGCCGGCGGCTCGCCGTGCGCTCGCCCTCCCCCCGCCGATCCCGCCCGTCCCGCCCGTCCTGCCGGTTCTTCCCGTCCTGCCCGTCCCGCCGGTCATGTCCGTCCTGCCCGTTCCGCCCGGCGGTGGCCGCCGGTTCGCCGAGCCACAGGGCCGACAGCGGTTCGGCGTAGCGGATGACGACGCGTTCGGCGCGGCCCATGCCCTGCTTGAGGTCGACCCGGGCGGAGATCACACCAGGCAGGATGTTGGCGCGGGCGTGGGAGCGCAGCTCGCCCCGGACGACCTGCGGCCGCCCGCCGCCCTCCAGCGCGCCGGGAGACGCCAGGTGCTCGCCGAGGGTGGCCAGGCGCAGGCCGGCCCCGGTGATGCCGGCCGCGGGCGCCGAGTGGTCGGCGCCGTACATGGCCAGCAGCGGTCCCTCGGGACGCCACGGGCGCATGGTGGCGGCGAACACGGACAGCCGGTCGCCGAGCCCCTCCTGCGGGCCGGTGAACAGGGCCACCGCGTTCCCGTAGCCGCCGGGCAGGTACTGGGTGCGGATCACCGTGCCATCGGCGCCCTCCCAGTCGAACACGTCGCGCTCGACCGCGCCGGGCACCCCTCGCCACAGGCAGGCGACCGGCAGCCCGGCCAGGGCCAGCATCTGCGGCATCTGCGCGCAGTGCCCGAACTGGTCGGGAAGGTACCCCACCCGCATGGCGCCGCCGAGCTCTTCGGCGCCGCGCATCCCGTACTCGAGGTTGCGCATCAGCGTCTCGCCCGAGCATAGGAACTCGTCGGCCAGGATCGTCCAGGGACCGGCGGCGAAACGTCCCTCGCGGACGAACCCGGCGAGCTCCTCCCGGCGCTCGGGACGGATCTCCAGGTAGTCCTCGACCGCGGCGAGCTGGCCGTCCATCGTGAACCGGTAGGCCGGGTCGGCCGCCATGGTGTCGAGGACCTCGTCAAGCATCCGCACCAGGCCCATGCGGAAACGCTGGAACGGCAGGTACCACTCACGGTCCCAGTGGGTGTGCGGGACGACGACGATCTCGTTCACGACGGTTGCCTCCAGCCGGGTGCGATGGCGCGCCGGGTCAGGTGCACAGGGCCATGACCTCGTTGCGGGTGGTCTCCAGACGGTGCGGCCCCGGACGGGCGGGGACGGTGACGCGGTCGCCGCGGATCACCGACCGGTGGTCGGGCCCCCACAGCACCAGCCCGTCGGCGTCCAGCACCAGGAACTCCTCGCCGTGCCGCAGCAGCAGCGGCCCGTCCGGGCCGGCCGAGACGGCCGTACGGCCCGCCCGGACGCCCTCCACGATCGCCGCGCCCGCGAGCCCGGCCTCGGGCGGCTCCGCGAGCACCCACGTGGACGGCGCGCCGGGCGGGTGGTTCTCCTCGGGGCGGTGGTAGTCGCCGCCGCCGACGTAGACCAGGTCGTCACGCCATGCCTGCGCCCACGACAGCGGCGCGCCCCAGGTGCGGTCCCACCAGCCGGAGTGCCAGACCTCGGCGGTGCGGGGCCGCTCGGTGAAGGGATGGCGCCACGCGCAGTCGGCGCCCAGCGGATGGTTGACCGACAGCAGCCCGCCGCGGTCGCCCACCTCCCGCGCCCAGGCGTCGGCGGGCCGCCGGAAGTCGATCCAGCCGATGTCGCCGAAGGCGTTGGCGTGGCCGAGGTCGGTGGTGACCTCCTGGCCGGGGACCAGCGTGATCCCCGCGCGCGCCGCCGCCGCGGGCAGCTCGGCGTGGTGGCTGACGGTGTTGTGGTCGGTGACGGCCAGGAAGTCCAGCCCCTCTGAGCGGGCGAGCGCCGCGAGTTCGTCGATGGTGAGGACGCCGTCGGAGTGCACGGTGTGGGCGTGCAGCTCGCCGGCCTGCCACCGCAGGCCGTCCAGGCCGGGCAGTCCCCGCCGAGCCGAGGCCGGCGCCACCGGGGACGGCGGGGGAGCGGCGGGCGGGTCCGGCGGCGCGGGCGGCGCGGCGTGCGGGGTCACGGTGATCTCGTAGGCGACGCCGTCCAGCGGGACGCGGTACAGGCCGACGAGCGCCCGCCAGACGCCCTGCTCGGGCTCCCCCGGCAGGTAACCCGGCGTGGCCCACGACGGCGTGATCGTGTAGCGGGAGCGGGCGCCGCCCGACCAGCCGCGGAAATGGGAAGGGCCCTCGCAGCCGAGGTCGAGCACGCCGGCGGACCGGTCGTAGGACAGCTCCACCGTGAACGCCCGCGCGCCGGCCGGCAGCTCGAACGGCACCCCCCACACCTGCTTGACCAGGCGGTCCTCCAGCGTCCACCGGCCGCTCAGCCTGATCGGCGGCAGGGCGGTCACGGGGCCACCAGCTCTCCGTCGCGGTACACCAGGGCGCGCGGATGGCGCGGGACGGCCCACGCGGCGGCGCCGGGCGCGGGCTCGGCGTCCTCCGGGACCACCGCCTGGACCAGGAGCTCGCCGGCGTCCGACGGCACTTCGAGCGTCACGAGGAACGACGTGCCCAGGTTCTCCACGACCGAGACCCGGCCGGCGAAGGCGTCCTCGCGGGCCGTGGCCGACAGGTCCATGTACTCAGGGCGGAGCCCGTACACGATCTCCTGCCCCTCGGCGAGGCCGCCGGGCAGGGGCAGGACGGCCCCGGCCACCCGCAGCGCGCCGTCCTTGACCACGCCGGGCAGCAGGTTCATCGGCGTGGAGCCGATGAAGGAGGCCACGAACGTGCTGGACGGCCGCTGGAACACCTCAGCAGGCGTGCCGACCTGCCTGATCCGCCCGGCGGACATGACCGCGATGCGGTCGGCCATGGCCAGCGCCTCGCTCTGGTCGTGGGTGACGAACACGGTGGTGACGGCCAGCTCGCGCTGGAGGCGTTTGAGGAACGTCCTGGCCTCCAGGCGCATCCGGGCGTCCAGGTTGGACAGCGGCTCGTCGAACAGGAACACCGTGGGGTGGCAGGCGATGGCCCGCGCCAGCGCCACCCGCTGCTGCTGGCCGCCCGACAGCTGGCCCGGCCGCCGGGCGAGCAGCTCCGACAGGCTCAGCCGCGCGGCCGTCTCCGCCGCCTTGGCCTCCCGCTCGGCGCGGGGCACCTTCCTGATCCGCAGCGGGTAGGCGATGTTGGCCGTCACGTCCATGTGCGGGAACAGCGCGTAGTCCTGGAAGACCATGGCGACGTCCCGCCTGCCGGGCGGCAGGGCCGTCACGTCGGCCGAGCCGATCGTGATGCGCCCCGAGGTGGGGGTCTCCAGGCCGGCGATCGTGCGCAGCAGGGTGGTCTTGCCGCACCCGGACGGGCCGAGCAGCGCGAAGAACTCCCCGTCGGCGATCTCCAGGTCCAGGGCGTCGACCGCCCGTACCCCGCCGGGGAACTCCTTGGTCAGGCCGTGCAGCGAGATCACCGTTTGATCCCTCCGTGGAAGCGGAAGCCGTACTTGCGGCTGACGAACACGTACATCAGGACGACGGGGAGGGAGTACAGCAGCGAGAACGTCGAGATCAGGTCCAGGTGCGGCGAGCCGCCCTCGGTGTAGAGGGTGTACAGGATCACCGCGCCCGGGGACTTGTCCGGGTCGCGCAGCAGGATGAACGGCGTCAGGAAGCTGCCCCACACCGAGGCCACCGCCCACACCGCGATCGTCGCCAGCCCGGGCCTGACCACCGGCACCACGATGTGCCACAGGATCTGCAGCGGGCTCGCGCCGAACACCCGCGCCGACTCCTCGTAGGAGGTCGGCGTGCCGTCCATGAAGTCCTTCAGGATGAAGATCGCCGCCGGGAGCAGGCCGCCCGACAGCGTCAGCACCACGCCGAGGTGGGTGTCGATGAGGTTGAGCCGGGTGGCCAGCTCGAAGATCGGCACCATGGCGGCGGTGCCGGTCACCACCGACGACAGCAGCAGCAGGACGTACAGCAGCGCGTCCCTGCCCGGGATCCGCACCCGCGACAGCGCGTACGCCGCCAGCGCCGCCAGCACCACGACCAGCACCGCGCTGCCCGCCGCCTGGAGCACCGAGTTGCCCAGCGAGGTGAGCACGTACGGGTTGTCGAACAGGGCGCGGAAGTTGCCGAGCGTGAACTCCGGCACCGACGCGGTGATCGTCGGATGGGCGTCGAACGGGGCGGTCGCCAGCCACAGCAGCGGCAGCGCGAAGAACCCCGTCACCGCCGCGAGGAACGTGGCCCGCCCGATCGCCGCCACCGCGTGGCGCACCCGGGCGGCGTCCGCCCGCGCCGCCCGCGCCGCCCGCGCGGCCGTCTCGCGGTCTTGTTCCACGGTCATGCCGCCACCCCCCGGCGGCCGCGGAGCAGCCGCAGGTACACCAGCGCCAGCACCAGGTTGATGATCAGCACCAGGAACGACACGGCCGCGCCGAACCCGAGCCGCCCGCCGCTGAGCGCCACGTTGTAGATGTACACCGGCAGGATCTCCGACCGGCCCTCGGGGCCGCCCGCCGTGATCTGGAAGCTCGTGAAGTCGTTGAACGTCCACAGGCTGATCAGCAGCAGGTTGGTCAGCATGTGCCCCTTGATCCGGGGGAACACCACGTCGCGCAGTTGCTGGAAGGTCGAGGCCCCCGCCAGGCGGGCCGTCTCCAGGTGCGAGGGCGGCACGTTCTCCAGCGCCGCCCCGTACAGCATCATCGAGAACGCGGTGCCCCGCCAGGTGTTGAACACGATGATCGACAGCATCGGGTGGTCCAGCAGCCAGGCGAACCCCGGCGTGTGCAGCAGGGCGTTCAGCGTGCCCTGGTCCCGGTCGAGCAGGGCGATCCACAGGAACGCCACCACCGACGAGGGCAGGATCCACGCCAGCAGGACCAGGCCCTCGACCACCCGCTTCACCGGCCCCGTGCGGTTGCGCAGCGCCCAGGCGATCGAGAAGCCAAGCCCCGCCTGGCCGATGATCGCCGAGCCGAGCACGAACTGCGCCGTCAGCCACAGCGAGGTGCGGAACCGCTCGTCCCCGAGCGCCTCGGCGTAGTTGTCCACGCCCACGATCTGCGGGTCGGCGGCGGCCAGCCCGGTCAGGCTGAAGTCGGTGAGTCCCAGGTAGATCGTCCAGAGCGCGGGGAAGATCAGGAACACCCCGATGAGGACCATGGCCGGCAGCACGAACCCCGCCGCCCTACCTCTCCCCAGCCCTGCCGCGTCTGTGTTCATGGCGCTCGCTTCGTGTTCATGGCGCTCGCTCCGCTCGCGCGGAGCGAGGAGGCCCTTGAGCCGGTGGTCTTCCTCGTCACTCGGAAACGCTCGTTCCTCGCGTTTCCTCCTTCCTCGTCAGACCACCGGCGCGTCCTCGCTCGCGCGCCGGCGAGGACCTCACACATGGAACACGTGGACGGCATCCAGTGCATCAGGACGCTTTGCGCCATCGGGATCATTGGGCGATGTTGGCGGGGCCGCCTACGAGGGATTCGAGTTTCTTCTGGTAGGCGGCGGCGGCCTCGTCGACGCTCTTGCCCGCGACGACGTCGGCCGTCGCCTGCTGGAGGGCGACCGAGACCTGCGGGTAGACGGCCAGGCCGGGACGGTAGCTGGTGATCGGCAGGACCTTCTGGGCGACGAAGCCGAGCATCGGGGCCGGGGCCAGCACCTCGTCGTTGACGTCGGTGCGGGAGGTGATGCGGGCCTCTCCGGCCAGGCCGGCCTTGGTGGCCTCGGCCGAGTGCATGAACGACAGCAGCTCCCAGGCGAGCTTGGGGTTGTCGGATCTGGGGTTGAGCGCCCGCACGGCGCCGCCGGACATGCTGACGAAGTCCTGGCCGCGCACCCCGGCTCCTGGCTGCTTGGCGGGGATCAGCGCGTAGCCGACGGCCTTGTCGCGGTCCTGCATGGGGGCGACGCCGGCCTTGGGCTCGACGACCGAGCGCCAGAAGTAGTCGCCCTCGGCCAGGACGCCGATCTTGCCCTCCGCGAACGCCTGGAAGGACTTGTCGCGGCCCTTGGCCTCCTGCTGCAGGCGGGGGTCGCCCAGGCCGGTGGTGTAGATCTGCCGGTAGAAGCCGAGGACGTCCTTGAGGCCCTGGGAGGCGCCGGCCCACTTGCCGCCTGAGAAGATCTCGGTGCCGGTGCCCGCCAGCAGCGGCAGCGCGCCCTGCATGCTGGTGGCCTCGCCCATGGCGGTGCCGGCGTTGATCTGCAGGGGCGTGGGCACGCCGGACCTCTTCAGCGCCGTGCCGGCGTCGATGATGTCCTGCCAGCTCTTGGGCTGCCAGTCGGCGGGCAGGCCGGCCTTGGCGAACAGGGTCTTGTTGTAGAACAGGACGCGCCCGTCTGTGCCCTGCGGCAGGCCGTACTTCTTGCCGTCGAAGGTGCCGAGGCCCTGCACCGCCTCGGGGATCTGGCTCCAGCCCTCCCACTGGTCGACCTCGGGGCCGGCCGTCTCCGTGAGCGGCTTGATGTAGCCGGCCTGGGCGAACTCGCCGACCCAGATGCCGTCCAGGTCGACGATGTCGGCGCCGGCCCCCGACTTCAGGTCCAGCGCGATCTTCGTCTTGTACTGCTCGTCGTCGACGCCGTTCGGCTGGAACAGCACGTGGACGGTCTTGCCCTTGGCCTTCTGGGCCTCCTCGAACTTGGGGATGAGCCAGTTCTTGGTCCAGTCGGCGGTGGCGGAGTTCTTGCCGCCGGAGATGGCGTTGGCCGTGATCGTCAGGGTGGTGTCATCGGCTCCGGAGGATCCTCCGGAGCCGCAGGCGGTGAGGGAGAGCGTGGCGGTGGTCACTACGGCGAGGGAGCGTGCGAGTCTCAACGGAAGGACCTCCCCTTGGGGACGAGGGGGTGGGAGTGCCAAGGGTTGTGTTGTCATGTCACGACAACTCGACAATCGCATGCCCGGTCTGATCCGTAAAGGTGAATTTTGGGGAAGATGGTGCTCGATGGGCGAAAGCGGTTCGCCGTGAGCTGATCGTGGGAAGTGCATCCACGACAGCACCACGAGTAGGGTCGGCGTAGGAGTTGTAAAGCGCTTGGGAGGGAGTCGCGTGGCAGCACAGCGGGGCTGGATGAACAACCTGTTCCTGGACACGGGGTCGACGTCGTTCACCGAGTTCGTCGGGTCCTACGCTCCAGGGCTCCTCCCGGGGAGATTCGACTCTGCGGCCTCCGCGGCCTCCGTGGGCGACAAGATCCCGCACGCCACGACCATCGTCGCGGCGACGTTCGCGGGGGGCGTCGTCATGGCGGGCGACCGGCGGGCCACCTCGGGCAACTACATCTCCCAGAAGGACATGCAGAAGGTCTTCCGCACCGACGACTACTCGTGCGTGGGCATCGCGGGCACGGCCAGCACCGGCATCGAGCTGGCCCGGCTCTACCTGGTCGAGCTTGAGCACTACGAGAAGCGCGAGGGCCGCATGCTCTCGGTCGACGGCAAGGCCAACCGGCTCGGGGCGATGATCCGCGGCAACCTGCCGATGGCGATGCAGGGCATGGTCGTGGTGCCGCTCTTCGCGGCCTACGACGAGGAGTCCGGCACCGGCCGCATCTTCTCCTACGACGTGGGCGGCGGCCCGTACGAGCAGACCAACTATGCCTCGATCGGCTCGGGCTCGCTGTTCGCGCGCGGCGCCCTGAAGAAGCTCTACCGCGAGAACGCCTCCGCGGAGGACACCGTGCTCGCCTGTGTCGAGTCGCTCTACGACGCCGCGGACGACGACTCGGCGACCGGTGGTCCCGACGTCACCCGCAAGATCTGGCCGCTGGTCACGGTGATCACCGAGGACGGCTTCCGCCGACTGTCCGACGAGGAGGTCGAGGCGTACGTCCGGCAGGTGCTGGACCGCCGCATGAGCGACCCCGACGGCCCGACCGCCCCGCTGCGCTAGTCACCACCCACGGCCACGAGAGGATCACCACCGGTGTCCATGCCCTTTGGATATGTGTCCCCCGAACAGGAGATGCGGGACAAGGCCGATTTCGCGCGGAAGGGCATCGCGCGCGGCCGCAGCGTCGTGGTGCTGCAGTACGAGAACGGCATTCTGTTCGTCGCGCCGAACGCCTCCCGGGCGCTGCACAAGATCAGCGAGATCTACGACCGCATCGGCTTCGCCGCGGTCGGCAAGTACAACGAGTTCGAGGCCCTACGCCTCGGCGGCATCCGCTACGCCGACATCAACGGCTACACCTACGATCGCAGCGACGTCACCGCCCGGGGCCTCGCCAACCTGTACGCCCAGTCTCTCGGCATGGTGTTCACCGAGTCGCGCAAGCCGTACGAGGTCGAGCTGGTCGTCGCCGAGATCGGCGACGCCCCCGAGGACGACCAGATCTACCGCCTCACCTTCGACGGCTCGGTCACCGACGAGCACGGGTTCGTGGTGATGGGCGGCGTGGCAGACACCGTCGCCGGCCGCCTGAAGGACCGCTTCCGCCAGGGCATGCCGCTCTCCGAGGCGCTGGACGCCGGCCTGGCCGCGCTGACCGAGCCGGGCGGCGAGCGCCCGCCGGTGTCGCAGCTGGAGGTCGCGGTGCTCGACCGCACCCGCGAGCACCGCAAGTTCCAGCGCCTGACCGGCCCCCGCCTCGAACGGCTCCTCGACGCCGCGGCGTCCGCCGAGTCCGGGCCGGCCGCCGAGCCGCCGGTCGGCGAGGCCGGGGAGGCCGGGGAGGCCGGGGAGGCCGGGGAGGCCGGCAAGCCGGGCGCCGCCGGCGACACGCCGGCCACCGCCCCCGAAGGCGAGATCGACACCGGTTCGGGCGCCTGAGTCCCGCCCGACTCCGCCGATGTCCGGCCCGCGTCCCGGCTCCTCCGCCCCGGAGGGCCGGGACGCGGCCTGTTACGGGCGGCGAAAGATCGGGTGGAATGGGGAGATCTACCCTCCCTAGAGGTCACGGTAGGGGTTCCTCGCCCGGAAACCCGGCGAAGATCTCTCCCCTCCGGCCTCCGGGGGACATAGTGTGATGTGATGGATCGTCGCATCTTCGGCTTGGAGAACGAGTACGGCGTCACCTGCACGTTCAGGGGTCAGCGCAGGCTGTCCCCGGACGAGGTGGCGCGCTACCTCTTCCGCAGAGTCGTGTCCTGGGGCCGATCGAGCAATGTCTTCCTCCGCAACGGCGCCCGCCTGTACCTCGACGTGGGCAGCCACCCTGAGTACGCCACCCCCGAGTGTGACAACGTCGTGGAGCTCGTCACCCACGACAAGGCGGGGGAGCGCATCCTCGAAGGCCTGCTCGTCGACGCCGAGAAGCGGCTACGCGAAGAGGGCATCGCCGGTGACATCTACCTGTTCAAGAACAACACCGACTCGGCGGGCAACTCCTATGGCTGCCACGAGAACTACCTCGTGGGCAGGCACGGCGAGTTCGGCCGGCTCGCCGACGTCCTGATCCCCTTCCTGGTGACCCGGCAGATCATCTGCGGGGCCGGCAAGGTGCTGCAGACGCCCCGCGGCGCGGTCTACTGCGTCTCCCAGCGCGCCGAGCACATCTGGGAGGGGGTTTCGAGCGCCACCACCCGGTCGCGCCCGATCATCAACACCCGCGACGAGCCGCACGCCGACGCCGAGCGCTTCCGCCGGCTGCACGTCATCGTCGGCGACTCCAACATGAGCGAGGCCACGATGCTGCTCAAGGTCGGAGCCACCGACCTGGTGCTGCGCATGGTGGAGGCCGGCACGGTCATGCGCGACCTCAGCCTGGAGAACCCGATACGGGCGATCCGCGAGGTGTCGCATGACATGACCGGCCGCAGGCGCGTGCGCCTGGCCAACGGCCGCGAGGCCTCCTCGCTGGAGATCCAGCAGGAGTACCTCGGAAAGGCCCGCGACTTCGTCGACCGCCGCGGCGGCGACGCGATCACCCGCAGGGTTCTTGAGCTGTGGGAGCGCACGCTGCGCGCGGTGGAGACCGGCGACCTCGACAGTGTGTCGCGCGAGATCGACTGGGTGACGAAGTACCAGCTCATCGAGCGCTACCGCAACAAGTACGACCTGCCGCTGTCCTCTCCGAGGGTGGCCCAGCTCGACCTCGCCTACCACGACGTGCACCGCAAGAGAGGGCTGTTCTACCTCCTGCAGCGGCGCGGCGCCGTGGAGCGCGTGGCGTCCGACCTGAAGATCTTCGAGGCCAAGTCGGTGCCGCCGCAGACGACCCGCGCCCGGTTGCGCGGCGAGTTCATCCGCAAGGCGCAGGAGAAGCGCCGCGACTTCACCGTCGACTGGGTGCACCTGAAGCTGAACGACCAGGCCCAGCGCACCGTCCTGTGCAAGGACCCGTTCCGCAGCGTGGACGAGCGGGTGGACAAGCTCATCGCCGGCATGTGAGCCGCCGCGGCTCCGGCGCGCGCCCGGCCGGCGCCGCGCCGGGGTCCGCGTGCTCGTGCCGCGCCGGAGCCGCGGCCGGTGAAACTTTCGGCAGATCGGGCGTGCCGTATCGTTCGAGTACCGCCGCGCCGGGGTGCGCGGACGGCCGCCGGCACCTGTCCGCCGGGCGTCGTCCCAGCTCGGAGCCTGCGCGCAGGCAGCCTGACCCGAAGGCATGGTCACGCTTCGGCAAGATCGCGTCGCGCGGACTCGTGCGGTCTTGGGCGTCGGGTAGTGTGACGCGAACGTGACGTCTCTCCGAGGGATACCCATGCGCCGACTGGCCGTTCTCGCCGCTCTGCCGTTGCTGTTCGCCGCCGCCTGCGGTAGCGGCGGTGACGTCACCGCCAAGACCGGCGCCTCCGGCACGTCCGGCAGCGGCGTGAAGGTGGCGGGTGACTTCGGCAAGAAACCGCAGGTCACCTTCCCCAAGGGCACCCCGCCCGCGACGTCGTCGTCGCAGACGATCACCCCCGGCCAGGGCGCGCAGGTCAAGGACGGCGACTCGGTGGTCGCCAACCTCACCGCCTACAGCTGGGACGGCAAGACCAACGCCGCCTCCGGCTCCACCTACGACGACGGCGCGCCGCAGCTGATCAAGGTCGATCCCAAGCTTCCCGCCGTGGTGTACAAGGCGTTCCAGGACAGCAAGCCCGGCGGGCGCTTCCTCGCCGTCGTCGCAAAGGACAGCCTGACCCCCGACCAGGTCGAGCAGGCCAAGTCGCAGGGCGCCGACACCTCCATCGCCAGCGTCTACGTCGTCGACGTGATGGGCGTGCCCACCGCCAAGGCGGCGCAGGGCACCGCGACCGACCCCGGGGTCGCCGGCGTCAAGCTGGAGAACCCCGGCGGCGACCAGGCGCCCAAGCTCACCACCAAGACCGACGCGCCGGCGCCGAAGGGCCTGGTCACCAAGACCGTGATCAAGGGCACCGGCCCGGTGGTCAAGTCCGGTCAGACGATCCTGGTGCAGTACACCGGCAAGATCTGGGGCACCGACAAGGAGTTCGACAGCAGCTGGGGCCGGGGCGAGCCGGTGATGTTCCCGATCGGCGTCGGCAAGGTCATCAAGGGCTGGGACCAGAGCCTGGTCGGCCTGCCGATCGGCAGCCGGGTGCTCGTCACCATCCCGCCGGACCTCGGTTACGGCAAGGCCGGCTCCGGCGACAAGATCAAGGGCACCGACACCCTGGTCTTCGTCGTCGACGTCCTCGGCGCCTACTGATCCCGGGGGCCCTTCCCGCTTCGCACGCACGGCCGCACTCGGCGCCCTTCCCAGGGCGCGACGTGCGGCCGTTCGGCGTTCCGGCGGCGGCATCCGTCCGGCGGCGATCTACTTTGTAAAGGCGCCCGCGTGGTCGAGCAATCGTCTCCCGGCCGGAGAACCGCCGCGATACCTTCGTGCCAGGCTCGTACGAGAGGTGCCAGGTGGCCGAGCGGGAAAGACTCTTAGCGTCCGTGCGCACGAGCGTCGAGCGTTACGCGGAATCGCGAGATCCCGCGGCGGTGCTGGACCAGGAGGCGCTCGACGACGCCCTCGCCCTGCGCCGGCTCCTGGACGACTTCGACGTAGACGCCTGGCACGCGCTGGGCTGGTTCCACTGGGCGCGTCATCTGGCTCTGCTCGGGGGTGGAGCCGAGCACGATCTGGACCTTGCTCTGCAGATGCTGGGCCGCTGCTTCATGGCCGGTGTCCCGGATGAGCATCTGCCCGGCCCGCTGCTCCTCTCTCTGGCGGACAGAGCCGTTCCCGCCGCCGAGGACCTGCTGGAACGGGCGAGCCGGTCTGATGATCCGGCCATTTCGCGCGCCGTGGAGGTGTGGCGGCGCATCGTCCGGCATACACCGGAAGGGCATCCCCATTATGCGGGCCGCCATAGCGCTCTCGGCGGCGCGCTCCACGACCTGTACCTGTGGACCGGCGCGGCGGCCGACATCCACGAGGCGGTCGCGCACTACCGCTCCGCCGTGGAGGACACCCTCGACGGTCACCCTGGCGCCGCCTCCGTCTATGCCGGTCTGGCGTCCGCGCTCCAGACCCGCTTCATGCGGAGCGGTGACCCGTCAGACCTCGCCGAGGCGGTCGCGCTCTGGCGCCGGGCCGTGGACACCGTTCCCGTCGATGATCCCTCGCGGACGCACCTCCTCGCCGAACTGGCGGCGCTTCTGCGCGTCCGCCATGCGGCGACGGGCGACCGTGCCGGCCTGGAAGATGCTGAACGGCCTCGAGAGGTGATCGATACCCCGGTCGCCCATGAGCCGGCCGAGTCCTTCGCAGACGAGCTGAGCGAGGAGGATGTGCACTACTACAGCGATGATCCGCACTACAGTGATCATCCGCACTACGGCTATGATCCGCCGACGTCCTCGGTGAGAAGGCACGTCGATCGGTCCGTTGATCGGTCGGCCGGGTCCGCCGGGTCGGCCGCGCCGCCGCCCGAGCGTGCCGGCAGGGTGCTCGCCGCCGACTTTCCCCTTCAGGTCGCCCCCGGAGACCGAGTGGCGCTGGTCGTGCGCATCCTGACGGAGGGCTCCGGGCGGGCGTTCACGCGAAGCGCGCCCATGAAGGGCCTGAGCGTCCCCGCGGGCGGGGTCGAGGTCTTGGTGACGCTCCAGGCGGGCCAGGGACTCGTCGCCTTCAGCGAGCTCAGTCAGAGGCTCCTCGTCCCGGAAGCTGGAGACTCTGAACCGGTCCTGTTCGAACTGGAGGCACGTCGCACCGGCACGCTTCGGGCGAACCTGATCGCCTGGGTGGGCGGGACGTTCGTGGGAGAGTTGCCGGTCGAGATCTCCGCGGAGGCGGGCGCGCGTGGCGTGCCGAGCGGGTCGAGCAGCACCTTGATCGGCGAGCTACACGCGGTCCCCGGCGAGGCGGCACTCCAGCTGACGCGGTCACCGGAGGGGAGGTACCAATTCCAGGTGCTCACCCCGGACATCTGGTACGAGATGGTGCCGATGAGCCTGGCGGCGGAACCGGTCAACGCCATCGAGCGGACCATCGCGGAGCTCGAACGCCTCGCCGGCCGCGGCGGCCCCCACAGGCGCGAACCTCGCCGCCTGCGGGAACTCGGGGCCAACCTCTGGCAGCAAATGGTGCCCGACGCCGTCAAGGAGCAGTTCTGGGACGTCCGCGGGAGCATCTCGACCTTCAGCATCGCCACCGATCACGACATCATTCCCTGGGAATTGCTGTACCCGCTGGCCCGGCACAAGGACGAAGGCTTTCTCGTCGAGCAGTTCCCCGTCGCGCGTCGTGTGTTCAACCAGGTGCGAACCGCTCGCATCTCCATCAGCCGGTCCGCCTTCGTTCTGCCCGAGGGCTCGCCCTCCGACGCGCAGGCCGAGATCCTCAGCGTCAACCGGTGCCTGCGCGACGCCCTGAAGCTCCAGTCCGGGATCATCCTGCGGGAAACAGAGGAACTGCTCGACTGGATCGCGAAAGGCGCTCCCGGCCTGCTTCACTTCGCCTGTCATAACACCTTCCAGCCGGACGCCGGCGGGTCCATGGTCCCGATGGGCGGGGGAGAGTTCCGACCCGACCTGCTCGCCAGCTCCGTGCTCTGTAAAGGCCTGTCCGCGCACGGGCCCCTGGTGTTCTTCAACGCCTGTCGCAGTGCCGGCGCGACCTACGAGTACACCAGACTGATGGGGTGGGCGGGACAGTTCATGGCCGCCGGAGCCGGAGCCTTCATGGGGGCCTCGCTCGCCTGCCAGATGATCCAGCCGATCCCGATGGCGGCCAGGGCCATGCCGCAGAACGCGGCGAGGACGTCGCCGCCGTCGTTGAGCTTGCCCATGGCGGTCAAGGGGCCCGCCCCCAGCAGCAGAGCGCCGGTTCCTGCGGCCGCGGCGATGATCCACTTCAGCGTCGTCCGCAGGTCGGTGACGGCGTCGCCGGTCTCCGGCTTCTGAGGCGTCGTCACCCGGATCTCTTGTCCCGGAACTCCACCCCCGGCTCGTCCGTCTGCTGCAGCGGTCCATAGTCGGGCCTCCACTCGCCGTTGTCGTAGACGAGCAGAGTTCTGCCGTCGTCGGCGAACTTCATCGCGCCCTGCCGGGGGTCATCACCGCTCATGCTCCCCAGTATGGACGTGGCGCCGGTGCCGGAGCACGGCTCTTGGGACGGTTCGACGGCGCCGACCGCGGCATGCGGCCTACGGCCTTCCCGGCCCGGTGCCCGCTCAGGGCCGCCGTCCGGCGGGCGCCGGCTCGCCCGCGCTTCGGCGGGAGCCGTCCTACACTCGCCATTGTGAGCGGTGACGATCCAGGTCTTTCCGATCCAGGTCTTTCCGACGCCCTTCAGGTGCTCGGCGTCCTCAGTGACCCCGTGCGGCGGGCGCTGTACGAGTACGTGTCGGCGCAGGGGCACGACGTCGGCAGGGAGGAGGCCGCGCGGGCGGCGGAGGTGGGCCGCACCCTGGCGGCCTTCCATCTGGACAAGCTCGTCGACAGCGGCCTGCTGGAGTCGGGCTTCCGCCGGCTGAGCGGGCGCACCGGCCCGGGGAGCGGGCGTCCCGCCAAGGTGTACCGCCGCGCCGAGGGCGAGCGCCAGGTGAGCCTCCCGCCCCGGGACTACCGCACGCTGGCGCTCGTGCTCGCCGAGGCGGTGGACGCGCTCGGCGGCGAGGAGGCCGTCGAGGCCGCCGCGCGCAAGGCCGGGGAGCGGGTGGAGGCCGCCGATCTCTGCGCGGCGCTGCGGGAGCGGGGCTACGAGCCGTACGTGGAGGACGAGGTGGTCCGCCTGCGCAACTGCCCCTTCCACGTGCTCGCCGAGGAGCGTCCCCTGCTGGTCTGCTCGCTCAACCTCGCGCTGTGCCAGGGCATGCTGTCGGCCCTCGGGGACGGCGGCAGGACGGCCCGGCTGGATCCGCGTCCGGGGGAGTGCTGCGTCGCCTTCTCTAAAAACAATGGAGATTGACTTTACAATCGGCGGTATGGTCTGCTGAGCGCATGCATCTAGCCCAGTTGAACGTCGCCCATCTGCTGGCGCCCCTCGACGACCCCCAGATCGCCGACTTCGTGGCCAACCTGGAGCCGATCAACGCGCTGTCCGACGCCGCGCCCGGGTTCGTCTGGCGGCTCAAGGGAGGGGAGGACCCGACCGACACCGTCCAGCACGACTACGGCGACATGCTGCTGATCAACTTCTCGGTCTGGGAGTCGCGCGAGGCCCTGTGGAACTTCGTGTACCGCAGCCCGCACCTTGCGGTCCTGCGCCGGCGCCGCGAGTGGTTCGCCCGCGCGGCCGAGCCGTACAGCGTGATGTGGTGGATCCCCGCGGATCACACGCCCTCCTTGGCCGAGGGCATGGCCAGGCTCGAACGCCTCAAGGCCGTAGGTCCCGGCCCGGAGGCGTTCACCTTCAACGACTTCCACGCGCCGCCGAGCGGCGACGGCGTCGATCTCCCCGAGCACGGGCTCGTGCGGTAGTCCGCCGAGACGGCCGCACGGCCCCGTGGCCGGCCATGCGGCACCCCGGGCGGTCGCGGCGCCGCCCGGGCGGTTCCCCGCCACGAACGCGGATGCGCGAGCGGTTCCCCGCCGCCCGTAGGCCCGCCGGCGATGTCCCCGCCGTTGACCGGCACCTGACCGCGATGTTAGAACGAAAGTCACATACCAGAACAAACGTTGCATAGTGCGCAGCGCGATGGATGGTGCTTATGAGCATCGACGGGGACATGATCGACGCACTGCGCGACGAGCCTCTCGACTGGCGGTACAAGGCCCTGCCCCCCGGCGTCGCCGGCACGGTGGGCGACTACCTGGCGAGCGGCCCGGTCCTCGGGGACTTCGGCACGCCGCTGCTGACGCTCGACGCGGCCGCCCTGGAGCACAACATCACCCGCATGGCCCGCTGGACGGCCGAGGCCGGCGTCACCCTGATGCCGCACGGCAAGAGCACGATGGCCCCAGAGCTGTGGCGGCGGCAGCTCGCCGCGGGCGCCTGGGGCATCACCCTGGCCAACCTCGCGCAACTGCGCGTCGCGCGCGCCTTCAAGGTGAGCCGGCTCATGCTCGCCGGCCCGCTGGTCGACCCGGCGGGACTCGCCTGGATCGCGGGGGAGATCGACCGGGACCCGAAGTTCCGGTTCATCTGCTGGGCCGACTCGGTGGAGGCGGTGCGGATCATGGACGCCGCGCTGCGCGGGACCCGCCGGCGGGTCGAGGTATGCGTCGAGCTCGGCGCGCCGGGCGGGCGCACGGGGGCCCGGGGCCCGGCCGCTGCCCGCGAGGTGGCCAAGGCGGTGCGCGCCGCGTCGTCGCTGCGCCTGGCCGGCGTCGCCGGATACGAGGGGCCCTTCGCCCGCGACGCCTCTTCTTCGGGTCTCGCGGCGGTGCGCGGCTATCTGCGCGGGGTGGCCGAGCTGTTCGGCGGCCTGGACTTCGAAACCGGCGAGCCCATCGTCACCGCGGGCGGCAGCGCGTACTTCGACCAGGTGGTGGACGTGCTCGGCGGGCTGGAGGCGCGGGTGGTGCTGCGCTCGGGCGCCTACGTGATTCACGACGACGGCTTCTACCGTGCGATCTCCCCGTTCCGCCCCCGCAACCCCGGCAGAACGGGCGCGCCGTCCCGCGCCGGCGGGAGAGCAGGTGCGGGCGCGTCGTCCGGCGGCGACGAGCCGTTCCGCGCCGCCATGCACGGGTGGGCGCGGGTCGTCTCCCGCCCCGAGCCCCGGCTGGCCCTGCTCGACGCAGGCAAGCGCGACCTGCCCTTCGACGAGGGGCTGCCCGAGCCGCAGCACGTGCGCGGCAAGGGCCCGCTGGAAGGCGCGGGAGTCACCGCGCTCAACGACCAGCACACCTATCTCTCCGTCGACCCCGCGTGCGACCTGGCCTGCGGCGACGTCGTCCGGTTCGGTCTGTCCCACCCCTGCACCGCCATGGACAAGTGGGCGCTCATCCCCGTCATCGACGACGACGGCGCCGTCGTCGACCTGCTGAGGACCTTCTTCTGATGCTCTTCAGAAACGTCACCGCCGTCGACGGCACCGGCGCGGAACCGTACCGCCCCCGGGTTCATCCCTTCCCTGGATCACGTAAATCGGGACGACAATAAAAGGGTAAAACGGCCCGCATATTGATGAATTTTCCCGGCGTCGGCTCCTCAACGATTCAACCGACCGCAGGACGATGACCGACGCCTGGTCGCAAACCTCGTCCAGGCGCCCACCCGCCGTGCGTCGATTCGCATCAAACGGGCCGCAATTTCGCTATTGTCAAATACTCAGACGCACCGCCCGTAGCGACAATCGACCAACCCCCGGCCCGAGCAATGGTGAGCCGACCAATGACGCAGTCCGCTGAGCACGAAGCCGACCACCGGATCAAGGCAGCCGGCGATGTACTGGATTTGAATCATCTCGGCCTCGCTCACGTGCCCGAAGCCGTGGGCAACTTGACCGCTCTCACCGAGCTGGACCTCAGCGGCAATCGGCTGGAGGTGTTGCCGGAGTGGTTGGGTAACTTGACCGCTCTTACCAGGCTGGGCCTCGGTGGCAATCGGCTGGAGGTGCTGCCGGAGTCGTTGGGGAACCTGACCGCTCTTACCAGGCTGGACCTCAGCGGCAATCGGCTGGCCGTGTTGCCGGAGTCGTTGGGCGACCTGACCGCTCTTACCAGGCTGGACCTCCAAGTCAACCGGCTGGCCGTGTTGCCGGAGTCGTTGGGCAACTTGACCACTCTCACCAGGCTGTATCTCTATGGCAATGAGTTGACCGCGCTACCGGAGTCGTTGGGCAACCTGACCGCTCTCACCGCGCTGTACCTCCGTGACAATCAGTTGACCGCGCTACCGGAATCCTTGGGAAAGCTCGCTGATCTCCGTGTGCTGGATATCGAGGAAAATCCGCTGGTGAGTCCGCCGCCGGAGATTGTGACTTCGGGGACTTCGGGGGTGCTGGCGTTTCTGCGGGCGTTGCTGCGCGGGAGCGTGGAGCAGTGGTCGTCGAAGATGCTGGTGGTGGGCGAGGCGACGGTGGGCAAGACGTCGGTGGCAAAGGCGCTGTGCGGCCTGCCCTACGATCCGCACGAGCCACAGACCCATGGGGTACATCTCGACCCGCTGGACCTGCCGCACCCGAGCCGGCCGGGGACGGTGATGCGGCTGAACGTGTGGGACTTCGGCGGCCAGTTGGAGTATCGCGCCACACAGCGCTTCTACCTGACCGATCGGTCGCTGTTCGTGCTGGTATGGAACAGCCGCCGAGGGTGGCGTTCCGGCGGGCAGGTCGAGGCATGGCTGCAGACCATCACCAACGCCGCCCCGGACTCCCCGATCGTGATCGTGGCCACCCACTGCGCCAAGTCGGTCGCCGACCTGGACGAGGTCGATCTTCGTCGGCGCTACCCCCGCATCCAGGGGGTCTCCCAGGTCGACTGCGCCGACGGCACCGGCATCCAGGAACTGCGTGACCAGATCGCCGACATCGCGGCGGCGCTGCCTCTGATGGGCGGACGCTGGCCCACCGGCTGGGACGAGGCCGCACGGCGGCTGGCCGACCGGCCCGGCCGCTGGATCAGTCTTCACCAGGCCGACCGGGAAATGGCCGAATGCGGTGTCGAAGAGCAGGTACAGCGCGAGGTGCTACGGGGAGCGTTGCACGATCGCGGGGACATCCTGCACTTCGCGCGTGACGCCGAGCTGCGGGACACCGTCGTGTTACAGCCGGCCTGGGTCGATGAAATGATCACCAGGGTGCTGGACAGCCGGCAGGTCGCCGAGCGGGGCGGGCTGCTCAGCCGCGCCGAACGCGGGCGCTTATGGCGCGACCTTGACGACCCGGGCCTGTGGGCGACGCTGACGGCGATGATGGAACGGTTCGACCTGGCCTACCGCATCGACGCGCCCGGTCATGAAGATGTGGCGCTGGTGGTCGAGCGGCTGCCCGCCGGCGCCCCCGAACACCTCCCCGGCGAATGGGACGAACTACTGGCGAAGCCCGGCACCTCGGAGCTGCGGCTGACCTACCGGCTGTCGTCCCGCCAGGCGGGCATCCCGTCGTGGTTCATCGCCCGCGAGCACCGCTACACCATCGGGGTGGCGTGGGCGCGGGGAGTTCTGCTGCGCCACCACGACCACACCGCCGCCGACCGCGGCCAGGACCGTACGATGGCGCTGCTGGTCGACGATGACGCCGCCCAGCCCACCCTGCGCCTGACGGTGCGCGGAACCACGCCCCACACCTTCTACTCGATCCTGGACGAGGCGTTCACCGGCATCCTGGCCGAACGCTATCCCGGGATGGACGTCCGCCGGTTCATCCCGTGCCCGTGCATCGCGCCGCCGGGCCGGTGCGCGCACGAGTTCGAGCACGCCGTCGCGCTGCGCGCTCTGGAACACGGCGCCCCGCTGCAATGCCAGCAGACCTTCGCGATGGTCGACGCCCGGACGCTGCTGCTGGGCCTGCGCCCGCCCGCGCCGACTGCGGTGGAGACCACCCTGGTCAGGATGCAGCACAGCCTGGATGAGATCGCGGACACCACCAGCCAGATCAAGTACGCCCAGCTGCAGGTCATGGACGGCGTGCGTGATCTCCTGCGCCACCGGGGCGAGCAGGGCGCCTACTGCCCGAGCGTCTTCACCATCACCAAGACCAAGCTGTCCACCTACGAGCTGCGCCTGTACTGCGAACAGCCCGACGGCCCGCACCCGCTGGAGGACGGCGCCGGCGTTTACGAGCTGAAGATTCTCCCCGGGTGGCTTCGCCGATACGCGCCCTATCTGCGCATCCTGCTCACCGGCCTGAAGTGGGCGGCGCCGCTGGTCGGCCCGGCCGTGTCCGGCCTGGCCGGTATCACGTTCAGCGAGGAGGACAAGTCCCGGCTGGAACTGTCGTGCAAACTCCTCGAAAGCGTGGCCCTGCCCGTGGGTGACGATTCGGGGATGCCCAACCCCGGCCGGCACGGGGAACAGCCCCGCGTGGACTTCACCGAGCTGCGCCAGGCACTGGTGGAGATCTGCGGCGAAGAGTGGGGCGGCCTGCGCGAGCGTGAATTGCCGGAAAGCCGCGGAATTGTCTACTTATGTCACCAGCACCGTCAGGCACTGCATTACCCTGCCCGGCCATAGGCGGTCGCGAAGGGCCCGGTATGCCTGACCCCGTGGCGAACTCACACCGGTGGCGAATGACCGGGAATAAAGAGGCGATGCGATATTAGGCTCGACCAGGGACATCCCTGCGGCAAAGGAGACCGCGCATGCCATTACCGGATTCAGACGGCTCGACCGGCCACTCCTTCGGTCTGGAGGTGGACGGGGTCGTCATCAAGCGGATCGAGGAGATCTCCGGGCTCAAGATGGAGCAGGACGTCATCGAGGTGAAGGAGAACACCCCCGACGGCAAGATCGTCGTCAAGCGGCTCCCCGGACGCCCCAAGGCCGGCGAGGTGACGCTCACCCGGGGTGTGACCTCGGACGACGGCTTCGAGAAGTGGGTGAGGGAATCCCAATCGGGGAAGGCGGGCGATGCACGCAAGAACGGCGCGATCGTCGTCTTCGACGCCGAGGGCACCCCGATCAAGCGGTACAACCTGGTCAACGCCTGGCCGAAGAGCTTGGAGATCACGTCCGTGAAGGCCGGTGACACGAGCGTCCTCACCGAGAAGCTTGTCGTCGCCTACGAGCGGATGGAGTTGGAGTGAGCCGCGGCCGGGGCGCGGACCCGGCCGTCCGTTTCAGAAGCGCGGCTCGGGGTCGAGCCAGACCAGGCGCAGGCCGAGCCGGTTGGCCAGTCGCTCGCAGCTCCTCCAGCTTCCGTGAGGCCGTCCGTTCACCGTGATCGTCGTCGCCGAACCGCCGGGCAACTCCACCCCGTACAGCTCCACCCCACCCTCGTCTCCGCACTCCTCGTCCGGGTCACGGAGCAGCGCGAACAGCCGTGCGCGCTCCTCCGCTCTCAACCGTGGCACGACCGCGTCTTCCTTGCCCCTGTCGTGATAGACAGTGGGCAAGCTGGAATCGGGCCGCTGATCCATCGGATCACCCCTTTCTCCGGCACCCGGCCGGGACGGGCACAGCCGTCGCAAGCATGCCCCGTCCCGGCCTCCGCATATCTGTATGAGTTCGCGCCATCGCACTGCGTAATGGAACTCTCGGTAGTAGAGTGACAGCTGATTGAGTCCTGCGCAATATTGAGCAGCAACTTAATCGAGAAATAATCAATGCGCCGTTTAGTCCTATTTGGGCGAAGGGGGGGGCGATGTGGCACTACGGAAAGGCCCGAC
Organism: Sphaerisporangium sp. NPDC049457; assembly: GCF_055586705.1. Classification (NCBI taxonomy): domain Bacteria; kingdom Bacillati; phylum Actinomycetota; class Actinomycetes; order Streptosporangiales; family Streptosporangiaceae; genus Sphaerisporangium; species Sphaerisporangium sp. NPDC049457. Next base: position 29,318 of record NZ_JBVJHR010000030.1, on the reverse strand, counting down.
GCTTCGCGCTCAGTGGCTCGGTAAGCAACTCCGTGAGCTGCGCGAAGCGGCCAAGCTGACTCTCCGGGAGGCCGGGGACTACGTCCAGCGTGACCAGGCCGCCATCAGTCGGTGGGAACAGGGCCTCACGCCTGCCAGGGCGCCCGATGTGCTCGCGTTGCTCAACCTCTACGGAGTCGACGACCCTGACGTCCGCGACGGTCTGGAACAGCTCAGCCGCGATATCTGGCAGAAGGGGTGGTGGGACGACTATGCCGGTGAGACCTCTGGCAGAGTGATCGATCACGCGTGGCTGGAGTCGCGGGCTGAGATGCTCCGCTCGTTCGACGTGCTGGTCATCCCTGGCCTTCTTCAGACGCCCGAGTACGCCGATGCGGTGATCAGGGCGGCCGATCCGGAGGCCGGTCAGGCGTACGTCTCTCGATGGGTGGAGTTCCGCATGATCCGTCAGCAGGTGCTCATCAGAGAGCGGCCCATCCGATTGGCCGCGATTCTGGACGAGGCCCTGTTGTGCCGTGTCGTCGGAGGCGTGCCGGTGATGCGTGCGCAACTGGAGCACCTCAGGGAACTCGGGACGCGGCCACATGTCTCGATTCGAGTGCTGCCCTTCAGTGCCGGAGCCCATGCCAGCCCGCGCGGGCCTTTCATGATCTTCGACATGTCGGCTCCCTACCCGGACATAGCTTTCACCGAGACTGGTGCGGGGTGCATGTACGTCGAATCGGATGGAGTGGGGAATTTCACGAAGGCATACGATTATTTGGACCAGGCTGCCTTGACTCGTGAAGAGTCGGCGGAACTCATCGCCGCAGCGGCGGAACGCATGGCTTAAGCGAACGGAGAGGCCCCCATGGCCACACCTGAGGAACTGGCCGGTGTCGCTTGGCACATCAGCACTTACAGCCCTAACGGCGACGCCCAATGCGTCGAAGCGGGGCCGCTGGGGGATGGGAGTGGGCGGGTTGCCGTGCGTCACAGTCATCACCCGGACCGTGAGGTGATCGTCTACACCCGCGGCGAGTGGGAAGCCTTCCTCGCCGGGGTCAAGGCCGGTGAATTCGACTTCTTCTCCGGCTGAGACTCCCGCCATCACGGCACTGCCAGGCGATGGGCCGGCCTCCTGCCAGGAGGTGGCTCAACTGCGTCCCTATTATTGGGATTGTCAGGATTGTCAGGCGAGGAGCGACGCGACGTGCCGGCCGGCGGCGGCGGATGCCAGGAAGCCCGCCAGGTCGCGGTCCAGGCCGCGGCCCATCGTGGACAGCTTGACCGGGCTGGCCTCCAACGTCTCGCGCAGCCCTTCGACCGCGACGGTGACCAGTTCGTGCCGGTCGGCCAGCACGGCGGCCTGGGCGCCGACCTTCTCGCCGAACGGGCCGGGCAGTTCCGGCACCACCACCTGGGCGGGGGCCAGGGCCACCCGGCCGTAGGCGGTGAGCGAGTGGTGGGAGACCCCGATGTGGCGCTCGCGCAGGTCGCCTTCGCTGACGCGCAGCGCCGCCACCGGACGCCCGCCCAGTACGGCCGCCGCGTTCACCGCCTCGCCCGCCGACACCCCGGAGAAACCCCAACGCGTGCCGGTGCCCAGGTTGCCAGGGCCCTGGGTCACGATCGCGACGTCGGCCGACAGCACGTGCCTGGCCGCGAGCAGCCCGGTGTGGACGGTGACCGCCTCCACGTCGCCGCCGAAGGACTGGCCAGTGGTGACCACCCCGCACAGCCAGCCGATCTCGCGCAGCCGCGCCGCCGACATCGAGAACCAGCCCGGCAGCGCGCCTCCGTCCAGCATCACGTAGGCCACCCGGGGCGGGCGCTCGTCCGTCCGGGGGAGGGAGCCGTACAGGCCGCACAGGATCGCGGGGAGGGCCGAGTGCAGGTCGGCGACGATCACCGGCATGCCCTCGACCGAGTCGGCCTCGCGTAGGAGCTCGTGATGAGGGGAGTCCTGTTCGTCGGCGCCGAGCACCGTGGCCTGCAACGGCGTGTATCGTGCCTTGACCAGGTGGCCGGGACCTTGCGGATCTTCCGGCAATCGGTCCGGCACGGCCACTACCATGGCGTAACCTCCCGTACCGAGGCCCATGGCGAGAGCGGTCGTGTTCAGCAGCACCGTGTCGCCAGGTTCGGGGCGGCCCACCAGCGGCGGGTAGGCCAGGGCCCGGCAGCTCCCTTCGGGGAGGGTCACGTCCAACTCCATCGCGCCCGGCCACTCGCGCCGGACCGCGACCACCTCGCCCTTGCGCCATCTGATCACGGGGCAAGGGTAGCGTCACCGTGAGAAGGGGGCCCGATGTCTCGGCGGAAGACCGAGCGGCTGCTGAACCTGGTCATCTGCCTGCTGGCCACGCGCCGCCCGCTCAGCGCGGAACAGATCCGCCATGCCGTGCCCGGCTACGACGCCGGCAACGACGAGGCCTTCCAGCGCATGTTCGAGCGCGACAAGAACGAGCTGCGCGAGATCGGCATCCCGGTGGAGGTCCACCGCGATCCCTGGGAGGACGAGCCGGGCTACCGCATCATGCGGCAGGCCTACGAGCTGCCCGAGATCACGCTGGAGGCCGACGAGGCCGCCGTGCTCGGCCTGGCCGCCCAGGTCTGGCAGCGCGCCAACCTCGCCGAGGCCGCCGGCGGCGCCCTGCTCAAGCTGCGCGCCGCCGGGGTGCAGACCGACGAGGCCGCCGGCGGCCCGCTGGAGCTGCGCGTGGACACCCGCGACCCCGCCTTTCCCGCCCTGTGGGAGGCTGTGCGTGACCGCAGGGTCGTCCGCTTCGACTACCGCGCGGCGGGCAGCGAGGTCCTGCTGACCCGCACGGTGGAGCCGTGGGGCGTGGTCAGCCGGCGCGGCCGCTGGTACGTCGTCGGCCACGACCGCGAACGCGACGCCCCCCGCGTCTTCCGCCTGAGCCGCATCAGCGGTCCTGTCACGCCGGTCGGCCGTCCCGGGGCCGTGGTCGTGCCCGAGGGGGTCGACATCCGCTCGATGGTCGGCCACCGCGACAGCCTGCTTCCCGAGCGCACCGCCACCGTCCGCGTCCGCCAGGACACCTGCCAGTGGCTGCGCCAGGTGGGGTCCGTGCGGCCCGGCGAGGACGGCTGGGACGTCGTGACCGTCGAGTTCGCCGACCCCGAGTGGGTGGCCGGGTCGGTCGTGGCGTTCGGGTCCGACGCCGAGGTGCTCGACCCGCCGGACGTCCGCGACGCGGTGATCCGCCGCCTGAAGGGAGCCCTCGCGTGAGCACGGCCGACCGGCTTCCCAGGCTGCTCGCCCTGGTGCCCTACCTCATGTCCCACCCGGGCGCGCAGGTGCCCGAGGTCGCCAGGCTGTTCGGGCTGACCGAGAAGCAGCTCGTCGACGATCTGCAGCTGGTGTGGATGTGCGGCCTGCCCGGCCACACTCCGGGAGACCTCATCGACGTCTCCTGGGACGGCGGCGAGATCCTGATCGACAACGCCGAAACCATCGCGCGTCCCCTGCGGCTCGGCATCGACGAGGCCAGCGCGCTGCTCGTCGCGCTGCGCATGCTGGCCGAGCTGCCCGAGTTCGCCGAGGGCGACGCCTTGGCCCGGGTGATCGCCAAGCTCGAACGCGCGGCGGGCGAGGGCGCGGCCGCCGTGAGCAGTCAGGTGGCCTTCGAGCTGGACGCCGCCCCCGACGCCATGGTCACCGTCCGGCGGGCGCTGCGCGAGGGCCGCCGGCTGTCGCTGCGGTACTACGTGCCGGGACGCGACGAGATCACCCCGCGCGAGGTCGACCCGACGCGGCTGGTGATGGTCGACGGGCGCTCCTACGTCGAGGGCTGGTGCTACCGCGCCGAAGGCATGCGGCTGTTCCGCCTCGACCGCATCATCGGCGTGGAGATGCTGGACGTGGCCGCCGACCCGCCCGCCGAGGCCGAGCCGATCGACGTGACCGACGGGGTGTTCCGGCCCTCGCCCACCGACGAGCTGGTGGAGCTCGAACTGACCCCCGCCGGCCGGTGGGTCGCCGAGTACTACCCGTGCGAGGAGGTCACCGAGCTGGGGGAGGGCCGCCTGCGGGTCACGCTGCGCGCCCGCGACCAGGGCTGGCTCGTCCGGCTGGCGCTGCGCCTGGGCGACAGCGGCCGGGTCGTGTCCCCGGTGTCGCTGGCCGACCGGGTGCGCGAGGCGGCCTCGGCGGCGCTGGCCCGCTACGAGACCTGCCACTGACGAGGCGGATCCGGGGCGCGTCCCGGCGGGCTTCGGTAGAGTGCCCGGACATGACCTGGATCTTCGTCGCGGTCGGCCTCGGCGTCGCCGGGGTGGTGCCGCTGGCCGTGCTCTCGGCGCGCGTCGTGGTGGCCGCCCGGGGGCTCTCACGTGAAATCGGGCGGGCCAACGGCCGTCTGGCGCCCGTCCGAGGGCGGCTCAGCGCCGTGATCGGCGCATCTGGGCGCGCAGAGGGGTGAATCAAGTGGCGGCGGCAGCGTACGATCGAGGCTGAGAACGCACGTCGCCTGGCGTAAGGATGTGTCATGCCATCACTTGGTCCCATGGAATGGATCCTCATTCTGCTGGTCCTTGTCCTTCTTTTCGGCGCCAAGAAGCTCCCTGACACCGCCAAGGCGCTCGGTCAGTCGCTTCGGCTGTTCAAGAAGGAGACCACCAAGCTGCACGAAGAGGACGAGGCCAGGGCCGCGGAGACCGCGACGGCCCAGCCGGCCGCGGCGCCGCAGCAGGCCATTGCTCCGGTGACGCCCTCCGTCGAAGACCGGCTCCGCCTGCTGGAGGAGGAGAACGCCCGGCTGCGCGGCGCCCAGGCCCGCCCCGCCGACGCTCCGGTGAACAGCGCTCCGCTGTCCCAGGCGCAGAAGGACCAGGGGTCCGCCTGACCGCCGACTCCTGTCCCTGACCGCTCGCGAGACCAGGACGCCCGATGGCATTGCTCAAACGGTCAAGCCCCGAAGGCAAGGACCAGCCCGCCGCTGATCCCGACGGCCGCATGTCGCTCATGGATCACCTCCGTGAACTGCGCAATCGTCTGGTCAAGGCGATTCTCGGCCTCACCTTGGGCACCGTGGTCGGGTTCGTCTTCTTCGACCGCATCTGGGACTTCATGGTCGGCCCCTACTGCCGACTCCCTGCGGCCTACAAGCTGAAGGCCGGCGAGTGCACGCTCGTGCAGCAGAGCGTGTTCGAGGGCTTCATGGTGAACCTCCAGGTCGCCCTCATGTTCGGCGCGGTGGTCTCCGCGCCCATCTGGCTGTACCAGGTGTGGGCCTTCGTCACGCCGGGCCTCTACCGCAACGAGCGGCGCTACTCGCTGTCGTTCCTCGGCCTGTCGGTGCCGCTGTTCGCCGCAGGCGCGGCCCTCGCCTACATCACCATGGACAAGGGCCTGTCGCTGCTGTTCGGGTTCGCCCCCGACAACGTGATCCAGCTCATCAGCATGGACCAGTACGTCGGGTTCATGATGGCGATGCTGGTCATCTTCGGCCTGTCGTTCGAGGTCCCCCTGCTGCTGGTGTTCCTCAACTTCATCGGCGTGCTGCCGTTCCGCATGGTGAGCAAGCACCAGCGCATGGTCATCTTCCTGATGTTCGTCTTCGCGGCCATCGCCACGCCGAGCCAGGATCCGATCACCATGCTCGCCTTGGCGCTGCCGATGGTCGGCATGTTCCTGATCGCGGAGGTCATCATGTACCTCCACGACCGGAAGAGGGAACAACTCGACGCCGAGCGTCAGCGGCAACTCGAAGAGGAACTCGACGGCACCGCGTCCACGCCGCTCGACTAGACGCCCTCGACCGTGGGGATGACCACGAACGATCACCGGGTCCGATCGCGCGGTTCGGCGGCGAGGGCGGCCCTTGAGCAGTCGCGGCATGGCTTGCCTCGCAGGACGGAGGGGCGCACGCCCGAGCCCTCCATGACCGGTGTGAGGGCTGGCATCCTGTACGGATGCGACAAGTGACCGTCCTTGGCAGTTGTGGTGCGTTTCCCGAGCCGGGCCGTGCCTGCAGCGGGTTCGCGGTGGACTGGGACGGCTACCGGCTGCTGCTCGACTTGGGTTACGCCACGCTGCCGCGGCTGCTTGCGCACTGGCCGGACGGCGCGGTGGACGCTGTCGTCGTCACACACGAGCACCCCGACCACTGCATCGACCTGCACGGGCTGTTCCGGATGCGCTTGTACGGCGACCCCGGTGGCCCACGGCTGCCGTTGTACTGCCCGCCGGGCGTGCTCGACCGGCTCGGCGGGCTGGAGCCCGACGTCGACCTCCACGCGGTCTTCGACGTGCATCAACTGCCTGGCGGTCACCAGGTGGGGCCGTTCGCCCTCACCGGACTGCCGCTGCCGCACTACGTGCCCAACGCCGGCGTCCGCCTTGAGGCCGACGGGGTCACCCTGGCCTACACCGGCGACACCGGTCCGACTCCCGCGCTCGCCGAACTCGGGCGTGACGCCGACCTGTTCATCGTCGAGGCCACCGACCATGACGGCGAGACCGACCGCCCCACCCGCAATCTGCTGGCCTCCTCGGAGGCCGGTCACTGGGCCCGCCGCGCACGCGCACGCCGGTTGATGCTCACCCACTTCTGGCCGGGCAACGACCGGGCCGCATCGGTGGCCGCCGCCCAGAAGGAGTTCGGCGGTGAGGTGCTGGCGGCCGAGGAAGGACTCACCGTCACCCTCGGGTGAGACTCATCTGTGCGGGGCCCATGCTCCGGCGATCGCGCTGCTCGGCTGCTCGCGGTGCACGACGGCACCGTCACGAGGATCAGGCGAGGCGCACCAGCATCTTGCCGAGGTTGTCCCCGCGCAGCATGCCGATGAACGCCTCCGGGGCGTTCTCGATGCCGTCGACGACCGTCTCGTCGGCCCGCAGCAGGCCTTCCCGCAGCCAGCGGCCGACCTCGGCCACCAGGTCCGGCGTCCGGCCGGCGTGGTCGCTGACGATGAACCCGCGCAGGGTGAGCCGGTTGGTGACGGCCAGCCAGAGGTTGCGCGGGCCCGGCGGCGCCTCCTCCAGGTTGTAGCGCGAGATCGCCCCGCACAGCGCGGCCCTGCCGAACGGCTTCAGCGACGAGATCGCCGCTTCCAGGTGCTCGCCGCCGACATTGTCGAAGTACACGTCGATGCCGTCCGGCGCGGCCTTTTTGAGCTGTTCGGCCACCGGGCCGTTCTTGTAGTTGAACGCCGCGTCGAAGCCGAGTTCGCCGGTGAGGTGGGCGACCTTGGCGTCGGATCCGGCGCTTCCAACGACCCGCGGCGATCCGCGCAGCTTCGCGATCTGCCCCACGATGCCGCCCACCGCGCCGGCGGCGCCGGAGACGAAGACGGTGTCGGCCGGCCGCATCGCCGCGATGTCGAGCAGTCCGACGTACGCGGTCAGCCCGACCATGCCGAGCGCTCCCAGATAGGCCGAGAGCGGCGCGGCGGCCGGGTCGACCTTGCGCGAGCCGGCGGCGTCGAGCAGCGCGTACTCCCGCCAGCCGAGCCCGTGCTGGACCATGTCGCCGGCGGCGAGTCCGGGGTCGGCCGACGCGACCACCTCGCCGACCGCCCCGCCGTACAGGGCTTCGCCCAGACGGTACGGCGGGGCGTAGGACTTCACGTCGTCCATGCGCCCTCGCATGTACGGATCGACGGACATCACCAGATTGCGGACGACCACCTGGCCCGGGCCGGGTTCGGGGACCTCCGTCTCCACCAGCCGGAAGTTGTCGGCGGTGGGCCACCCCGTGGGGCGGGACGCGAGGTGTATCTCACGGCTTGTCCGGTTCGTCATGGTTCCACGTTAGGCGTCGCCGGCGCCGGACCGCCTGGGCGGCCCGGCCTTGCCTGCGGTGCATCCGGCCGTCGGAGTCATCACCCACTCCGATGATCGTGGCGCGTACTTTCCCGGCCTTGACCCTAGCTTGACGAGTTCTATACCTATAGGTTCCGAGAGTGGCTGGTGAGCTGGTCGTTCTCGTGAATCCCGCGGCCCGTGGCGGCCGCACCCTCCGCCTCCTGGACCCGGTCGTGCGCCGCCTGCGGGAGGGCGGCAGGCCGGTCTCGGTGATCGTCGGGACCTCCGCTCAGGACGCCCTCGAACGCGCCTGCACGGCCGTCTCCGAAGGCCCCGAGGCCCTGGTGGCGTTCGGCGGCGACGGGCTGGTGCACCTGGCCGTGCAGGCCGTGGCCGGCACGGAGGTGCCCCTCGGCCTCATCCCCGCAGGGACCGGCAACGACTTCGCCGCCGCCCTCGGCATTCCCCGCAACGACCCGCTGGCCGCCGCCGCGATCGTCGCCTCCGGCGGCGTCCGCACCGTGGACGCCGGCACGATCGGCGCGGACGAATGGTTCGCCGGCGTCGTGGCCTGCGGCTTCGACTCCAAGGTCAACGAGCGGGCCAACCGGCTGACCGGCCCGCCCGGCAGGTCCAAGTACCTGTTCGCCACCCTGCAGGAGCTGCGCTCGTTCACCCCCGTCCCGTTCCGGCTGACGATCGACGACGAGGTGATCGAGCAGGAGGCCATGATGGTCGCGGTCGGCAACACCCACTCCTACGGTGGCGGCATGCGGGTCTGCCCGGACGCCGTCCCGGACGACGGGCTGCTCGACGTGCTGATCGTCGGCCCGCTGCCCACGTCCGCCTTCCTGCGCACCTTCCCCAGGGTCTACCGGGGCACCCACCTCGGCCACCCCGCCATCGCCTACCGCCGCGCCCGTACGGTCACCTTGGACGCGCCCGGCATCGTCGCCTACGCCGACGGCGAGCGCATCGCGCCCCTGCCCCTCACCTGCGCCGTCCACCCCGGCGCCCTCCGCGTCATCGCTCCGCGCTCTTCCTAGTCGCCTCCACCGCGCCGGCTACCGCATCCGGGAGTAGGAGCCCTGCCGTAGTCGACAGCGGAGCGGTTTTCCTGGCCGCTCTACCGCGCCAGCAGCGGGAGCGCGGGGAAGGTGTGGTCCTGCCACAGCAGCCGCGAGGTCTCCTCCGGGTAGGCGGTGACCGCCGAGGGCGTGTCGAAGAGCTGCGCGAGGCGGCGTCCGGCGTCGTACGGTGGCCAGCCCGGGTCGCCGTGCGCGGCGAACGCCGTCCACGCTTCGCGGATCCGCGCGGACAGCTCCTCCGCCGCCGGGGAGGGCGGGTCGCCGATCAGCATGGCGGGCCGATTGCCGCTCAGGTTGCCGAAGACGAGCGGCACGTCCAGGCCGTGGCAGGCGCCGAGGCCGCCGCCCAGCCCCGGGGCGGGCCAGGTGAGTTCGTACAGGTGGGCCCGGCCGCCGCCGGCGATCTGCGCCTCGGCGAGGCGGAGGCTCGGCATGCGGAACAACCAGTCGGCGTTGACCAGTTCGTACATTTCCTCGTCGGCCGCGGCCGGGAACGCCTCCCGGTACCGGCGCGCGCCGTCCGGGCCGGGGGCGAGCATGCGCAGAGCGGTCTCGGTCTGCTCGTGCGTGACCTGGCCGAGCACGCCGTCGATCAGGCTGAACAGCCGGTGCTCGTCACGCGTGTGTCCGACGAGCAGCTCGACGTCCCGGGCGGCGCCGCCGGCCAGCGCCTGCCAAGGGGTCGCCGGCAGGACGTCACCGTCGACGACCGGTGCGAACGGGATCGGCCGGTGGGCGATCCGTCCCCAGCGCTCCCGCGACTGGACCATCTTGGCGAAGATCGCGTCGCCCGCGGCGGGCAGCAGGGCCGGATCCACCGCCGACAGGCCGGACACCGTGGGCGGCACCCCCAGCTCGGCGGCGCAGGCGGCGGCGATGTCGGCGGCCAGCTCGGGGGAGAAGAACGTCCCCGGGACGCTCTGCGCGACCGCCCGGCGGAAGAGCCCGGCGGCGCGCGGCATGGCGAGCAGCGCGGCGACCGATCCGCCGCCCGCCGACTGCCCGAAGACCGTGACCCGGCCGGGGTCGCCGCCGAACACCCCGATGTTGTCCCGAACCCAACCCAAGGCCGCGACCTGGTCGAGCAGTCCCCGGTTGGCCGGGGCTCCGTCGATCTGCGCGAAACCCTCGACGCCGAGACGGTAGTTGAGGGTCACGACCACGGTTCCGCTTCCGGCCAGGTGCCCGGCGTCGTATTCCGGCAGGCTCGCGTCGCCCATGGCGTAACCGCCGCCGGGGATCCACACCATCACCGGGAGCCCCGCCGCCGGATCGGGTTCCGGCGTCCAGACGTTCAGCGTCAGCCAGTCGTCGCCGGCCGTGTCCTGGGACACCCCCAGCACGCCGGACTGCGGGGGCGGCGGGCCGTACGCGACCGCCGGGCGCACGCCGTCCCAGCCGCGCGCTGGCCGCGGCGCGGCGAAACGGAGGGCGCCGACCGGCGGCTCGGCGAACGGGACGCCGCGGAAGACCGCCAGGCCCGCCTCCCGGACGCCGCGCAGGACGCCGGCCGCCGTACGGACCTCCGGCCCGGACTCGGACGGCTTGCTGGATGCGGCGACGGCCATCGCGCGGTCTCCTCCCCGTTCACGATCGCCCCGAGCATTCCAGCGCCCACCGGCCACGAGCAAACCATTTAGCCCCGGCCCCCTGAGGCGAAGACCTCGCCGGCGTCCGGCCGGGCGAGTTCGCGGTGGATCGCCGTCAGTCGGTGAGCAGCAGCGTGTGCAGGGTGGTGATCAGGCCGTCGGCGACCAGCGCGATGTCGACGCCGCGCACCACGGGCGGCTGGCCCGCCGGGCCGAAGTTCCACGGAAGGTAGCCGAGATCCGCGCTGACCTGGACCGGGCCGCCGGGCGTGAAGACGAAGCCCGGCGCGCCGTCGAGGATCATCCGGGCCTTGGCGTCGAGTGCGTCGTGGCCTTCCACCGTCTCTTCCGGGTCGGAGAACCGAACCTCGGGGGCGTACGTCCGGGCGATCGCGGCCCGGCGCCGCTCATCGTCGCGCTCGTTGAAGACCTCCAGTAGGTTCGCGTTCATGAGCTGCTCGATCGTCGCCACCGCGTACTCCTCCCCATGGTCACGCCCCGCTCGGGCGCGATTCCCGTACGATATATGACGCGTCAGGTAAATATCCGATCGGGGCTCTCCGAGTGATCGCTAGGTGCGGACAGTGGTGGACGAGGCGGCGGAACCCGGAAGTCTGAACCCGGTCGAACTGAGAGCGTGGCGCGCGCTGATCGAGGTCACGCCGCTGCTGCGGCAACGTCTGGATCAGCTGCTGATGGCGGACTCCGGGCTTTCCGGCAGCGACTACCCGGTCCTGGTGACCCTGCACGAGCGGGGTGGGCGGCCGGTCCGCTCGACCGAGCTGGCCGACCTGATCGGCTGGGAGCAGAGTCGCCTGTCGCACCATCTCGCCCGGATGGAACGCCGCGGGCTGATCCGGCGGGGCCGCCACCAGGCCGACAACCGGGTCGCCGAGGTCCACCTGACCGACGAAGGCCGCGCCGCTTTCCTCCGTGCTGCCAAGGGCCATTCGCGGGCGGTACGCGCCCATTTCGCCGACGTGCTCACCATCCCGCAGTTGGAGGCGCTCGCCGAGATCATGGAGACCCTCAAGCGCCACCTCGACTCCTCGCGATGACCCCCGAGCGGAGGCTCTGGTGTGAGCCACAGTCGCACGATGGTACGAGAGCGCCGCTTTGTGCTTTCCGGCCGCAGCGAACAGATGGGCCTGATATGCCTCCGGCACGGCGAACCGCCGTCCCCGTCCCTCGCCGTGCCGTCTACCAGGAGGCGCGCGACGGGTGATCGCTCCGCGCGCTGCCGGGCGTGCCCTCCATCGCCGGCGGTCCGGGGCGGCGATGGAGGGGACGGGACCGGAAAGCGGTTATCGGTAGGCTGAACTGCATGACGACGCCTGCGGAACGCTACGCCGCATTCCGTGAGAAGCACGCCGCCGGCGGGCCCGCCCTCACCTCCTTCCGCGGCCTGTACGACTTCGAGCTGGACGAGTTCCAGCTCGACGCGTGCAAGGCCCTGGAGGCCGGAGACGGCGTGCTCGTCGCGGCCCCGACGGGCTCCGGCAAGACCGTCGTGGGCGAGTTCGCGGTGCACCTGGCCCTGGAGCAGGGCAGCAAATGCTTCTACACCACGCCGATCAAGGCGCTGTCCAACCAGAAGTACAACGACCTGGTGCGCCGCTACGGGGCCAAGAAGGTCGGGCTGCTCACCGGGGACAACAGCGTCAACGGCGACGCCCCCATCGTCGTCATGACCACCGAAGTGCTGCGCAACATGCTCTACGCCGGCTCCTCGACGCTGGCGAACCTCAGCCACGTGGTCATGGACGAGGTGCACTACCTCGCCGACCGCTTTCGCGGCGCCGTGTGGGAAGAGGTCATCATCCACCTCCCCGAGTCGGTGCGCGTCGTGGCCCTGTCGGCGACGGTCAGCAACGCCGAGGAGTTCGGCGAGTGGCTGGGCGAGGTCCGCGGCGACACCACGGTGATCGTCGACGAGCACCGGCCCGTGCCCCTGTGGCAGCACATGCTGGTCGGCGACCGGCTGTACGACCTGTTCGTCGACGAGGACAACCGGCCGCGCATCAACCCCAGCCTGATGCGCATCTCCCGCGACGAGCAGCGCCTGGCCCAGGCGCGCGGACGGCGCGGCTACTCCCGGCCGCGCCGGTCGGCCAACTCCGTCAGCCGCTCCGACGCGATCGAGAAGCTCGACTCCGAGGGCCTGCTGCCCGCCATCACCTTCATCTTCTCCCGGGCCGGCTGCGACGCCGCCGTCATGCAGTGCCTGCACGCCGGCATCCGGCTCACCACCGACAGCGAGCGCCACGAGATCCGCCAGATCGTCGACGAGCGCACCGCCCACCTGCCCGACGAGGACCTGGCGGTGCTGGGCTACCTCGAATGGCGCGACTGCCTGGAACGCGGCCTGGCCGCCCACCACGCCGGCATGCTCCCCGCCTTCAAGGAGGTGGTCGAAGAGCTGTTCACCCGCGGCCTGGTCAAGGCGGTGTTCGCCACCGAGACGCTCGCGCTCGGCATCAACATGCCCGCGCGGTCGGTGGTCATCGAGAAGCTCGACAAGTGGAACGGCGAGACCCACGCCGACCTCACCCCGGGGGAGTACACCCAGCTCACCGGGCGGGCCGGGCGGCGCGGCATCGACGTCGAGGGTCATGCCGTGGTGGCGTGGCAGCCCGGCATGGACCCGGTGGCGGTGGCCGGCCTGGCCAGCACCCGCACCTACCCGCTGCGCTCCAGCTTCCGCCCGTCGTACAACATGGCCGTCAACCTGGTCGGGCAGGTCGGCAGAGGACGCGCCCGCACCCTGCTGGAGGCCTCCTTCGCCCAGTTCCAGGCCGACCGCGCGGTCGTCGGCATCGCCAAGCAGGTTCGGCGGGCCGAGGAGGCCCTGGAGGGGTACTCCGAGGCGATGACCTGCCACCTGGGCGACTTCCAGGAGTACGCGCGCATGCGCAGGGAGCTGTCCGACCGCGAGGCCGACCTGTCGCGCCAGCGCGGCACCGCGCGCCGGGCGCAGGCCGTCCGCTCGCTGGAGGCGCTCAAGCCCGGCGACGTGATCCGCGTCCCCGGCGGGCGGCGCGCGGGCCTGGCCGTCATCCTGGACCCTGGCCTCACCATGCGAACCGAGGGGCCCTCGCCGCTGGTGCTGACGATCGGCAAGCAGGTCAAGCGGCTGTCGGCCGCCGACTTCCCGGTGCCGGTCGAACCGGTGGAGCACCTGCGCATCCCCAAGGGGTTCAACCCGCGGGCGCCCAAGGACCGCGCCAACCTGGTCGCCACCCTGCACGCCAAGATCGGCGACCGCGACCTCGGCCGCCCGGTGCGGGTCCGCGACCACGACGCCGACGCCATGGCGGGCCGCGGCTCGGCCCCCGGCACCCCCGAATGGGAGATCGCCGAGCTGCGCCGCCGGCTGCGCGCCCACCCCTGCCACGGCTGCGACCAGCGCGAGGACCACGCCCGCTGGGCCGAGCGCTACTACAAGCTGCTGCGCGAGACCGAAGGGCTGCGCCGGCGGGTCGAGAGCCGCTCCCACGTGATCGCGCGCACCTTCGACCGGGTGTGCGGGGTGCTGGACCAGCTCGGATACCTGGACGGCGAGGCCGTCACCCCCGAGGGGCGCAGGCTCGCCCAGCTCTACACCGAGCTGGACCTGCTCACCGCCGAATGCCTGCGGGCGGGCATCTGGGAGGATCTCGACCCGGCCGAGCTCGCCGCCTGCGTGTCGTCGCTGGTGTTCGAGTCCCGGCAGGCCGACGACGCGCGGCAGCCGAGGATCCCGGCGGGCGGCGCCAAGGAGTCGCTGGCGGCGATGGTCCGCATCTTCGCCGAACTGGAGGACATCGAGCGCGACCACGGCCTGTCGTTCGTCCGCGAGCCCGACTTCGGGTTCGCCTGGGCGGCCTTCCGCTGGGCCAAGGGCCACACCCTGGACGCCGTGCTCACCGACGGCGACCTGGCGGCCGGCGACTTCGTACGCTGGGCCAAGCAGCTCATCGACCTGCTCGACCAGGTGGGCAAGGCGGCGGTCCAGCACAGCAAGGTCAGGCAGAACGCCGGCAAGGCCATCGACGCGCTGCGCCGGGGCGTGGTCGCCTACTCCTCCGTCGTCTGACCGGGCGGCCGCCCGGCCCGGCCGGGGCCGTTCCCGGTCCGCCCGCGCCGCGGGGGCGAGCGGGCCGGGGACTCCGGCGAGCCGGTTCGCCGGGGCGCCGCCAGACCTGCGGCGCGCCGGCAGCAGCAGGAACGTCGCGGGGGACCGGCGGGCGGCCGGCATCGCGGCGGCTCCCGGCCGGCACAGGCCCTTGGGGGTTGGCCCGAGGGTTCACCAGCGACGGCATGGTGTTCGATCCGCAGCGCACGGGTGGCAGTGATCGAGGCGCGCATTTCAGCGGATGCCGGGCCATCTTGCAAGGCGCTCATTTCCGGCTCGGCGGGCCGTAAGGAGCCGTAAGGAGCCGTAAGCGCTCCGCAATCTCCAGGGGCCGAGGCGCATGGCACGATCTGGATGCGCTGCCGCGGAGCGTGATCGGTCTCGGTCCACAAGCTGAGAGGACTGTCTATGCGCAGCTACATCACGGAGTTCATCGGAACGTTCTTCCTAATTCTCACGGTCGGTGCCACGGTCTTGACCAATACACCCCTGGCGCCGGTGGCCATCGGCGCGATCTTGATGGTCATGGTGTACGCCGGAGGACACGTCTCCGGCGCGCACTACAATCCCGCCGTGACCTTGGCCGTGCTGCTCCGCGGCCGGATCAACCTGTCAGACGCCGTCCCGTACTGGATCGCCCAGTTGGCCGGAGGCGTTGTCGCCGCGCTCACCGCTTCCTACATCGTCAATCCCAGCAGGGTGCCGGTGCTGTCGCCCTCAGGCCGAGGGCTGGTGGCCGCGCTGCTGGCCGAGGCGCTGTTCACCTTCGCGCTCGCGTATGTGGTGCTGAACTCGGCCACCAGCAGGGATCACCCGGGTAACAGCTTCTATGGTCTGGCCATCGGGTTCACCGTGGCGGCCGGCGCGTTCGCGGTGGGCGGCATCTCGGGCGGGGCCTTCAACCCGGCCGTGGCCGTCGGCGCCGCCTCCATGGGGCTGTTCGCCTGGGACAAGATTTGGATCTGGCTCCTGGCCGAACTGGTGGGCGGCGCCCTGGCCGGGGTGGCCTTCCTCGCGCTCAACCCCAAGGAACGCGCCCCGCTGGAACTCTCCCTCACCTGACCGCCTGGAGCAGACCATGATCAGCGCGCGCGAAGTCGTCGAGCGAGCGGGTGTCGATGTGAACATCTTGATCGGGCGGCTCGCCTCCGCTGCCGCAGTGGAGTTGAGCGCCGTCTACCGTTACACGATCCTGACGGTTCATCCGCTCGGTTTCGCGGATGAGGAACTGCGCCAGATTCTCAAAGACATCCGCGATGAGGATCGACACCATTTCGACGCGCTCGTCAGCCGCATCTACGAGCTGGACGGAAGGCTCCCCGAGGACATCCGGCAGTTCCTGGAAAGCAGGCTCGCACGGCCAGAGGACACCACGGCCGACGTACGCGATCCGGTGACGACACTCGTCGAGGACGTACGACGTGCCGTCCACCCATATGACGGCCTGTGCGACCTCACCGAAGGCAGAGATCAGCGCACTTGTCTCCTGGCCCAGGCGATCCGCAACGAGAAGATCGAACACATGGCGTGGCTGGAAGAGTTCCTCGGCGCAGGCCCGGCTGGGCGCTTCCACCGCGGTTTCCGCGGTCGTTCTCCCTTCCTCGCTCGCCTGGCCACCACTCCCGAGGAGGCAGAACCAACAGCGTGACCCTGAGCATCATGGTGGCCGACGTCCAGGAGTCCTTTCCTGTCAGTTGAGCATCAGGACGGCACCTCTATCAGGCGATGCTGAAGCGGACCTCGCGGGTGAGCAGGTCGGCGCGGGTCAGCCGCACCCGCACCTTCTCGCCCAGCGGCAGGTTCTCGCCGTCGCACCGGGCCACGATGGCGGGCTCGGCGACCTGGACGACGCCTCCCGGCCGGCCCTCCTCGACGTCCACCACGACCGCGTCGAAGGCCTGGCCGACCCGGTCGCGCAGCACGAACGCCTCGACCAGGTCCAGGCAGGCCCGCTCGGCGGCGGACGCGCGGCGCCCGCCGCCCGCCATGAGCGCCGGCAGCGTCGACAGGGCCTCCTGGACCGGTTCGGGAACCGCCACCCCGGCCGCGACGGCCAGGCACACCTCGGTGCCGTACCGGTCGACCAGGCGGCGCAGGGGAGCGGTCACGTGCGCGTACGGCGCGGCGACGGCGGCGTGCACGGCGTCCCTGGGCGGCTCGCCGTTGAAGGCGGTGTACCCGGCGCCGCGCAGCAGCACCGTCGCCTCCTTCAGGAACGCGGCGCTCGCGGGCGTCTTCGGGTCCAGGCCCGCCACCACCTCTCCCAGGCCCGCGCCGCCGGGCCAGCTCACCCCGAGGGCCGTGGCGATCCTGCGCACCCGCGCGACGGTCTCCGGCGGGGCGGGCGGCAGCGTGCGCAGGACGCCCATCTCGGCGTCGAGCATCATCGCCGCCGCGGCCATGCCGGTCATCAGGGAGATCTGCGCGTTCCACGTCTCGGCCGGCAGCGGCGTGCGGAACTCCACCCGGTAGCCGTCGCCGTGCGCGACCACCTCCTGCTCGGGGGTGGGCAGCGACACCCCGCCGCGCTCCCGTTCGAGGGCCAGGCGCAATTCGCCCACCACGGGCAGCAGCCGCAGCGTCCCGTCGGCCGTGCCGGTCTCCACCGCCGCCTGCACGTAGTCGTAGTCGAGCCGCTCGCGGCTGCGCACCAGCGCCCGTGACACGTCGGCCCCGATGGTGACGCCGTCGGCGTCCAGGTCGACGCACCACAGCGCCGCCGGCCGGACGACGCCCGGCAGCAGGCTGGCCGCCGCCTCCGACAGCACCGGCGGGTGCAGCGGGACGCGCCCGTCGGGCAGGTACAGCGTCTCGCCGCGCTGTCTCGCCTCGCCGTCGATCGCGCCGCCCGGCCGCACGAAGGCGGCGACGTCGGCGATCGCGTACCACACCCGGAAACCCCGGGGCCGTTCTTCGATGCACAGCGCCTGGTCCAGGTCCATCGACCCCGGCGGGTCGACGGTCAGCAGCGGCAGGTCGGTGCGGTCGGGCAGGGACGGCAACGGCGCCGCCGCCGCCCGGTCGGCCTCCTCCAGCGTCGGCCGGGGGAACTCCTCGGGCAGTCGCAGCTCATCGCGGATGCGTTCGAAGCCCTCGGCGAGCCGGGGAGCGTCGGACACATGAATCGTTCTATGACTCACAATGGAGGATCTTATGGGGCAAGCGCGGTGAGCAGCCGGTTCAGCGGACCGTCCAAGCCATAGCGGTCGGCCAGCGCCACCAGCGCCTCGGGGTCGCGCGCCGCGGCCGGCCGGGTGATGGGGACCTCCGGCAGCGGCGCGTCGTGGGCGACCTTGACGACCGCGGGCGCCACCGCCAGGTAGTCGCGGGCCTTGGCCAGCTTGAGGCGGCTGCCGGCCGGGAAGCCGTCGGTGACGCCGTCGTCCAGGGCGGTGAGCACGGCCTCCAGCGAGCCGAACCGGGTGATCAGGGCGGCGGCCGTCTTGTCGCCGACCCCCGGCACGCCGGGCAGCCCGTCGCTCGGGTCCCCGCGCAGGGTCGCGTAGTCGGCGTACGCGCGGCCGGGGATGCCGTACTTGGCGCTGACCTGCGCCTCGTCGATCGCCTGCAGGTTGCGGATGCCCTTGATCGTGTAGAGGACGCGGCACGGCCGCTTGTCGTCGACCAGCTGGAACAGGTCGCGGTCGCCGGTGACGATCTCGACCGCGCCGGTGGCGCGGGCGGTGTAGGTGCCGATGACGTCGTCGGCCTCGTACCCCGGCACGCCGACACGGGCGATGCCGACCGCGTCGAGCACCCGCTCGATCACCGGCACCTGCGGGGCCAGGGTGTCGGGCACCTCCTCCTCGTGGCCGGTCGCGACCCGGTGCGCCTTGTAGGAGGGGATCGCCGCGACGCGGAACGCCGGCCGCCAGTCGGCGTCCATGCAGGCCACCAGTTCGTCGGGCGCGTGGGCGCGCACCAGCGTGGCGATCATGTCGATCAGCCCTCTGACGGCGTTCACCGGCATGCCGTCCGGGGCGGTCATCGACTCGGGGACGCCGTAGTAGGCGCGGAAGTACAGCGATGGGGTGTCGAGCAGCATCAACCCTGGCATGGGCCCATCCTCCCAGCACTCGCGCCCGCCCAGGACGGAGTCCCCTGCGGCCTTCCGGGCGAGTGCGGGTGGGACAGGGGGTGCGAACGGGTCAGATACCGGTGGAATACATTGGTCGATGTGACAACGACGTCCCTGGACCTCTACCCGGTGACCCGCGTGGCCGACGTGCGCGCCGCCACCGCCGCCGCCGGCATCGACGCCCTGCTGCTGACCCCCGGCCCCGACCTGCGCTACGTCACCGGCTACGACGCCCTCCCGCTGGAGCGGCTCACCTGCCTGGTGGTGCCCGCCGAGGGCGAGGCGTTCATGGTGGTGCCGCGGCTCGAACTCGCCGCCGCCGAGCACTCCCCGGCCTCCCGGCTGGGCCTTGAGTTCGTCGCCTGGGACGAGACCGACGACCCGTACGCGCTGGTCGCCCGCCGCGTCGGCCAGGTGGCGACCGTCGGCCTCGCCGACCGCATGTGGGCGATGCAGTCCCTGCGCTTCCGCTCGGCGATGCCGGGCGCCGAGCAGGTGCTGGCCGGGTCGGTGCTCAGGGAACTGCGCATGCGCAAGAGCCCCGCCGAGGTGGCCGCGCTGCGCGAGGCAGGCGCCGCCATCGACGCCGTCCACGCGCAGGTGCCGCAGCTGCTCAGGCCCGGCCGCACCGAGCGCGAGGTCGGCAGGGACATCGCCGAGGCCATCCTCGCCGCCGGTCACGCCACCGTCGACTTCGTCATCGTCGGCTCGGGCCCCAACGGCGCGAGCCCGCACCACGAGCTGTCCGACCGGGTCATCCAGGCCGGCGACCCGGTGGTCGTCGACATCGGCGGCCAGATGCCGAGCGGCTACTGCTCCGACTCCACCCGCACCTACAGCGTGGGGGAGCCGCCCGCCGACTTCTCGGCCTACTACCAGGTGCTGCGCGACGCCCAGGAGGCCGCCTGCGCGGCCGTACGGCCGGGCGTGACGTGCGAGGCGGTCGACGCCGCCGCCCGCGAGATCATCACCGACGCCGGGTACGGCGAGCGGTTCATCCACCGCACCGGTCACGGCATCGGGCTGGAGACCCACGAGGAGCCCTACATCGTCTCGGGCAACACCGAGGCGCTGGCGCCCGGGTTCGCCTTCTCCGTCGAGCCGGGCATCTACCTGCCCGGACGCCACGGCTCGCGCATCGAGGACATCGTGGTGTGCACCGAGACCGGCGCGGAGCGCCTCAACAACCAGCCCCACGGCCTCGTCGTGGTCTGACCGGCGGCACCGTGCCCACCGTCGCGCCCCGTTCCCGCCCCGCGGCCTCCTCGGGAGGCCGCCCGGCGGTGGGCCGGCTCCAGCGGACCTCCTCCGCGGGACGCCGCCCGGCGGGACGCCGCGCCCTCTTCCGTGCCTCCCTCTTCCCCGCCCCCCTGTGACCGGAGTGCTCCCATGGCGGTCGACCGCGCCCTGCCCACCCCCGAAGCCCACGACCTGCTGGACCTGGTCCGCGACATCATCGCCAAGGAGATAGCGCCGCGCGCGGCCGGCGACGAGGCCGAGGGCCGCTTCCCCCGCGACCTGTTCGCCACCTTGGGCCGCTCGGGCCTGCTCGGCCTGCCCTACCCTGAGGAGCACGGCGGCGCCGCCCAGCCGTACGAGGTGTATCTGCAGGTCGTGGAGGAGCTGGCGGGCGCGTTCCTCGCCGTCGGTCTCGGCGTTTCCGTTCACACCCTGTCGTGCTTCCCCGTCGCCGCCTACGGAGGCGACGAACAGCGCGAGGCCCTGCTGCCCGGCCTGATCGGCGGCGAGCTGCTCGGCGCGTACTGCCTGTCGGAACCGCAGTCGGGTTCGGACGCCGCCGCCCTCACCACCCGGGCCGAGGCCGCGGACGGCGGCTACACCGTGGAGGGCGTCAAGGCGTGGACCACCCACGGCGGCGTGGCCGACTTCTACACCCTGATGGCGCGCACCTCCGGCGACGGCGCCCGGGGCATCTCGTGCTTCCACCTGCCGGCCGGCACGCCGGGGCTGTCGTTCGGGCGGCCGGAGCGCAAGATGGGCATGCGCTCGTCCCCGACGGCCCAGGTGCGGCTGGACGGGGTACGGCTCGGCCCCGAGGCGCTGATCGGGAGCGAGGGGGAGGGCTTCCGCATCGCCATGGCCGCCCTGGACGGGGGACGGCTCGGCATCGCCGCCTGCGCCGTCGGGGTCGCCCAGGCGGCCCTGGACACCGCCACCGCCTACGCCCGCGAACGCCGCCAGTTCGGCACCCGCATCGCCGACTTCCAGGGCCTCGGCTTCATGCTCGCCGACATGGCCACCCAGATCGCCGCCGCCCGCGCCCTGTACCTGGACGCGGCACGCCTGCGCGACGCGGGCCGCCCGTACGGCACCCGCGCCGCGATGGCCAAGCTGTTCGCCACCGACGCCGCGATGAAGGTCGCCACCGACGCCGTGCAGGTTCTCGGCGGCTACGGCTACGTCGAGGACTTCGCCGCCGAACGCCTCATGCGCGAGGCCAAGGTGCTGCAGATCGTCGAAGGCACCAACCAGATCCAGCGTCTGGTGATCAGCCGAGCCCTCACCAAGGAGGGCTAGCCGTACTGACCGGCGCTCTCACCAAGGACGCCTAGCCCTGACCGGGGCTCTCACCTCTGCCGGCAGGGCGAGGCCGTCACTGGCCGATGCGTCCGTCGATGCGCTCGCGCAACAGGTCGACGTGGCCCATGTGGCGGCCGTACTCCCACACCATCCCGACCAGCACCTCGCGCAGCGACATCTGCGCCCCGCCGCTGCCGTGCAGGTTCGCCGAGTCGTCGGCGGTGATGTCGAGACTGGGCGCCTCGGCCACGAACCGCTCGGCGAAGGCGACCTCCGCGCGCCACGCGTCCCACGCCTCGGCGACCACCTTGGGGTCGGGGACGGCGCCGTCGAAATCGCCGTCACGGTCGGTCTCGGAGCAGTACAGCTTGGGCACGTCCTGGCCCGCCATCAGCACCCGGAACGTGGCGCGCTCGACCTCGGCGAGGTGCCGTACCAGCCCCAGCAGCGACATCGTCGACGGCTCCACCGAACGCCGCGCCATGGCCTCCGCGTCAAGATCGGCACATTTCAGCTCCAGGGTGAGACGCCCGGTGCGCAGGGCCTCGACCAGCGTGGTGCGCTCGTCGCCCAGCGTGGGCCCGTTCTCGCGAGGGTCGTCGTCGGAGGGTTTGCCGTCCGCGGTGAACATGTCGGCTCGTCGTCGTGTCGCCATGGCCGTCATCATCGTGACGCGTGCGGCGCCCGGCAACTCATTTAACGGACGCCCGGGCCGCGGCCGGCGCCGGAGGACTGATCGGGGCCGCGGTGGGTAGCCGGGAGCGAATGCGGATCCAGGACTGGTTCCTCACCGACGAGGAGAGAGGCAATCCCGCGACCAGGCTCGACGCCTGGACCACGGGCAATGACGTGCGCCCGCTCGTCCACGGCGCGACCTACTTCGCCGAGCTGAAGACCTGCCTCGAAGGGCTGCGGCGGGGTGACCTGCTGGCCTTCGCGGACTGGCGGGGCGATCCGGACGAGCGGCTCACCGAAGGCGGGCCGGGCGTCGGCGAAGCGATGGCGGCCGCGGCGGGCAGGGGAGCGGTGGTCAGGGGGCTCATCTGGCGTTCGCACCTGGACAGACTGCGTTTCAGCTCGGCCGAGAACCGGCACCTGGGCGAGGGGATCGAGGCGGCCGGCGGGCAGGCCATCCTCGACACGCGGACCAGGCCGGGCGGCTCGCACCACCAGAAGTTCGTCATCCTCCGGCACGGCGACCCGGTCAAGGACGTCGCGTTCGTCGGCGGCATCGACCTGTGCCACAGCCGCCGCGACGACGGCGACCACCTGGGCGACCCCCAGACCTGCCCGATGCCGGAGGCGTACGGCGAGCGGCCGCCGTGGCACGACGTCCAGGTCGCCATCCGGGGCCCGGCGGTCGCGGAGGTGGAGAAGGTGTTCCGCGAGCGCTGGGAGGACCCCGCTCCCGCGACCAGGGATCCGCTGCGGCGGCTGCGCGACCACTTCGCCAAGCTGGACGACGCGCCCCCGCTGCCCGAGCCGGGCCCGCCTCCGCCGCCGGCGGGCACGCACGCCGTGCAGGTCCTTCGCACCTATCCCGCCCGGCACAGCGCCTACCCGTTCGCGCCGCAGGGCGAGCGGAGCGTCGCGCAGGCCTACCACAAGGTGCTGGGCAGGGCCCGCAGGCTGGTCTACCTGGAGGACCAGTACCTGTGGTCCACGGACGTGATCGAGCCGTTCGCTCAGGCGCTGGAGCGGGAGCCCGGCCTGCGGATGGTGATCGTGGTCCCGCGCCATCCCGACCAGGACGGCTGGCTGGCCGGGCCCGCGAGCCTGATCGGCAGGGTCGAGGCGCTGGACAGGCTGCTCACGGCGGGCGGCGACCGGGTCGCGATCTACAATCTGGAGAACCGTGAGGGCACCCCCGTCTACGTCCACGCCAAGGCCTGCGTGGTCGACGACGTGTGGGCCTCGGTCGGGTCCGACAACGTCAACCTGCGCTCGTGGACGAACGACTCGGAGCTGAGCTGCGCCGTCCTGGACGAACGGGAGGATCCGCGTCCGCCGCACGGCGCCGCCAGGTTCGCCCGTGAGCTGCGGCTGACGCTCATGGCCGAGCATCTGGATTTGCCCGACGCCGGTGCGGAGCTGGACGGACTATGTGATCCCGTGGCCGCGTTCGACGCCTTCGCCGCGTCGGCGGCCAGGCTCCAGGCCTGGTACGACGGCGGCCGGAAGGGCCCGCGCCCGCCGGGGCGGCTGCGCCCGCACCTGGTCCCCGAGCTGACCCGGTTCCGCAGGATGCTCGCCGCGCCCCTCTACCGGCTCGCCGTCGACCCCGACGGCCGCCCGTCGTCCATGCGCCGCTCCCGGCGTTTCTGACCGAAGCGTTTCTGAACGAAGCGTTTCTGAACGAAGCGGTCAGGCGCGGTGGTACTGGACGGGGGTGGCGACCTGGCCTCCGAGCTCGTTCGCGACCCGGCGGGCCCAGAAGGGGTCGCGCAGGAGTTCGCGGCCCAGCAGGACGGCGTCCGCCTGGCCCGAGGCGACGATCTCCTGGGCCTGCGCGGGCTCGGTGATCATGCCGACGGCCGCGGCGGGCACTCCGGCGTCGTTGCGGACCTGCTCGGCGAAGGGCACCTGGTAGCCGGGGCCCGTCACGACCTTGGCGCGCGGGGCGACGCCGCCGCTGGAGACGTCGATCAGGTCCACGCCGCGGGCGTGCAGCTCCTTGGCGAGACGGACGGTGTCGGCCGCGGTCCAGCCGTCGCGGTCGTCCTCGGGGTTCTCGGTGAGCCAGTCGGTCGCGGAGACCCGGAAGAACACCGGCAGTTCCTCCGGCCACACCGCCCGTACGGCGTCGACGACCTCCAGGGCGAAACGGGTACGGCCCTCGAACGAGCCGCCGTACTCGTCGGTGCGGTGGTTGCTGTGCGGGGAGAGGAACTGGTTGATCAGATATCCGTGGGCGCCGTGGATCTCGGCGACCTGGAATCCGGCCTCCAGCGAGCGCCGGGCGGCGTCGGCGAACTCCTGGACGATCGCGGCGATGCGGTCGGCGGTGAGCTCCTCGGGCGTCGTCGACCCGGGCGCGAACGGGATGGCGCTGGGGGCCAGCGGGGTCCAGCCGTACGGCTCGTCCGGGGCGATCGGGCGCCCGCCGTCGACCCAGGTGCGCTCGGTGGACGCCTTGCGTCCCGCGTGGGCGAGCTGGATGGCCGCGACGGCGCCCTGTGACCGCAGGAAGGCCGTGATGCGCTGGAACGCCGCCACCTGGGTGTCGTTCCAGATGCCCAGGTCATAGGGGGAGATCCGGCCCTCGGGGCTGACGGCGGTCGCCTCGGTGACGATCAGGCCGGTCCCGCCGGAGGCGCGCGCGGCGAGGTGGGCGAAGTGCCAGTCGGTCGGGACGCCCGCCGTCGCCTCCTCCGGATCCGCGCTGTACTGGCACATCGCCGCCATCCAGATGCGGTTGGGGATGGTCAGCGACCGAAGGGTCAGCGGAGTGAACAGCGAGGTCATGTGGAGACTCCTTGTGCTCGCCTGTGCGGCCGGCCGTCGGGAGGGGGCGGGTCACCCGCCCGCGATGATGTGACAACGCTGATGATAATTGCATACGCCTGATATTTATTCCAGCAGATATCCCGCGCACGCAATCATCGGATTGCTCTCCATCCCCGGCGGCGGCGTCCAGGCCGGCCGCGCGGGCCGGCCTGGACGCGGCGATCAGACGAGGTCGAACCGGTCGAGGTTCATGACCTTGTCCCACGCCGCGACGAAGTCCTTCACGAACTTCTCCTTGGCGTCGTCGCTCGCGTAGACCTCCGCGAGCGCGCGCAGCTCGGAGTTCGAGCCGAAGACGAGGTCGGCGCGGCTGCCGGTCCACCTGACCTCGCCCGTGGCGGCGTCGCGACCCTCGAAGGTGTTCGCGTCCCCGGACGTCGCCTTCCACGTCGTGCCCAGGTCGAGCAGGTTGACGAAGAAGTCGTTGGTCAAGGTCCCCGGCGTCGTGGTGAGAACGCCCAGCGGCGACTGCCGGTGGTTCGCGCCCAGGACGCGCAGGCCGCCGACGAGGACGGTCATCTCGGGGGCGCTCAGCGTCAGCAGGTTGGCCCGGTCGAGCAGCAGGTACTCGGCCGGCAGCCGGTTGCCCTTGCCGAGGTAGTTGCGGAACCCGTCGGCGGCCGGCTCCAGCGCGGCGAACGACTCGACGTCGGTCTGCTCCTGCGAGGCGTCCACGCGGCCCGGGGTGAAGGGGACCTCCACCTCGACGCCGGCGTCCTTGGCGGCCCGCTCGACCGCGGCGCACCCGGCGAGCACGATCAGGTCGGCGAGCGAGACCCGCTTGCCGCCGCTCTGGGCGGCGTTGAAGGCCTGCTGGACCTCTTCCAGGGCGCGCAGCACCGTCGCGAGCTGGTCGGGGTCGTTGACCTCCCACCCGCTCTGCGGCTCAAGGCGGATGCGCGCGCCGTTGGCGCCGCCGCGCTTGTCGCTGCCGCGGAAGGACGAGGCCGCCGCCCACGCGGCGGACACCAGCTGGGACACCGGCAGCCCCGAGGCGAGGATGCGCTCCTTGAGGGAGGCGATGTCGCCGGCGTCGACGAGCTCGTGCGTCAGCGGCGGCAGCGGGTCCTGCCACAGCAGGACCTCGTCGGGGACCTCCGGGCCGAGGTAGCGCACGATCGGGCCCATGTCGCGGTGGGTCAGCTTGTACCACGCCCGGGCGAAGGCGTCGGCGAACGCGTCGGGGTTCGCAAGGAAGCGGCGCGAGATCTGCTCGTAGATCGGGTCGAACCGGAGCGCGAGGTCGGCCGTCAGCATCGTCGGGGCGTGACGCTTCGACGGGTCGTGGGCGTCCGGGACGGTGCCGGCGCCGGCGCCGTCCTTCGGCTTCCACTGGTGCGCGCCGGCGGGGCTCTTGGTCAGCTCCCACTCGTAGCCGAACAGCGTCTCAAGGAAGGAGTTGTCCCACGTCACCGGGGTGGGCGTCCAGATGCCCTCAAGGCCGCTGGTGATCGTGTCGGCGCCCTTGCCGGTGCCGAAGGAGTTCTTCCAGCCGAGGCCCTGCTCCTCGATCGAGGCGGCCTCGGGGTCGGGGCCGACGTGGTCGGCCGGGCCGGCGCCGTGGGTCTTGCCGAAGGTGTGGCCGCCCGCGATCAGCGCGACGGTCTCCTCGTCGTTCATCGCCATGCGGCGGAACGTCTCACGGATGTCGCGGGCCGAGGCCAGCGGGTCGGGGTTCCCGTTCGGGCCCTCCGGGTTGACGTAGATGAGGCCCATCTGCACCGCGGCGAGGGGCGTCTCGAGCTCGCGGTCGCCGGTGTAGCGCTGGTCGCCGAGCCAGGTCGACTCAGGACCCCAGTAGACGTCCTCGTCGGGCTCCCAGACGTCCTCGCGGCCGCCGGCGAAGCCGAAGGTCTTGAAGCCCATCGTCTCCAGGGCGACGTTGCCGGTGAGGATCATGAGGTCGGCCCACGAGATCTTCTGGCCGTACTTCTTCTTGACCGGCCACAGCAGGCGGCGGGCCTTGTCGAGGTTGCCGTTGTCCGGCCAGCTGTTGAGGGGGGCGAAGCGCTGCTGGCCGGCCCCCGCGCCGCCGCGGCCGTCGCTGATCCGGTAGGTGCCCGCGCTGTGCCACGCCATGCGGATCATGAACGGGCCATAGTGGCCGAAGTCGGCCGGCCACCAGTCCTGCGAGGTCGTCAGCACCTCGGCGATGTCCCGCTTCACGGCCGCAAGGTCGAGGGTCTTGAACGCCTCGGCATAGTTGAACCCGTCGCCGAGGGGGTTGGCCACGGCGGGGTTCTTCGCGAGGATCTTCAGATTGAGACGGTCATGCCACCACTGGCGGTTTCCGCCGCCCTGAGTCGGGTGCGGGGCGCGCTCGTGGGCGACCGGACAGCCGCCTTCGCCCTCCGTCTTGGCGTCGGTGACGATTGCGTCATGGTTCTCGGACATGGAATCCTTCCGGACTAGGGATCACAGTGCTCAGGAGCTGCGGGCGGTGGAACAGCCGGGGCACAGGCCCCAGTAGATGACCTCGGCCTCGTCGATCGAGAAGCCGTGGTCGTCGGACGCGGTCAGGCAGGGCGCCTGGCCGGTCGCGCAGTCCACGTCGGCGACGACACCGCACGACCGGCACACGAGGTGGTGATGGTTGTCCCCGACGCGTCCCTCGTACCGGGCCGGGCTGCCGGCCGGTTCGATGCGCCTGACCAGGCCCGCCGCGGTGAGCGCGTGGAGAGCCTCGTACACGGCCTGCAGGGAGACGTGGCCGACGCGATCGCGCACCCCGGAGGCGAGCGCCTCGACGCCGAGGTGGTCACCGTTCCGGACGGTCTCGAGCAGTGCGACGCGGGCGGCCGTCACCCGCAGGCCTGCCCTGCGCAGCTCATCGGCGGCGGTCGAAGTCTCGGGTGTGGTCATGGCGGAAAGACCTACCTTCATAAACACGAACTGCCCAAGACAACGAACGATCCCAGTCTAGTGCCGCGCCGGGCGGCGTTCACCCCCTAACGTCGCGACATGCCGTCCGACTTCGCGGCCTGGGGGCGTCGCCCCGTTCCTGCGCGGCCCCTGCTCCCGAAGCCCGGATCAGGCGTCGCCGGTACGCGCGGCGGTGACGACCAGCGTGGCGTAGCGCATCGTGAAGCCGCCGCCCAGCGCGTCGATGGCGGCGCCCATGCCGGCGAGCACCTCGCGCAACGTGGCCGGTGGGAGCCGGGTGTGCAGGCCGGTGGTGGGCACCTGGTCCAGCCATTCGTCCCGGGTGCAGTACTGCTCCCAGTCGAATCGCCACTGCTCCGGTTCGCCGAACGCGGCCGCCCGCCGGATGCCGTCGGCCGCCCTGTCGCACATCATCGGGTACGCGTCGGCGGCGGACGACACGCGCTGGTGCAGCGGCGAGTCGGGCATGACCCGGCGGTAGACCTCCATGATCGCCTCGCCGAGGTCGGGCGGGAGCTCCAGCGCGTTCCAGAACACGGCGAGCCGCCCGCCGGGACGCAGGACCCGCGCCGCCTTGGCGGCGCCGGCGACCGGGTCCACCCAGTGCCACGACTGCCCGGCGGTGACCGCGTCGAAGGTCCGGCCGGCGGCGTCCCACGCCTCGAACGTCGCCACCTCGACCTCGATGCCGCTCCGCCGCGCGAAGTCGGCCATCCGCGCGTCGGGCTCGACCCCGAGCACCTTGCGGCCGGCGGCCTGGAACTGCCGGGCGTCTATGCCGGTGCCGATCCCGACGTCCAGGAAGTCGGGCCCGGGGCTGGCGGCGACGATGCGGCTCACCATGGCCTCGGGGTAGTGCGGCCGAGTGCGGTCGTAGCGTTCGGCGTCCACGCCGAACGACTCCGCCACCTCCCGGGCTTGATGGGGTTCCTGCTCAGGGAAAGGCGTTCCCGCCTGCGGTAGAGTGGGCACATGCCCACCATAGTGGGCACTTGCCCACTCGACAACCGGGTGGGCCGGCCGGCCGGAAAGAAGGGTGCCCATGCCGACGGGAGTGCACATCCGCGACGTGCGCGAGCAGTTGTTCGGCGCCGCGGAGCGCGTCCTGCTGCGAGACGGGCCGAGCGCGCTGACCAGCCGGGCGGTCACCACCGAGGCGGGCTGCGCCAAGGGCGTGCTGCACCGGCACTTCCCCGACTTCGACGGGTTCCTCGCCGAGTTCGTGCTCGACAGCATCAACCGCATGGACGAGCAGACGGCCGCCCTGCGCGAGCGCGCCGGGACGGGCGACGTCGCCGGCAACCTCACGAGCGCGCTGACCGCGCTGTTCGAGTCGGTGGCCGTGGCGATCGTCGGCCTGGTCACCTCCCGCGACGAGCTGCGCGCCCGGCTGCGCGAGGCCTGGCCGGCCGGTGTCCCGGTGCTGACCGAGGCCGCCATCATGATCGCGGCCTACCTCGCCGCCGAGCGGGAACTGGGCCGCGTCGCGGCGGACGCCGACGTCGACACGCTCGCGGCCATGCTCGTCGGAGCCGCGCACATGCTGTTCGCCGACCGCAAGGGCACTCCGCCGCAGGAGGCGGCCGTCCACAAGGTCGTGACCGCGGTCATCGCAAGCGTCGTACGGTGACGGGGGGGGGGGGGGGGGGCCCCCCCCCCCCCCCCGCCCCCCCCCCCCCCCCCCCCCCCTCCCCCCCCCCCCCCCCAAACCCCCCCCCCCCCCCCCCCCCCCCCCCCCCACAACCCACTACAGCACCCCCCCCCC